>JBJXGP010000503.1:0-5589 GCA_046160425.1 Planctomycetaceae bacterium
CGTCGCGGGTACTTTCGCAGTCGTCGGGAGTTTGATCGTCTGGTTTTTTCGGAATCCGCAGCGACAGATTCCACAAGAAGATGGTGTCATTGTCCCCCCGGCGGATGGTAAAATCGTGGCCATCGAGACCATCGAATATGATGAATTCATCGGCGGACCGGCGATCATGATCGGTATTTTTCTGTCGATCTTCAACGTGCATATCAATCGCAGCCCGTTTCCCGGCCGAGTCGTCGGTCTGCGATATCGGCCTGGGAAATACCTGAACGCTCTCAAACCCGAGTCGGCACGCGAAAACGAACAACTCGCCATTCGACTGGAAGAGTATACTTATCCGTATCGCCGAATGGTCGTCCGCCAGATTGCCGGCGCGATCGCCCGGCGGATAGTCTGTTGGCTCAAACCGGGAGATGTTCTCGCACGGGGCGAACAGGTTGGTATGATTAAATTGGGGTCGCGCACCGAACTGGTCATCGAACAACAGACGGGACTCGAAATCGCGGCCAAAATCGGCGACCACGTTAAAGCCGGTTCGAGCATAATTGCCCGATACCGATCGAAACCAATAACATAATCACGCACGATACGAAGAGTATCTACAGTCAAATTCGATCACTTCCGCAACTGCAAAGAAGACGGCCATGAAAGCTCCCAAGATGTTCGCCGTGCTCCCCACGATGCTCACGTTGGCCAACGGAGCGTGTGGTTTCGGCAGCATTACGATCGCCGCCAAGGTCGGCCCGGAAGCGACCGACGTGGAATATACGCTCTTCATCGCGTCGTTGTTGATTTTCCTCGGGATGATCTTCGACATGTTCGACGGACAGGCGGCCCGCTGGGCAAACTCGGCAAGCGAATTCGGCGCCGAGCTGGACAGCCTGTGCGATGCGATCAGTTTCGGTGTCGCCCCCGCATTCCTGATGTTGCAGTTCTCGCGCGAGTTTTATCATTCCCGCTTGCTGTGGGTCATTGCCATGCTGTTCGCGATGTGTGCCGTGCTGCGATTGGCCCGCTTCAATGTCGAAACGGATGAAGACGACTCGCACGATTACTTCAGCGGCTTGCCCTCCCCCGCAGCGGCGGGAACGGTTGCCGCCTTCCCGATCGCGGCCCGCGGACTGATGAACTGGGCCGGTTCGGATCGCATGGAATTCATGTCGCAATGGGCCGACCAGATTATCAAAGCGATGATGATTGCACTGCCGATTATGACGTTCGTCACGGCGTTTCTCATGGTCTCGCGCATCCGCTACCCTCATGTCTTCAATCAATGGTTCCGCGGCAACAGGACGCGCAAGCATGTGATTCAACTCCTGTTCGCGGCCGCGGCGATCTTCGTCGTTCGAGAGATGGCACTGCCGCTGGTGTTATGCTTTTTTACATTCGCTTCGCCCGTCAGAGCGGCATGGATGGAATGGGTGGCGCCCCGATTTTCTAAATCGAATACGGATGCGAGCTAACCGCTCGCCGCAGAAATATCTTCGTCGTCAGGTGGTAGCACAATCAATGAAAAGCCGACAGTTGGATACCAGTTTCTGTTCGGCTTCACAGGTGTAAAACTGATGTTTACCGGTCTTGTGGAAGGGATGGTTAAAGTCAGCCGCATCGAGCTGATCGGGAACGCCATGCGCCTTTCTGTTGATTTCCCCCCCCCACTCTATTGCGATAACCGCATCGGCGACAGCATCTGCCTGAATGGCTGCTGTCTGACGGTGGTCTCGATCGTCGAATACGTTTTGACGTTTGAAGCCGGGGCCGAAACACTGTCGAAGACCAATCTCGGCATGCTCCGGGAAGGAGATTTCATCAATGTCGAACGATCGTTGGCGGCCGGCGCTCGGCTGGGAGGACACATCGTTCAGGGACACATCGAAGGAACGGCTCGCGTCGCCGAGATCCACAAAGACGGAGAGTGGGTGACGATGTGGTTTTCGCTGCCGGATGCTCTTGCACGATTCGTCGTCCCCAAAGGTTCGATCGCCATCGACGGCATCAGCCTGACGGTGGTCGATCTTATCGAAAACCGTTTCAGCGTGGCGCTCATACCACACACATTGGAGGCGACTACGCTGGGTCAGAGAACAACGGGAGACGTGGTCAACATCGAGACCGATATTCTCGCCCGTTATGTCGAACGATTGCTCGTACCGTATCAAACACCAATAAGTTAATGACTCCTGATATGATGAAAGAGCATTCTGACACGGATGCCATGAAGTTGCCCTCGATATGAAAAACGCGGATCGCCAGACACGCTCTTATCTGATGGGATTATTCGCCGAACAGGGAATCCATCCGCGGGGGGATCTCGGTCAGAACTTTCTCGTCGATCTCAACCTGATGGAGTTCATCATCCGGGCGGCAGGGTTGCAGCCCAGCGACGTCGTTCTCGAAATCGGGGCGGGGACTGGGGGGATGACGAGCATGATGGCTCCGCACGTCGCTCGCGTGCTCTCCGTAGAGATCGATCCCCACATGCATGCCATGGCCAGCCAGGCGACGGAACAATTCGACAACGTGACGTTGCTCAAGACCGACGCGCTGAAAAACAAGAACCGCCTTTCGCCGATTGTCGTCGAACAGCTCGAGGAATTTCTGGCGGAAGTCCCCGATCCCGAATTCAAGCTCGTGGCGAATCTGCCGTATAGTGTCGCGACGCCGGTGATTTCCAACATCGTCGCCTCTTCGCTTCCCTGGTCCACAATGATCGTGACGATTCAATGGGAGCTGGCCCAAAAAATGGCCGCCACGCCTGAGCAATCGGGATATGGCGCCCTGGCCATCTGGCTGCAATCGCAGTGCCGGGTCAAAATTCTCAAGAAATTGAAGCCGACGGTTTTCTGGCCGAGACCTAAAGTCGATTCGGCGATCGTGCGATTGGAGCCTCTGCAATCGGCTCCGTGGACCATCGACGACCGCCGGTTTTTTCAGGATTTTGTGCGGAGACTGTTTACCCAGCGCCGCAAACTGCTGCGAAGCGTGCTGGCGAGCATGTATCGCAAACTCTTGACGAAGCCACAAGTCGATGCGCTGCTGGCAGGATTAGGACTCAAAGACGATGCGCGGGCAGAAAACCTTGACATCCCCAGGATGGTCACATTGTCCAATGCTTTCCAACAGGCGGTGGGGGGGGCTATGGAAAGCGATGAAGTGTCGACTGAGACAGCGCTTGCCGATGAATCGGATCCGGCTCTCGAAACGCACGTCATCGATGAGGGTGAAGTAGAAAATGATGTTCCAACCGATGACGACAACGACGACGAATTTTGAGGATGGGCTTGAGAATTCAGGCTGCATGACGAAGAATCGATAAACCGGCGAAGGCGAATTGGCCTCACTTTGATGAACACCTTCCAACGCCGCATTGTATCTTACAAGAATCTCTTCAAAACCACCCAGAGAAAGATCGAGCCATGGAAGATCGCATTGCCTACCGTGGTTTAACGTTTGACGACGTGCTGCTCGTCCCCGCTTATAGCGAAGTCCTCCCGTCGGAAGTCGACGTCTCGACCTCGTTCACCCGGCGTATCAAGCTCAATGTACCGATCGTCAGCAGCCCGATGGATACCGTCACCGAAAGTGACATGGCCATCGCCATGGCGCAAGAAGGGGGGATCGGCATCATTCACAAGAACATGTCGATCGAACGCCAGACGCTGGAAGTCGACCGCGTCAAACGCAGCGAACACGGCGTGATCGTCGACCCGGTGACGCTTCCTCCGGATGCGACCGTCGGTCAAGCCATCAAGATTATGGATGAGCGAAATATTGGAGGTGTGCCGATTACGGAAAATGGGAAACTTATGGGGATTTTGACCCGGCGGGATCTTCGCTTCCTGGAGTCGAAAGAGACATCGGTCGCTGACGTCATGACCAAGAAAAAACTGGTCACTGCCAGTGAAGATACCGACTTACAAGTCGCTCAACGCATTATGAAAGAAAATAAAGTCGAGAAACTTCTGCTGGTTGACGAAAATTACCAACTGAGAGGGTTAATAACGATTAAGGACATTGACAAGAATTTGCGGTTTCCGAAGGCTTCGAAGGATTCCCGGGGTCGGCTGCGTGTCGGAGCGGCGGTGGGAGTCTTCGATTTCGAGCGAGCCGCAAGCCTCATTAAGACAGGGGTCGACGTTCTCGTAGTCGATAGTGCGCACGGACATACGAAAAATGTGATCGATACGGTGCGGGAGATCAAACGACGCTGGGATATCGACGTCGTCGCGGGAAATGTCGCCACAGAACAAGGAACACGCGATCTGTTAAACGCCGGTGCGGATGCCATCAAGGTCGGTATCGGCCCCGGTTCTATCTGTACGACACGAATCATTTCGGGGGTAGGAGTCCCCCAACTTACCGCCATATCGCATGCTGCCAAAGCTGTCGCCGACACCGACGTGCCGATTATTGCAGATGGCGGAATTCGATATAGCGGAGATTTGACGAAAGCGCTCGCGGTCGGAGCACATACGGTCATGATCGGCGGATTGTTAGCCGGTCTGGACGAAAGCCCCGGCGAGATGATTCTGTTTCAGGGAAGAAGTTTCAAGCGATACCGTGGCATGGGATCACTGGGGGCAATGGTCAAAGGAAGCAGCGAGCGATATCGGCAATCCATCGACGGTGAAGAAATCGAAGAAGGCAAAAAAGGCAATAAATTAGTTCCCGAGGGAGTCGAAGGACGCGTGCCGTATCGTGGTCCGCTCAACGCTCTGCTCTATCAATTGATCGGCGGATTGAGAGCAGGGATGGGCTACCTTGGAGTGCAATCGATTGCGGAATTACGCACGGAAGCAAAATTCATTCAGGTCTCGCCGGCCACGGTGAGGGAGAACCATCCGCATGACATCACCATCACTCAAGAAGCACCCAATTACTCGTTCGAACATTCTCCCGTCGATATGGGGTAATGCGTCATCGCGCCGAACCGGACCGGCATTATTGCTGTCTGCCCTGGCGCTCGTGATGGTATGTTCGAACAACGCCGGTGCCGACGAACATCTGCAAACGTCAAAAGAGTATTACTCGCAACTCTTCGTTCAGAACAGTCCGCTCGATCGGCTCAAAAAGCGTTCGGCGAAGCATCGCTGGAATCAACTCCGCCGCGAACGCTTGAAATCGGCCGATGCGAACGAAAAATCTCCTGAAAAACTGGACGGTTCGCCTGCGTCGCCGGTCCCTCTCCCCGAGATTGAATCCGTACCCAAATTGATTGCGAAGCCGGCCAAACCGGCCGCCGTCCCGCTTGTCATCGATCAGAAAACATCCGAGAAGATTGGCGTCGATGAAGATGACGTTCCGGCCCGGAACTCTCAGGACGAAATTCCATCGGTTTCGACGAAGAACCCGGTCCGCATTCCGGTCAAGTCGCCTGCCGTCGAAGTCCCGGTTCCTCCCACAGTCGAAGCACTGCAGCCGGAACCGCGGAGCGTCCCCGTGCCCGACATTTCTTCATCGATTCTCCCGCAGGCCGACGACACGTATCGCGAACCGGCGCGGAGTCCCGCCGAATTGAAATCGATTACTACGATCAGCCCTTTTCGCAATTACGAACCTGACATGGAATTCGCGGCGAACGACCCCTGCAAC
>JBJXGP010000504.1:0-3444 GCA_046160425.1 Planctomycetaceae bacterium
AAACGACGACACGCCGCGTTAAACTATCAAAGCCCGGTTGCTTTCGAACAACAACACGAAAACAACAACGCAAAACTGGCATCTTAACTGTGGCTTCCGAGTGTCCGAAATTCGTGAGGCAGGTCAATCCAACTCACCCGCGGCTGAGCGTCCTCCGGCAGAACCAATGCATAAAGTGCGGCGAACCCCACCAGCACCCAGTTCCCCGGCAGCATAAACACGTTTGCCATCCACGCCACGGTGTTGGTTAGGAGGAGGAGGGTGGCGTAGAGGTAGATCATGGGGCCTTTCAAAAATGTCGAATGTCGAAGCTCGAATGACGAATCAAATCCGAATGTCCCAATGACGAAGCGCAGGCATTCTTCGCTCACCATGTGCCATGACTAACTTGCATCATTGCGTACGACCGTGGGAGACTTCTGCGTTTCGATCCGCACGGCGCCGCCATGATCCAATTCGAGAAGCCACCCACCGGTCGTCCGCTTAAGAGAATCGATTTGATCGAGGAAAGCTCCTTCAAAAGGTGGTCGGTCCAAACGCTGGAGAAACGAACAGACGGTGTTATAGTTGTCAACCGCGCTGAAGCGAACGACTGTTTCATCGCTGCCATTCAGGCACAGTCGCAGACGAACTTCGCGCCTGGGACCAAGTGCGAAGTCAACAAATCCGGCATCATGAAAGTTTCGGCTGACTGGCAAAACGGATTCTCTCCCAGTCCCTGATTATTCTTCGCGTCTTTGCACTTTCGTGTGAAATTATGTCTTCCATGATGATGCAGGGAAAGGCACTCGGCAGCTAATCCTGAACCACTGGCCGAAGCTCATAGATGCGGCCGAGTTGAGACGCTTTTTTGAGATCGCCGTGGCGCAACGCATCGCGGACGTCGTCGAGTTTACAGGCATCGTCGACGCTGAGATAAGGGGACCAGTCGTGGCCGTCTTCGATGAGATCGACATCGACTTCCGCCGCGTACTGACCTTCGTGGATGAGTTTTGTTGTCGTTTTTCGTTTCATGACCGCCTCTTCAAAAACGTTTCGTCCCACCGCTCGGGATCAGGCCGGTACGCCGTCACCAGAACGACAGGATTATCGTATCCTTTGGGAATGCCCCAGACAACATGAATTGGTTGCCCCTCGGCGTCGAAGTGTAGCACCAAGGCACACGGCCCCTTGGGATAGTCGGGATAGTCGGGATAGTCTTCGACCAGAGTGGAGTTCAATGTGCTGCTGATGAGATCCCTGACGGCGATACCCTCTTGGGACATTTCATCATAACCATGAGCCGATATCCGCACATCACCGGCGTCGATCAATTGGCAGATTCGTTGAAACAGATCGCTCACGTCAGTTTCCTTGGTATCGCACGACGGGAGAACGTGCGGCTCCTTGCCTATCCTTCAGACGCTTCACTGGCGTAACGAGCCGCCCGTTCTCGTAATTCCATCTTCAGTGACGCATCTCGGAGTGAAAGCCAAAACTCGGGAGTAACGTCGTGATCTTCCGCATACACTTCCAGCATGTCACACGCCACTTCAAGTTCATTATGCTCGAGGTATTCCTCATATGCTTTGATGACACGATCCTCGACAGCACCGGCTGGAAGCGTCGCACGCGCTCGCTGTAAGTCGTTCGTGATCATGTTCCAGAGGTTCATCAGATCTTTGGATGCCATAACTTCACTCTACCAAATATATCTCTCGCAGAACCACGGAGACACAGAGAAAAGGCAGCAGGCTGAAGCCTGTACTCCAACCATAAAAAAGGGGTTGCCGTCCCGGCAACCCCTGAATCGATCACATCAGCCCAATCGCCGTTTACACGTTTTCCGGATAGAAATTCTGCTCCAGCGTATGCGCCGGGACCATCTTCTTGTTCTCTCTGTCCCACGCCATCATTTGGCCGGTGCGCCAGGATTCGTTGGCCATGTTGACGGCGACGACGCCCGCCAGGCCCAAATCGACTGGGCAGTTCAGTTCTTCGCCGTTGCGGATGTGGTTTTGCAGGTTCGTGTGGTGCAGATGGATATCCTCTCCGCCGGTTTTGGTGTGCTCGGCGAGGACTTTGTCGTCTTTGTCCTTCGCGACCCAGCCGGTGGGGGTGAAGTACATTGTGCCGCGGTAGCCGCGGATGAGGTGGTCGATGCCGACGCGGTTGCTCATCGTGCCGAGGACGTAGACCGTCATGCCGCGCGGGTATTCGCAGATCATCTCGAAATTATCGGGGAGATCGCGGCCGTCCGGCCATTGCCAGATCCCTCCCATGCCGACGACGCGACGAGGGTAGAGCAGCTTGCACGCCTTCATGATCCGCGTGATGCGGTGAATGAACAGGTCGGTGCAGATGCCGCCGGAGTACGCGGCGTAGTTGCGCCATTCGTGATAATGATGCGGGTTCCATTCGGTTTTCGGAGCCTCGCCGAGCCACGCCTTCCAGTCGAGATCTTTGGGCTGGGCTTCGTCGTCCTTGAGACCCGGCACGCGCCACGGGCCTTGGTCGCCGTAACGGCGGACGTATTCGATCTGGGCCTGCACGACCTGGCCGAGCACTCCCTCTTCGATCGCCTTAGCGGCGGAGCTATAGCTGTCGTCGGACATCGCTTGCACGCCGACCTGCACCGGTAGTCCGGTTTCTTTCTGGGCGGCGATGACCTCGAGCGCCTGCGGAATCGTATGCGTCATCGGCTTTTCACAGTAGACCGCCTTGCCCGACTTGAGGGCGGCGACCGTCATCTTCGAATGCTGATGTTCGGGCGTCGCGATGGTGACGTAGTCGATATCTTTGTGATCGAGCACCTTGCGGAAATCCTGATACGCATTCGGGGCGTTCAACGTTTTCGCGGCGGCTTCGGCACGCGTCGTCCAGCAGTCGGCGACGGCAACCGGTTCGAGATTGTTCTTCTCTTTCAGGCTGTTGATGGCGCCGACATGTCCGCTCCCCATCCCGCCGACGCCAATGAAACCGATGCGGAGACGTTCGTTGGCTCCGAATACTTTCGCATAGCTGGCGGCGGTCCAACTCACAGCAGCGGTGGCTCCCGCGGCTTGGAGAAAATTGCGGCGATTGACGTTTATCTTTTTGGTCATGGAGTTACCTCGTTCATTGTTGGAGTACAGGCTTCAGCCTGTGGTTTTGGGGTTTGGTCTTGGTCTTCGTTCTGAACCCCGGCGGGGTGATCGTCAATAGCCTGGGGCGGAAGCCCCAGGGTTGTAACATCGTCGTCATGCAAAACCCCGGAGGGGTGACAGAGGATTTCGTTCGATGCGTTCAACATGAATCTGTCGCCCCTCCGGGGCTTGATCGCGTTGATTGGAACTGTTCCAGGGGCTTCCGCCCAATGGCACTTGCTTTAACATTTCTCAGCAAAGGTTAAAGTTTCGATGATTCTTTGGTACAACATTTGCGCCGCGCACTTTTGGCACGGGATTTGCGCCAGGGTGTTGACTT
>JBJXGP010000505.1:0-17901 GCA_046160425.1 Planctomycetaceae bacterium
CCGGTCACCAGAATTTTTCCGGAGGGGTCGATCGCGATCGACTTGACGCTGCCCCGGTGTCCCGATTTGATGTGGCGATTCTTGCTTTTCGGCGAGACGATCGTCATCACTCCGTTGCTCAATCCCAGAATCAGTTCGAGTCGATCCTGACGAAATCCGATGCAACCGGCTGGAGCGCCGATCGACGGCAACTGCCGCATCGCATTCTCTTCGAAATCCCAGCCGAACACTTCGTTCGAAAGGCATCCGGCGATCAACAGGCCGTCGGGTGTCATCGTCATCGCCGTCAATGGCTGAGCCGTCCAGCGATCGAGCGTGACGGCGCGATCGTCCGGCTGTTTCCAGTACACGACTTGGCCGGTCGCATTCCCGGCGACGAGCAAATTGCGTTTCGCGTCAAAGAGTACGCACGTCAGGTTGTCGATCGGGGATGAGAACGATTGCTGGTGTTCAGCGGGCAGCGAACGCCGATCCCGTAGTGTGAATATAAGGATGATCGCCGTCAAACAGACCAGACCAATGCCCATCATAACGATCCGACGGCGTCGCGATTTATCCGAATCAGAATCAAAAAAGGCTGACAGGGGTCCGAACATAGACAGAATGATTCCGAGGGATACATCGTTCAATCGGGATAAGTCGTCGACCGACTATCGTGCGAGCATTGCCGAAGCGTGTTGTACTTTAGATACTGTTTCTATGCATCCCCATTTTCTGTTTACGTTGCGAATATACTGAAATCACGGAGAACATCACATGCCGGGTATGATCGTCGCGCCCCAGCCGCTCGCCGTCGAGGAGGGGGCCAAGGTTTTGGCTGCGGGAGGAAACGCCTACGATGCCGCGTTGACGTGCGCCGCGGTGCAGGGGGTAATCGATCCCCATTCCTGCGGGTTGGGTGGGTATTTGGTGATGACGTGCTGGCCGGCCGAATCGACCGAGCCGCACGCGATCGTCGATGCCCCCGCGCTGGCCGGTTCGCTCGTCAAACCCGACATGTGGCAGGACGTCGTGCTGGGGATGAATCCGCGCGGCTGGGGATATTTTCTCAAAGGGAAGGTCAACGACAACGGCTACCAGTCGATTTGCACTCCGGGCATGGTCCGCGGGATGCAGATCATTCGCGAACGCTGGGGGACGCGCAGTTGGGCGGAGACACTGGCCCCCGCAATCCGCATCGCTCACGAGGGCTTTGTCGTGGGAGAACATCTGGCGACCCGCTGGAAAGATCCTTCACAGCTCCCCGAAGCTTCGTCGCTGCTCGAAAAAATCAACACGACACCCGATGCGCAGCGCATCTGGCTGGAAGCGGACGGCACGACCTATGAAGCGGGCGAAACGATTCGCAACCCCGATTACGGTCGCACGCTCGAACGCTTGGTCAAGCATGGGCCGGAAGACTTTTACACGGGCGATCTGGCGCGAGAGATGGTCGCCGACATCCGTAAACACAACGGCTGGGTGACGGCGGAGGACTTGTCCGGATATCAGCATCGCGAAGAAGCCCCCGTCGTCGTCAAATATCGCGACTACACGATCGTCACCAATCAACCGCCACACGGCGGGCCGACGCTGGCGGCGATTCTGAACATTCTCGAAGGCTACGACATCGCATCCTACGAACACAATTCGGCAGGTTACGTGTGGCTGGTCTCGATGGCGATGAAAGCAGCGTTTGCCGATCGTAATCGGCATCTCGCCGATCCTCGATTCGAACAGGTTCCTTTGGAGTGGATGGTCTCGAAGGACCGCGCAGCGCACTGGCGGAAAATCATCGAAGGGGGTCAACCGATCGTTTCCGGTCCCGTTCATCAGGATACGCCCGATACAACGCAAGTCACCGTCGTCGACCGCTGGGGGAACGCCGTCTCGCTGACGCATTCGCTCGGCATGTCGTCGGGGGCGATCTCCCCGGGACTGGGCTTCATGTACAACAATTCGATGATCAACTTCCATCCCTATCCGGGGCATCCCAACAGTATCGCTCCGCGAAAAGGGCGTACGACCGGCATGACGCCGACGATCGTGCTCAAGGGAAACAAGCCGGTGCTGGTGATCGGCGCACCGGGAGCGACGCGGATCATCACATCGATTCTGCAAGTGATCGTCAACGTGCTCGATTTCAAGATGAGCGTGTCCGACGCCGTCTTGAGCCCGCGATTCGATTGTCAGGGAGAAACGATTTTTGCCCATGCTCGCATTCCGGCGATGGTCTTGAACGAAGTGCGAAAGAAGCATCCGGTGACGCGCATACCGCAAAGTCACGGCGGGATGGCCCTCGTTCACGCCATTGCGATCGACGAACAGACGGGGACGCTCAAAGGAGCCGCCGACACGGGAGCCGACGGCATGGCAATGTTGGTCAAGAATTCGTAGGGTGGGTGCCGCGTGAAAATTGCGATGATTCAACTCAACCCGATCGTCGGGGATCTCCGCGGGAATCGAGAACTCGTTCGGCAGTCCCTGCATGATGCGCAAGCTGCGGGTGCTGAGTTATGCATCACGTCTGAACTCGTCCTCAGCGGGTATCCCCCCAAAGACTTATTGTTGCGGGACGGATTCGCTGCCGCCTGCGATCGCATCGTCGATGAACTGGCCCGCGATTGTCCCCCCGGCATCGGTGCGATCATCGGCCATCCGACGACGCGCGGAGTTCCCTTGGGCCGCATCGCCAACGCCGCGAGTCTGATCGCCGACGGGCAGGTGCAGGCGACGGTTCACAAGTCGCTGTTGCCGAATTACGATGTCTTCGACGAGCAGCGATACTTCCGACCAGCGGACAATGTCTGCCCTGTCACCTTTCGAGGCGTTCGCATCGGGTTGCACATCTGCGAGGATGCCTGGTGGGGAGAATCGTCGACGTTTTACCACAGCCAGCCCGTGCTGCAGCCCGATCCTCTTGCCGAGTTGGCCAGGCAGGGGGTCGACCTGTTCGTCAACATCTCGGCAAGCCCATTCGAAATCGATAAACCGCATCGCCGGACCGGTATCGCCTCGAGACATGCGAAACGTCATGGAGTCCCTTTTGTATTTGTGAACCAGGTTGGCGGAAACGACGATCTGGTATTCGACGGGCACAGCATGGTGCTCGATGCGCAGGGGGAAAAAATCGTAGCGCTCGCCGGGTTTGAGCCTGATGTTCAACACTTGGATCTCGCTCGTCTCCCCGGACCTCTCGTTGAACCAGACATCCCCCGCGAGGAATTTCTCTTGCAGGCTTTGACGCTGGGTTTGCGAGACTACATGCGCAAATGCGGATTTTCCGAATGCGTGCTCGGATTATCGGGCGGCATCGATAGCGCTCTGGCCGCCTGCATCGCCGCCCGAGCGGTCGGCCCGAAAAACGTACACGGTCTGCTGATGCCCAGCCGATACAGCAGTACGCACAGCGTCGATGATGCCCGGTTGCTGGCGGAGAATCTCGGCATCGACTGGCAGATCATCCCCATCGACGAAATTCACAAGGCTTATGAAACGACGACCATTGTCCACGACGATCTCGCCTCGCAACCACAGGGGTTGGCCGATCAGAATCTGCAAGCCCGCATTCGCGGCGCGATCGTCATGTTGCGGAGCAATCGCTACGGCTGGATTCCGCTGGCAACCGGAAACAAAAGCGAACTCGCGGTCGGCTACTGCACGATCTACGGCGATATGGCGGGAGGCTTCGCCGTCCTTTCCGATCTTTTCAAGCGAGATGTGTATGCCTTATCGAGTTACATCAACGAGCATGTTGAACGACGGGAAGTGATCCCGGCCGGTACGATGCACAAGGCACCGAGTGCAGAACTCGCTCCCAATCAGTTCGATCAGGATACGCTCCCCCCTTACCCGATTCTCGATGCGATCCTCGAAGGCCTGATCGAGCGGGAATGGTCGGTCGAAAAGTTATGTACGCTTTATCCGCCGCAGACCGTCAAATGGGTGGTGAATAAACTCGATCGCAACGAATTCAAGCGTCGACAGATGCCCCCCGGCATCAAACTTTCCCCCCGAGCCTTCGGCACCGGCCGCCGCATGCCCATGGCGGCAAAGTTTGAGTTGTGAGTCTAATGAGAATTCTTGGAAAAAATGGCCGCAAAAAACGCGAAAAGACGCAAAAATGGAAGTAAAGCAAATCTTTGAGATGTGTGATCTGGTGCGTGAAACTGCATTTGCAATTCATAAATACCTTGGTCCGGGTCATTTGGAGAAAGTTTACGAGAATGCATTGAGACATCGATTGCGCAAGAAAGGATTGGACGTAAAGATTCAGCATCCACTTGCGATCTATGATGAAGACGGGACAATACTGGGTGAATATTTTGCTGATATCATCGTTGGTGGGTTATTGATTGTGGAAATAAAAGCAGCGAAATCAATATGCGATGAACGTGTGGCGCAGTTGTTGGGATATCTGCGTGCGTCCCGTATTCCGCATGGTTTATTGGTGAATTTCGGAGCCTATCACTTCCAAATTAAAAAGTTCGTGATGTCCACTGATCGAGGCGACATTGATCTCGAAACTGACAATGGCTTGTGAATCGAGTTTTTGCGTCTTTTTTGCGTTTTTTGCGGCCATTTCCTCTGAATGTGAAACATGATAATGTCAGGACAACCATGAGTACAATAACCATAACGACGGCGATGGGGTCGTGCCGGCTGGGGTTGGCGCGATGTGAGATTACTCCTCCCGTGGGGATTTATCACCGCATGTGGGGGGCCGCGGTGACCGACCGCGCGACGGGCGTGCATCGACCGCTCACCGCATCGGCGCTGGTGATCGAACCGCTCGCCGATGCGGAAGGATCGGCATCCGAACGATTCCTTTTGATCGCGCTCGATCATTGCCTGTTTCGTCCCCCTGAAATGGAAGAGATTCTCGATGCGATCTCGCGACTGACCGGTATGGCGCGCGAGCGGATCGTCTTTGCTTTCTCGCATACGCATTCCGCCGGACTGCTCGTTCGGGACCGCAAGGATTTTCCCGGCGGCGACCTGATCGGGCCGTATCTCGATGCGCTGCCCGAAAAACTCGCCGAGTGTTATCGCAATGCTCTCGCCACGGTCGAACCGGTCAACATGACGGCGGGGAGCGCTCCCTGCGCGATGGGTCAGAATCGCGATTACTGGGACGAAGAGCGAGAAATGTACGTCTGCGGTTTTAATCCCGATCGCCCCTTCGAACTCGACGTGCAGGTATTGCGCGTCACGCGGCAGAACGGCGAGCCTTGTTGCACGCTGCTCACGTATCCGTGTCATCCGACGACGCTCGCCTGGCAGAACAGTTTGATCAGCCCGGATTATATTGGAGCGGCTCGCGAAGTCGTTGAACGCGAGACGGGAGTCCCGTGCGTCTTTCTGCTGTCAACGTGCGGAGACATCGGCCCTCGCGACGGGTATGTCGGCGATACCGAGGTCGCCGATCGGAACGGCAGGCAGGTCGGACACGCGGCGATCGCGGCGTTATTATCGCTTCCTCCGCCGAACACGGAATTCGTATACGCGGGGCCGGTCATCTCGGGCGCGACGCTGGGAACATGGAAATTCGCCGACGTTTCACCCGCACGGCGAGCGATGGTCGAGTCGTTTGAATTTCGACCGGTGAGCATGGAGTTCCCCCTCCGTCACGATCTCCCCGGATTAAAAGAGGCCGAGGCAGAGCTTCAGAAACTGCTCGCGCTCGAACCGGCCGATCGCACATCCGTGGAATTTCGCGATTGGCGCGCGAAAGTCGAACGGCAACGGCGATTGAAGGAGCGGGTTCGTCCGCTCGGCGATTCACGAAAATTGGCGGTCCAGGTCTGGGCCTGCCGCATCGGGGAAATCGGCATGTTCGCCGTCAACGGCGAGCCGTATTATGCGATCTACGAGGAACTCAAGCGAAGACATCCGCAGCAGACGCTATGGCTCATCGTGCTGGCGAACGGTGCGGTTGCCAGTTATCTCCCGCGTCGCGAGGATTACGAGAAGAGTCTGTATCAAGCCGATATCGCGGTGCTCGAACGGGGTTCGCTCGAACAATTGACGGATGATCTTTCCGAGATCATGGGGGAATGGTCGACGGTATAACGGCGTTTTTTAGCCCCCCGTCAATGACGGGGGGTCTCGGGGGATTTCGTCGTTTATTTGTTCGTCGACTTCGAGAGATTCTGAATCCGATACAGATGCGACAACCCGCGGACGATCAGCGATTTGTCGACGACCGCCGGTGAACCGAAACATCCTTCGTCGAGTTTGTTTTCCGCGAGAACTTTGAACGTCGGCCCTGCTTCGATTACGGTGCTGCCTCCCGTTTCATCGAAGAAATACAAGTGACCTTCGGATTCGATCGGCGATGCGCAATGCGGGCCGCTGAGTCGTTCGGTCCAGAGCATTTTTCCGGTATCGGCGTCGAGGCAGGCCGCCACTCCCAGGTCGCTCACGAAGAACAACCACTTGTCGTACAAACTTTGCGAAGGCCGCGTCGGCGTGCTTTTTTCATAGTTCCAGACGATGTGGGTCTCGGTCAAGTCTCCCGTTCCTCCCGGACGGACGGCGAGCAGCCGCTTTCCCCCTTCCATGTTGATGAAAATCTTGTCGCGACCGAATACGGGCCGGGCCGCGGTATTAAATCCCTGATGACGGACGCGATACAATTCGTTTCCGGTGTCGGGGTCGTAGGCGATCATCGCGGTTGTGGCGACGCTGATGAGTTGCGGTTGACCCTCGACTTCGATCAACGTCGGCGTGCCGAACGATTTTTTGAAGTCGCCGTTGTCGGTGCCGTAATCGATATCGCGGTCTTTTTTCCAGACGGTTTTTCCGGTCTTCTGATCGAGGGCAACGATGTATTGAAAATCGTAACCGTCGAAATGGACGATCAGCAGATTTTTGTAGAGAGCCGGGGACGAGCCGTGTCCGCGATAATGATTGCAGGGGAGATCGTTTCGCGACCAGAGAATTTTCCCGGTGTTCGTCTCGATGCAGGCGGTCCCCGCACTGCCGTAATGCACGAAGACCAGCCCCTCGGCGATCGCTGGTGTCGCGGATGCGTAACTGTTGTAGGGATGACTGTAAGCGGGTTCGGCGACTTCGAAGACGGTGATGTCGTGGACGATTTTTCCCGTTTCGACGTCGATGCACAGCGCAAACAGCTTCTTGCCGTCATCGGTCGCGGTCGTCAGCCAGGCTTGTCCATCCCATACGACCGGGGAGGACAAACCGCGATCGTGAATCGGCGTTTTCCAGCGGATGTTCTCGGACTCGCTATACCGGAACGGGAGGCCGGTTTCGTCGGTATGCCCGTCCGCCGTCGGCCCGCGGAATTCCGGCCAGCGATCGCCGGCAATACAACATGCAGACGTCAATACGACGCCAAAGCAAGCAAGAGCGATCGCACGATTATGCTTCACGAAATTGGCCTCATACCTGAATGATCTCCTCCACGATTCGCGCCGGCTGGTTGTTCGTCAGCTTTTGTTCGAGGTTATTGTGCAGGAACGTCAGTTTGTTGTGATCGATGCCGAAGAGGTGCAACAGCGTCGCCTGGTAATCGTTCGGCTTGACGATGTTGGTGACGGATCGATGACCGAATTCGTCGGTCTCGCCGTAAGCCATGCCGGGACGGAATCCGCCCCCGGCGAGCCAGGTGCTGAAACCTTGTCCGTTGTGATCGCGTCCGGCGGTCGCGGGGTCTCCCTCAGTGACCGGCAGTCGACCGATTTCCCCTCCCCAGTGGACGACGGTCGTATCCAGCAAGCCGCGCTGCTTCAGATCCTGCACGAGCGCGGCGGAGGGCTTGTCGGTCCGCCGGCAAATCGCCGGGAGGGCATCCTTGATGCCGGTATGGTTGTCCCAGGGCTGCCCGGCGAGGAAGAGTTGCACGAATCGCACGCCGCGTTCGACCAGACGACGGGCGAGCAGACAACGCGTGCCGTACTCCTGCGTCTCGGGGTTATCGAGGCCGTACATTTTCTGAGTCGCTTCGGTCTCCTGCGAGATGTCGAGGGCTTCTTTCGCGGCGACCTGCATGCGCGAGGCAAGTTCGTAACTGGCGATGCGGGCTTCGAGATCGTCGTCTCCGTAATGTTCATCGAGATGCCGTTTATTCAACGCGGCGAGGAGATCGAGGTTTTTGCGTTGCAGCGTTCCCTTGAGGTGCGGGGGCGCATCGAGATTGAGAATCCGCGGTTCGGTCGGCCGGAGGACTGTCCCCTGATAAAGCGGAGGCATCCAGCCGCTCGACCAGTTGAGCGTGCTGTCGACGGGGTTCCCGCCGGGATCGGACAGGACCAGATACGCCGGGAGATCCTGCGATTCGGAACCGAGTCCGTATGCCATCCACGCGCCGAGCGACGGCCGGCCGGTGATCCCTGCGATCCCCGCATTGATGTAGCGGATCGAAACTTCATGGCCGTTGTACCCCGTGTGCATCGAGCGGACAAGGCAGATATCGTCGACGATGGAGGCGGTATGGGGGAGCAGTTCGGAGATCGCCGTCCCGCATTCGCCGTGCGGGCGAAATGACCAGGGGCTGCCCAACAGTCGCTTGCTGGCACGATTGATGAAACTATAATCGATGTCCCCCGCATAATCGGTCCCGCTGTGTTTTGTCAATTGCGGTTTGGGATCGAAAAGATCGACGTGCGACGGGCCTCCGTGCATGAACAGCGAAATCATCGCGTTTGCCCGCGGCGTATGGTGCGGCTTTTTGGGCAACATGTCAAAGACCGGTTTTTCAGTCTGCACGTTCGCCGGCCGGGCGAAGGCCCCGTCTTGCTGCATCAGCCACGCCAAGGCGACGCCGCCGATCCCCATCGCATTGCGGGCCAGAAAATCACGACGGCTGGAAGGAATAAGATTGTTCAACATGGTTTCACCAAGAGTGTAATTCGTAGTCGACTTTGAACTATCCGATCACTGACAAGTATTCAACAGTTTCACACGACATCAAAAAGAACTCAATCGTTATACAAGAATTCGTTCGTATTCATCAGCGTCTGGCAGATATTCGTCAGGACTTGTCGTTCCTGTTCGCTGCGGGGGGCAGGGGTCGGCAATGTGGCGAGATATTCGAGTTGATCGGCGGCAAAACCGACGACCGTTTGCAGTTCATCGGCGGTAATCGGGCGACCGAGCGTGACATCCCACGCATAGGCAATCTGCTGAATCAGCGGCGGATCGTTGGTCGTATTCGGACCGGAAAAATCGCGAGCAGCATCGGTCTTCACCACGACTTCTCCCGCGGCGTTCTTCAATTCGAGCGAGATCGACCAGGCGAAACCGTCGCTGGTTTCTGCTTCGCGGCAATCGGCGACAAAATCGATGACATCCCCGGCATTCACGGGAATCGATTCCACTGCGACGTCGACCGGTTGATTATGCGAAATCCATTCGCCGTGCATTCCAGTCTGAGCCGAGATGATCCGCGCGCGAACCCCGTCGCCGTTTTCGTTGGCATGATGCAGTTGGCCGCTGATTTTCAAGGTACCCGGCTGCGGCGCGGTCCAGCGGCGGACGGCGGCATGTTGGGGGTTTCCGGGATGTCCGCCGGCGGCAGTGAGCAGCACCCAGCCGATCTGTGCATCGGGGATTTCCGTGCCACCTTGCCAGCGATCGCCGGTCCAGTGGGGCAGGGGGTGGAACTCATTCAATCGTCCGCTGGCGGCATCGACAACGCCGTAACCGTACTTCCATAAACCGGCAGGACGATCGAGACGCCCGGCAAGTGAGGGGGGAACTTCAAATGTCAGGCTCGTGCGAGACTGACACTCCCGGCGGACCTTCTCGGCGAGCTGAGCGGCGTGCGTCAGCACGAACTCGCTGTTCATAAGCATCAGCGATTGTGTGGCCACCGTCGACGAGACGCGCCGATCGCAATTGGTTTCCATTTGCGGAGCATCAAAAACTTTCAGCAAGGCGACCGGTTGCGTGCGGCGGACTTGCGCATACAAACTACGCCGCTGATCGTGTTCGAGGAGAAACTGCCCCACTTCGTTGATGACGAGTTGCGTGGGGGGGCCGTATAAAACTTCGCGCAGCGAACCGTCAGCCCACAGGATGCGATCGCGGATGATCTCGGCATCGAGACGTTGAATCGGTTTTTTCCAGTAATATTGATTCGAAGCGTCGATGCTCTGGAAATCGGCACGTCCCACGGAGGTCTGCCGGTAGACGGTCGATGTGACGATCAGGCGGTGCAGATGCTTGAGATCCCATCCGCTCGCGATGAATTCGGCCGCCAGCCAATCGAGCAATTCGGGATGCGACGGCTTTTCGCCGAGGCGGCCGAAATCGCCCGGCGTATTGACAAGCCCTCGGCCGAAATGGTGCATCCACACGCGATTGACCAGCACGCGGGCGACGAGTGGATTCTTGGGATTCGTCAGCCAGCGGGCAAACGCAAGCCGTCGGCCGGAGGTCGGTAATCCTTCGACGCGATCGGGGAAAGCGACGGCGACTCCGCTCTCTTCGGTGATCGAAAGCCCGCCGGGGCCGACCGCATCTTTCGGCTGGCGATGATCGCCGCGATAGAACAGATAGGTCGCGGGGATGTTACCGGGAACTTCCGTCAGTACGTTGACGAATTCCTCGACCGGTTTTTTCGCACGGATAGCTGCGATCTGCTCGTCATATTTTTTGAGCATATCCGCCGAGCCTTGATTGTACTGGTACAGATTCCCCTCGTTGATATTGATGCTCGGGTATTTGTCGAACAGTTGCTTCTGCTCGTCGTTACGCTTGTCGGCGGGAGTCACGAACGCGGTCTTCAACGGCTCGCGCAGATTTTCGGGGTGTTTCAGGAGTTCCTGTTCGAGGGCGGCGGCAATGAATTCTTTCGATTTCTCCGTCCGCTCGTTGACGACGACTTGCGCTTCGGCTTCGACGGCGGCGACCTGTTGCCGATCGGCGTCGGTATAAAGGCTGAAGTTGCGCTGCTGCGGGCTTTTCCAGTCCTTCCAGTTGTAGGACGGCTCGAGGACCGCGCGGAGATGATAGTAATCGCGCTGCGGAATGGGATCGTAACGGTGATCGTGACATTGTGCGCATCCGACGGTCAAACCGAGGAACGTGCTCGAAATGATCTTGATCGTTTCGGAGACGACGTGATTGCGGGCGATGTCGGCATCGGGGACGCTGCCGTCGGTTCCGTCGGTAGCCGTGCGAAGAAATCCGGTGGCGATGATCGTCTGCCGGTCTTCCTCAGAAAGGTTGGCATACGGGCCGGAGACCAATTCATCGCCGGCGAATTGCTCCTCGATAAAGCGATCGAAGGGCTTGTTGGCATTAAAGGCTCGAATGAGGTAATCGCGATATTTGTAGAGGTAGGGGCGTACAAGATCCTGATTCGTGTATCCGTCTGAATCGGCATAGCCGGCGACGTCGAGCCAATGTCTCGCCCAGCGTTCGCCGTAATGGGGAGACGACAGCAGCAGCCGATCGACCAGCCGATCGTAACTCTCGGGAGAGGTATCAGCGAGGAATTCGTCTCGTTCGTCATGCGTCAAAGGAAGCCCGGTCAGGTTCAATGTCAGTCGGCGTTGCAGCATGTGGGCCGGCGCATCGTCGAAAAAACTCAATCCTTGAGGTTCCATGCTCGCAAGCAGAACTGCATCGATGGGAGTCCGCACCTGCTCGACGTGCTTGACAACCGGTACCGCCGGACGAACGATCGGCCGGAACGCCCAGTACGAGCGATCTTCTTCGGTGATGATCGCACCGCGAGGGAGTTGCTCGGGTTCATCGCGCAGGGCAACGGCACCTTCCGCGATCCAGCGGCCGATCAATTCCAGTTCGTGTCCGGGGACTTTCTTCGCACCGGGAGGCATTTCACCGGCTTGAATTCGCTGGAACATTAAGCTCTGTTCCGGTTGTCCGGGGACAATGGCCGGGCCGGTCGCACCTCCCTTGACGATGAAGCGACGCAGACGGAGATCGAGATCTCCCCTCAGTTCTTCCTGTTCGCCGTGACAATCGAAGCAGTGCGTTTTCAGCAGAGGCCGGATATCTCGTTCGTAAGAAAGCGGCTGGTTTTCGTCTGTGTTCTCGGCCGCGGACGCAGAGAATCGTTCGTCGATACCGGTTAAGCTCGCCAGGCAAAGAACGAAAAACTTGCACCACCCGAATCGGGCAAGTGAAAATGCAAGTCGGAGATGAGGAGAGTTGGTTTTCATCGGCAGGACCGTCGTATATGAGGAAGGCGTGAAACGGAAGGCTTCAACTGACTCGTGAGGCGGGGAGCAATTCGGCAATCGGCTCCCCATAGGGGAGGATCGGCATAGGTCGGCCATTGTGATCGAGGAATGACGTTTCGGGATCAATGCTCAGGTGCCTGAACATTGTTGCCCACAGATCGTTGGGGGTCAAGGGGCGATCTTTCGGCGTTTCGGCCGTCGCCGTCGATGAACCGATCACCTGTCCGGTCTGCATACCCGCACCGGCCACGATGAGCGAGAAGACGTTCGGCCAATGATCACGCCCGGGCTGCATGACGCCCGTTTGTGATCCCTTGGCATAGGTGATGCGCGGCGTTCGACCGAATTCGCCAGTGACGATCAGCATCACGTCCTGATCGAGTCCCCGGTCGTACAGGTCGGTCACCAGAGCGCTGATCGCCTGATCGTAGTACGGGAATCGCGCTTTTTCATGCACGTACATATGACAGTTGACGGCGTGAGAATCCCAATTGTAGGTCACTCCGGCCGGCATCGCCGATTCCTGGAAAGGATTTTCGAGCACCATCGTGACGAAGGTGACTCCCGCTTCGACGAGTCGGCGCGCCAGGAGGGCGCGCTGACCGAACACGTTTCGGCCGTATGTCTGACGCAATTCTTCCGATTCCTGCGTGAGATCGAATGCCTGTCGGGCCTTGTCGCTGGTCAGAATTTCGAACGCCTGTCTTTGGAATTCATCGATCGCATGGATCGCTCCCCGCTGATCGACATCGCGGCGAAGTTGATCGAAGTCTCGCAGGAGCTTCGAGCGATCGTCGAGCCGCGTTCCCGAATTCGCTTCAACCGTCAGATTGCGGACCTGGAATGTCGGGAGATTCGGGTTACCCGGCACGCTGAACGGCGCATATGCGGGACCGAGATATGCCGACCCCATGCTGAAGACATCGATGTGGTCGCGCCCGGGATCGGTTCCGGAGACGTAATTCGGAATGCCGATGCGATAATTTTCGCGGGCCTTGGCAACCATCGAACCGATGGCGGGATAATCGTTCACGAACCCCGCGGGTTCTTTCGGGTCGCGTCCCGTCATGAAGCGTTTGTGACCCCCGCCGTGATCGGCGAAGCCGTGACACATCGACCGGATGACGTTGAACTTGTCGGCGACTTTCGCCTGCATCGGCAACAGTTCGCAGATTTCCAAGCCGGGGACGACGGTGGGAATCGGCCTGAAGTCCCCGCGAATTTCGGAGACCGCCTCGGGCTTCATGTCGTAGGTTTCGAGATGCGAAGCGCCCCCGGGAAGCCAGATGAAGATCACCGATTTGTGACGGGTGCTCTGCCCCGCTTCTTTGGCAACAGCTCGTTGCCGTAAAAGTTCGGGGAGGCTGAGAGTGCCCAACCCGGCAGCTCCTAACTGCAGGAAACTGCGGCGCGATACTGGTCCGGGACAGGATGAGGCGGGATTGGTCACAGGTCGAGGTCCATTCGTGTTTTTTTAGAACTTGGGATCATCTCAATGTGAGAACGGTACAATTGTACAAAATCTGTGCCGGAATTGCAAGTCTCATTATATTGTCTGCGGAAACTTCCGCCAACTTCAAATCAAATTTAATCCATATTTCAAAAACGTCGAAATTCGTTTTGTCCTTGCTCATGAGGGTGGCTCTCTTTAGAATCTGTTATTCGCAATGCAGACGATGACGAAGGCCATGCCATTCCTCATGGCGTCGGCATAGAAAATATGTACCGTATATCGAATTTTTGAAACCAAGAAGGCAGGACAGCGATGAAAAAAGGGATTCATCCCGAGTATCGGGAAGTGGTTTTTGTGGATACCTCGACGGGGACCAAGTTCATGACCCGTTCGACCATCGACACCAACAGATCGATCACTTGGGAAGACGGCAAGGAATATCCGCTGGTCAACGTCGAAATCAGCGCTGCCTCGCATCCCTTTTACACCGGCAAGATGAAGTACATCGATTCCGCCGGCCGCGTCGAAAAATTCCAGAAGAAATACAAGTGGGGTCAGGCCAGAGAAGAAGCCGCCCAGGCCAAGGCCGAAGAAGGAGCCAAGGGTTAGCGATCGTCTTCTGCGACCTACCACGGATCGGATGTCGTAAGGAGTCGATTCAGCCATGTATCCGGCATTACAGGCCAAACTCAATCGTTATCACGACTTGGAGCAAATGCTTCAGGATCCCGCAGTGCTTGCGGACACGTTTCGCGCGCGCGCCATCCAGCGCGAACATGGCGAGTTGACGAAGATCGCCCTCAAGGTCCGCGATTTCAATCGCGTGCTGGATGAACTGGAGACCGCACGCCTCATGGTCGGTGACGAAACCGACCCCGATGCGAAAGCGTATTTGCAGGCGGAAGTCGATTCGCTCGCGGCCACCCACGCTGCGCAAAACCAGGAACTCGAAGATTACCTGCTGTCGGGAGACACTCTCTCCCGCGGTGGATTGATCATGGAAATCCGACAGGGGACCGGAGGAGAAGAAGCCGCGCTGTTTGCCCGCGACCTGTTCGACATGTATACCCGGTTCGTCGAACGTCGCGGCTGGAAGTTCGAAATCCTCGATTTCCAACCTGCCGAAATGGGGGGCATTCGCGAAGTTGTCTTCTCGGTCACAGGCGACGGTGCGTTTCACCAGTTGCAGTTCGAAAGCGGCGGACACCGTGTGCAGCGCGTTCCCGAAACTGAAGCTCAGGGTCGCATCCATACCAGTGCCGCGACGGTCGCCGTATTGCCCGAAGCGACCGACGTTGAAGTCGAGGTCAAAGACGAAGACATCCAGATGGATACGATGCGCGCGGGGGGGCCAGGCGGGCAAAAGGTCAACAAGACCGAAAGCGCCGTTCGTTTGACCCACCTTCCGACCGGTATCGTCGTGAAGTGCCAGGACGAAAAAAGTCAGCACAAAAACAAAGCGAAGGCGATGCGCGTTCTCCGCAGCCGCATCTTCGAAATGCGTCAGCAGAAGATCGATCAGGAGCGTGCCTCTCAGCGGCGGACGCTGATCGGTTCGGGCGATCGCAGCGAGAGGATTCGCACGTATAACTTCCCACAGGGAAGAGTTACCGATCACCGCATCGGGCTGACGATCTACAAGATCGACGATTTCATGCTGGGAAATCTGGACGACATGATCACTGCCCTGTTGAAATTCGACCGCGAAGAACGGTTGAAACAGCAGGGGGGCGAGAACAACTGACCCACAAGGCGAAGTCGTGACATCCGAACCCACTGCCACCGCGAACACAGCCGCCGAGACGTGGACGGTCCGTCGCATTCTGGAATGGACGATACCGCATCTCAAGAAACACGGCAGCGATTCGCCGCGCCTCGATGCCGAAATTCTGCTGGCCCATGCCCGCAAATGCCCGCGCATCAAACTGTATACCGAATACGAAACCGTTCTGACCGATGAACAGCGACAAGTCATGCGGGCCCTCGTGCAACGTCGCGCCAAGGCCGAGCCGGTGGCGTATCTCGTCGGGCACCGGGAGTTTTTCGGCCTCGATTTTCGCCTCACCGACAAAGTGCTGATTCCCCGTCCCGATACCGAGACGCTCGTGTTACAAGTCCTCGAACATGCGAAGGGATTCACCCAGCCGCGAATTCTCGACGTGGGAACCGGGTCGGGTTGTATCGCGGTCGCCGTTGCTCATCACGTTCCATCTGCCCGCGTGACTGCGACCGATATCTCTCCCGATGCCCTGGCCGTGGCCCAAAAGAATGCCGAACTGAACAAGGTTGCCGACCGAATTGTTTTTCGCCCGGGTGATCTTTTCGCCGCTATCGACGACGGTTTGCCGTTCGACATCATCGTCAGCAATCCGCCGTATGTGACTTCGAAAGAGCTTCAATCGCTCGATCCCGATGTCAGGCTGCACGAACCGCATCTGGCACTTGACGGCGGCGAGGATGGAATGACGGTCATCCGCCGATTGATCGCAGATGCCCCCGCCCATCTGGTCGAGAACGGCGTCTTGTTGATCGAGATCGCCAGCGAACAGGCTCAAGCGGTCGAACAATTGATGCAGTCGCAGGGATGCTTCATCGATATCTGTTCGATTCCCGATACCACCGGCCGGCCGCGCGTCGTTAAAGGGAAAAAGTCTCGCTGAAACAGGCGGAATTCCAGAGTCGCATTGAGCAAAATCGCTCCGCGAGTTAGACTCTTGAGGGTCACGAACAGCACGGAAGCCCACGGGAACGGAGTCCCCAACGATGGATCTTTTCGTTGTACGAGGGGGAAAACCTCTCCACGGTCGCGTCGCGGTCAGCGGTTCGAAGAATGCAGCCCTGCCGATCATGGCGGCGGCACTCGCGGCGGAAGGGACCAGCGTCATTCACGGTGTCCCCGATTTGATCGATGTCTCGACGTTATGCGAATTGCTGCGAACGCTCGGGGCGGAAGTTCACCGTCGTGCCGATGATGCGATCGAAATCACTGTCGTCGACGAGAGCCCCTGCGTCGCGCATTACGATCTCGTGCGGCGGATGCGCGCCGGCGTCTGTGTGCTGGGGCCGTTATTGGCCAAACGGGGCCGGGCCTGCATTTCGCTCCCCGGCGGGTGTAACATCGGCGATCGTCCCATCGATCTGCATCTCAAAGGTTTGCGTGCTCTCGGGGCACAACTCCGCGTAGAACGGGGATACGTCATCGCCGAATGCCGTCGGCTCGTCGGCAACAAGATTTTTCTCGGCGGACCGTTCGGCAGCACCGTCACGGGAACCTGCAACGTCATGGCCGCCGCTGCTCTTGCGGAAGGCGTCACCGAAATCGAAGCGGCGGCGTGCGAGCCGGAAGTCGTCGATCTGGGAAATTACCTCAATGCCCTCGGTGCGAAGATCGCCGGACTGGGGACGCCCTTTCTGCGAATCGAAGGGGTCGAAAAACTGACCGGCACCGAGCATCGCATCATCCCCGATCGCATCGAGGCGGCGACGCTGATGATCGCCGCCGCCATTACCTCTGGCCGCGTCGAACTCGAGAATGTCCGTCTCGATCATCTGACGGCGGTCGTCGAAAAACTTCAGGAGATCGGCGTTCAAATCGAGACATCGCCATCGTCGGGCACAACAGGCGGAACGGTTCTCGTGAGTGCGAGTCGTCCGTTGAAATCGGCAGATTGCATCGCGCTGCCGTATCCCGGGTTGCCGACCGACGTGCAGGCGCAATTCATGACGTTACTCACCGTCAGCCAGGGGATGAGCGTCGTCACCGACAAGGTCTTTCCCGACCGGTTCATGCATGCCGCGGAACTCGTCCGTTTAGGCGCACATATTCGGCGGGAAGGCCCCTCCGCGATCATCAGCGGTGTTCCCGAATTGAGCGGGGCCTGTGTGATGGCATCCGACCTGCGAGCCAGTGCCGCTCTGGTACTCGCCGGGCTGGCGGCACAGGGTGAGTCGGTCATTCGCCGGATCTATCATCTCGACCGCGGCTACGAACGGCTCGAGGAAAAGCTCTGCCATTTGGGGGGAGACATTCAGCGACTCTCCGATGAGGCCGACCAGTTGACCACCGCGGCGATCGAACCGCAGTGCGTTAGTGAGATCGTACCCAAAGAAAGCTGGCTCACCGGTCCCAACTGGCTTACGTGGAAGAGGGCACGTGCATCGCTGCGCCCATTACGTCCGCACTCCCCCGAAGGCCAGGACACGCAAGAATGACGAATGCATCTGGTGGCACTGGCGGCTTGTCCGTCAGAGTGAACTTGTCTGCCCGTGTGTGAAGTACGTCGAGACATTCGG
>JBJXGP010000506.1:0-15661 GCA_046160425.1 Planctomycetaceae bacterium
CGATACATCGAATTCTGGCGCACGGTCAGTGTACTCGTCGCTTATCGGGCAGTCGAAAAACTTCTAGAGAGCGATTTGTCGGCGCCGTAAGTTTGTTGTTGTCCTGAGGTCAGGCCACTGATGGTCGAAATGAATCAGCGTTTCGAGAACTGGAAGCTCTTGCGCGCTTTCTTGAAGCCGAACTTCTTGCGTTCCACCATGCGGCTGTCGCGCGAGAGGTAACCCCCGCCGCGCAGGATTTCGTGAACCGAGGGATTAAGGACTTCGAGGGCACGGGCAATCCCCAGGACGATGGCTCCGCTTTGACCCGTCGGTCCCCCCCCCTCCACGCGAACCCAAATGTCGTATTTACCGAGCATTCCGGTATCTTTCAGGGGCGCTTCGATCGCAAGCCGGTATCGTTCGACGGGAAAGTAATCGGTCAGTTCCCGTTCGTTGACCGAGACTTTTCCCGTACCCGGTTTGACTCGCACGCGGGCCACGGCGGTCTTGCGTCGACCGGTCCCCATAGCGATGCCAAATCGGTCGAGCTTGCCGCGCAGAACCAGCGTTTTTTGCACCGGTGCGGCTTCTTCGGTCGCCGTCCCTGCGCCAAGCGTCAGTTCGGGGACAGTCGGTGTGACGGGGGTCGGTTCGGTTTCGGGAGTCTCATTTTCCATGGGATTCTGTCTTATTGAATACGAACTGATGCGTTTTGTGACAAGGTTTTCCAACCGGATGCATTATCCGACCGGAATGAATGGCGATTATTTCTGTGCGACTTTCGGCATCCAGCAGGCCGGCAATTGTTCCGGTTCCTGCGCCTGATGGGGATGTTCCGTCCCGGCGTATACCTTTAATTTCTTGAGCATTTTGGCTTGCAGTTTGTTTTTGGGGAGCATGCGGCGAACGGCTTCTTCCAGAATCATTTCCGGTTTGCGATCGAGCACCTGGGCCGCCGTGACTCGTTTCAGTCCCCCCGGATAACCGCTGAAGCGCTGATATTCTTTCTTCAGCATTTTCTTCGAGAAGTAAGGGTTCGTGGGGTGCGGGAGCGTTTGTCCCGAGAAGCGGATTTTATCCGCATTCAACACCACAACCACATCTCCGCCGTCGACATGCGGGGTATAGTTCGGTTTGTGTTTGCCCATCAGAACCATCGCGAGACAGGTCGCCAGGCGTCCGACGATTAAGCCTTCTGCGTCAACCACGTACCAACTGGCTTGAACGTCTGCCGGCTTTGTCATGTGTGAACGTACAGTTGTTGTTGCTGGCACGATCTCTATCCCATCATCAAAAATTCGGAGGTTCGCAGACCAACAATCGTGCGGACATAAGGCACGTTCAAATGTTTATTGATTCTGCGTAACAATTTAATATCATGAAGTTTACGTTGAGAGCAGGCGGTCGTCTTTCACGGATCTCCCGCCGGTCCATGTCGGTACAATGGCTCCCGACTCTCGCGAGAACAAGGCAGGATAACGATTTTCAATCCCGGTATCAATGCCACGGAAGAAAAAAGTTGGTATGACGCCGAAGTGAGAACACGGTCGATGTTATCCGCTGATCTGCGTGCGAGCCGACCTTTTTGAATATCCCAAAATCCACATTCGCCTTCTGGAATTGTCTTGACGACTATATATCGCATGGCTATATATAGCGGTGCAATACAAATCAGGAGTGCAGAACGTCATGGAGAAACTGGGATCCGAACTCATGCGCGGCAGTCTGGACCTGATGGTCCTCTCGGTCCTCGCCGCCGGGCCGAAGTATGGCTACCTCATCGGCCAGAGTTTGCACGAAGCGAGTCGTGGAATGGTCGACGTTCAAGCCGGGACGATGTATCCGCTGTTGCATCGCCTGGAAGACGACAAGTTGATTCGCAGCCGTTGGGACGAATCGACCGGCCGTCGTCGCAAGTGGTACGAACTGACTCCCGCAGGACACAAGCGACTGAAACAGCAAGCGAATCAATGGTACCAATATGCCCAGTGTCTGACGAAGATGCTCCAACCCGTGTTGTCGGCCTCCCCCGAACCGGCGTAATGATCGATTAACCTCACATCGAAGGAATCGACTCCCATGTCTCAGCAGGAATTCGAACTTTACCTCTCGCTGCTCGGTCGCTTTCTGCGGCTGAACGCGGCGCAGCGCAGCGAGATCGCCGATGAGCTGC
Source organism: Planctomycetaceae bacterium (assembly GCA_046160425.1). Taxonomy (GTDB): domain Bacteria; phylum Planctomycetota; class Planctomycetia; order Planctomycetales; family Planctomycetaceae; genus JAQCEJ01. Next base: position 2,156 of record JBJXGP010000506.1, read on the forward strand.
GCGATCACCTCGAAGAACGGCTTGACGAACTGAAATCTCAGGGCTTATCGCAAGACGAAGCCGTCCGTCAGGCCTTGCATGAATTCGGAGACGCCTCTGAACTCGCGACTCACTTCACCCAGCTCGCAAAATTACGCAGAAGGAGAATTCTCATGCGCAGCATGTACGCCTCCGTCGGAGCCGCCACCGCCGTCATCCTGTTGATGTGGGGAATGATGCGAACCCCCGAACCCCTACTCAACCAGGATGTGGTAGCACAATCCGAGGTTACTGAAGTGGCACAAGTGAAAAGTCCAGACGCAGATGCTTTTCCAACCGTTAACGAAAGTGCCGATGTGAAAGCGGGTCAATCCGATGGGCCGGCAACCGGCACGTCGGACCATCAGGCTGAAATCGAGAAAAAGCTCGCGACGAAGTTGGACAAAGTCGATTTCATCGACATTCCCCTGAGAGATACGCTGGTCTACATCAGCGAACAAATTCAAGTCGACATTCTGTTCGACGAAAGGTCGCTGAAAGAATCGGGCGTTACTCTCGACGAACCCGTCACGCTTTCGCTGCAACATACGCAGGTGTCCGCCGCGACTGCGATCGAACTCGTATTCGAACGTGCTGCAGGAACCGGTGTCCTGACGTATAAAATCCGCGATGGGTTTATCTATGTGCAACCCACGGCCACCAGCCGGGATGACGTGAGTATTGAGATCTACAACGTGCGTGACTTGCTGGAAGGGGTTGAGACAACAATTCGGGAGGGAGAAACCTTAAGCGAAGATTCTGTCGATGCGTTGCTATCCAGGCTGCCGGGCGCCCTAGCAGGAAGTCCACTCGCAGCACGGGATGTCCGTAAAGCAGGAGGTCCAATGGCGGGACGACGCGCGGGCGCCATGGGACGACCTGGTATGGGGGCAGGAAGGCCGGGGGCCATGGCCGGTGTAATGGCTTCATCAAGTTCATACCCCGTGGAAGTCTCGCCAGTTGAGTCGTTGATTCGGGTCATTATCGCCGCGACCGATGATACGTGGGCGAAGAACGGGAGCGGCAACGGGACAATCGAAGAATTCGACGGTTTGCTCGTGATCCGGCAATCCGAAGATCAGCATCGCGAGATCAAAAAACTGCTCGACATGCTCCGCGAGACGAAGCGGGGAATTGCAACGGAGCAGAGAGAACCTGAGGCATTACCAAGCTACTGAATCTGTCGATCAAGTAGAATTTTAGACCTTCGAAATCGCTGTCACTCGTGCCTACATGACTTCACATTAAATGAAATTCAGCAGATTCAAACTAAACGTCTGGGCGGCGACTTTTAGCGTCGTTTCGAAATTCACCTGCTGCTGATTCAACCTCAGGATTGCTTCAGTGAGGTCGGTGTCGATTTCGTCGGAGAGAGCCGACTCAATTTCGACGGAGCTGTCCTCCAGCCGCGATTCGATGTCGTCGAGCAACTTCAAGCGGCTTCCCGCTTCGCTGCGCACGAGATTGAAACGGTCGACTTCGTGTTTCAGTAGATTATCGAGTCGCGACAATTACTGATCGTCTCCCGATCGCAGAGCGCGTTCCAGTCCGAGCAGAATGCTGAACACGCCCCCCGTTTCTTGCGGGTGTACATCCCGACCCGTCAGAAAGGCCGTCGGATCTGTTCCCGTTTCCGAGCCGTCGATACCCAGCGCGGTCGAGACGGCGTTGCTCTCGATCACCAGCGAGCCTGATCCGCTGGCGTCGGCGATTTCAATCCCGTTGCCAACCTCGTTGAAGCGGGCAAAAAGCTTTGCGGGAATGAACGTTCCGGATAACGAAACGGTCGGATCTCCGCTCTCTTCGGAACCCGCGATCCCCAGCGCCTGCGAAACGACATTGTCGGCGATCGTCAGCGTCCCGGTCCCCGACGTGTCGGTGATCACGATCGAGTGAGCATCGGCGTCGAATTCCGCCGAGAGATGAAGCAGGACGAAATCCCCCGCGAGCGGATTCGCCGCGACGCCGCTCGTTTCGCTGCCGTCAAGTCCTAATGCCGTCGAGACCGCGTTCGCCGCGACGGTCAGATCGCCGACGCCGCTGTTATCGGCCAGGGTCAAACGATGATTGGTCGAATCGATGGCGGCGACGAGGTTTCCCGGATCGACGGCGTTGACGAGATCGACGACATCTTGCAAGGTTGTGCTGCCGCTCAGGTCGACGCTGACGCTCGAACCGTCCCGGCGAGTGATTTCGAGCTGCGACCCTCCGTTGACGGGGACTCCCGTGCCGTTGTTCAGTTCGTCAAGCGAGACGGTGCCGTCGAATGTTTCGGCGTAATTGATGGCATCAAGAATATCCTGCATTGTCGTGGCGGAATCGAGATCGATGGTCAATGCCGAGCCGTTTCGCTGGGTGATCTGCAAATCAGCGGATGTCACGGGGACGCCGATACCGAGATTCAATTCTGAGAGCAGCGTGGAGGTGGTCACATCATCCACGTCGTTAATCGCATCGATGATATCCTGAATTTTGAGGGCATTCTGGATGTCGATGGTTAACGCGGTGCCATCCCGGCGGGTGATCTGAAGATTCGCCGAACCGTCTTGAATGACGCCGGTGCCGAGATTCAGATCGGCGAGCAACGTCTCAGCCGACATCGTGCGAATGCCCAGGCCCGCTGCGTTGGTTCCGCCGTTTTCGCCGATCGTTAACCGTCCGCCGCTTAAACGGCTGGAGACTGAGATCCCGTTTCGCTCGGAGTTAATTCCCACGACAAGATCGAGATCGGCCTGCCGCAGCAGATTGAGCACATCCTGCACGGTATTGGCCGATGACAGGTCGACGGTCTTCGCCGTGACTCCGTTATCGATCAGCAAGCCGGTGCCGGTTGTGCTGCCGATGCCGGTTCCAGCATTCAACGCCGAGAGGGGAGTGTAGATCGTCAGGGACGGATCGAGATCGCTGCCGACGATCGATGACGATGGTCCGCCGAGGATGCCGAGATCGCGAGCAACGTCGGAACCGGTGATGTCGGCGACGGTGATTGTGCCTGCGGACGGAGTAAGTCGCAGCCCCATCCGGCTGCCGGGATCGACATCGACATTCAGCGTGAGAGGGCCACCAGAAAATGCATGTTCGAGACGAGTTTCGATATCGCCGATCGTTTCAGCCGAAGATAGATCGACGAGAACCGATTGTGCCGGATTCACGCCGTCGTCGAGCGTGATCTCGATTGAGCCGAGCGGCACGCCTCGTCCGGCGAGCAGGTCGGCGATGCGGGTTGTCGAGGTCACAGCGGGGTCGATATCAGTACTGACTGCCGTGCTCAGGGCGTTGAAGGCGGTTGCGCCGTCGATGTTGTTGGCCGACAGGGTATTGATATCGATATAGGAGTTGATCGCCGCGCCATCGCCGAGATAACGAACAATGCCGTTCTCCAATTCGAAGGGGACTTGTTGGCTCTGCGAACCGGCGAAGAGGAATCTTCCCTGGAAATTGGTGTTCGCAATACTGACCGCGCCCTGCAGCATCGAGAGAACTTCATTGGCCAGCGCCACTTTTTCCCCGTCGGTTGCGGCGTCTCCGAGACCGGCTTGCAATGCGCTGCGGGCCTGATTGAGGAGATCGGAGACGGGAGTCAACGTCGCTTCGCTGTTCGTCAGAAACGTGCGATCGGTTTTGATGTTGGTTTGTATCTGGTTTCTGCGTTCCAGCGATTTCTGCAGGACGAGTGCGCGGATCGACGATGAGGGAGCTTCGCCGGGAAGGAAGTATTTTTTCCCGCTGGAAATCTGGTCTTGCAGCCGCGCCAAAGACAGAGCGTCGGCCTGGAGATTCTTCACAAGACGTGAAGTGATCAGCGAAGCGGGAAGCCGTCCGGGGAGTATTGGTCCTAGACCCATGTTACAATTATACCATCGCTATTTGTCGTAGTTGTTGAGGCTACGTCGCGCCGCACCGGATTTCGGGTGGCACAGACATTCTTGTCTGTGCGAACTGCTTCCACGCTGACGCATCGGGTTACGGAAAAAACCTCTTGTCGCTACGCGACCCGGACACAAAGCTGTCCGGGCTACCCTTATAGCAGTTTCTTCGCTGACGCTTTTGATTACGATTGAAATGCTATTCCTCTGCTATATATTCAGAAGCACATCGAACAATTCGTCGATGATGCCGATCATGCGGGCGGAGGCTTGATAGGCGCGCTGGAATTCCATCATTTTGATCGCTTCTTCATCGAGGCTGACTCCTGAAAACTGCGAACGCTGGCTCTGAAGCGAATCCTGATAAGCCGACAATCCGTCAGTTAGCGACGTGGTGGTCGCCGACGACTGAGCCAGCGTCGAAATCAGCACGTCGTAATACTCGATGAGGCTGGCATTCTGCATGACCGCGACGGGATTATCGCTGAATTTCGCCAGCAGTTGTGCATTGCTTCCATCGGATGGCCCTCCGCCTCGAGCCGTCGCGAAGTAGGCGTGGTCGTCCCGAACGATCGAATTGACCGCGATATCGGTCGAATCCTCCCCGACGAAAAATGTGTTGATCCCCAACGACGCCAGGACGCCGCTGGTGTCGTTGTTGAACGTGTATTCGTAATCGTCATCGGCTGTGATTTTCAACCGGTTGTCGTTGGTGATGACGGCGGTGACGTGAGGATTTGCCGCGTTCAGGGCATCGCGCAGTCCTTCCAGCGTCAGATCGCTGCCGATTCCGTCGAGGTCAATGTTGATGATCGAAGATTCGGCGATGCCCGTGAGCCGGTTCTTCACCGAGAGTTCGAAACTCCCGTGCGTCGGCGAGAACCGCAGGCCGGCGTCGTTGAGTACCGCCGTGGCATCGGAGACGACAGATGCCCCGGTCAGGCTGGTGAAGCCCTTAAGCCCTTGTCCCGACGAGTGGATGCGGTTGAACTCGTAGATAAAATTCGCGATATATTCATCCAGGTCGTCGACGAATCCTCCGAGGACATTGTCGCGACCTTCGATGACCCCCTTGATCTCGCCGCCGAGATGAGAGACGTCGCTCCCCGTTTGTTCCAGGTTGACATAGGTGACTCGCACGCCGCGATCGAGTTCGGTCGTCGCTTCGAGGTATTGAAAATGACCGGCGAGGATCAGATAGTCGGTGGGCGTGCGAACATCAACCGAACCGTCGCTCCGCTCTTCGTACTGTATCGGCATGATTTCCGACAGACGCTGCAAGGCATCGTACCGCTGGCTCCGCAGGGCACCGGCGTCGCTGTCGATCAGTCCGCCATATTCGGAACGTACAATATCGAAATTCAACTGGTACACGGTGTCGACAAGGCGGTTGGCTTCCTCTACAAGCGACTCGAGCTTGATCGATTGCGCGCTGCGCAATTCATTGATCCGGCCGCGCAGCGATTGGATTTGGTCAGCGAGAGTCTCTCCGTCTGCGACGGCGAATTGGCGGAAAGGGATCGATTCGGGCTGATTGACCACATCGTTAATCGTTCCCAGAAACTGGTTCACACCCTTGGAGAGCGCGCCGTCACCGAGTTCATCGAGTTCGGATTCCAACTGTCGATAGATCGACTTGAGGGCGTTCGATGCCGAATACTCGGAACTGGATGCGTGAATTCGCGTTTCGAGATATTGATCGATCTGCTGGCGAATGCCGTCCGCTTTAACGCCCGTCCCCAGAATGAGCGCGCCGTTCGAATACGGCAGGTTGGTGCTGATGTTGAGTTTTTCGCGGATGTATCCGGGCGTGGCACTGTTGGAAATATTCTGCCCGGCGACGTGGATGCCGGTGGTGAATACTTCCAGACTTCTGCCGACGGCGGCAAGCGCCCCGTTAAGGCCCATGATATCCCTCGCTGATAACGCTCATCAACTCGTTCCCAAGCTCTGCTTGGGAACGCAAGACCGCGAAGCTCCGCTTCGCCAAATGCATTCGACGCTTCATGACACTGGCGGACAAGCCGCAAGTGCCACCCGGAGCAGGCTAAAGCCTGTGCTCCCACAATTTCAGGTCAGACAATTTCAAGTCAGATAACTCAAGCAATAAAAAACTCTAGATCGATGTATCGAGCAGGACGCCGCCGTTCCCTTCGCGCTGGGGATGCTGGCTGTAGGTGGGGGGGCGATGTCCGCCGTGAGCGATCAGTTCGATCATGTCGGTATAAAATGCCTGCGCGCGGTGAGCGATTACCCAATGCGACCAGCCCGCGAGACGCAATTGTTGCGACATTTGCTGAACGAGCAGCAGTTGCGAACGCAGTTTTTCCACAGGTGCATCGGGCAAGGCGTCGATCAGCTCGCGCAATGTTTTGTGAGGTAAACGAAGTTGAGCCGCTTCCTTGAGGATCAGCCGACGTTTGGCCAAGCCCCGTTCGAGTCGCTGCGAGTGAGTCGTTTCGGCGTCGGCGAGTTGCAGCATCTGCGTTGCGGACGCACTTTTCATCGCGGACGACTTCAATTCGTAATGCGTCAGCAATTCTTGCAAGGCATCGATCAGCTCGGGAAAAAGTTGCTCGATCTCGGCGAGCAACCCCCGCGCCGTTTTGGGAGGAGACCCGGCGGATGCCGAGCGAATCGATGTGTGGCGTTTACCGGGCATGACTGGAGTTCGTTGTGAGGAAATTTTTCTTCCGATTTGCGGAATTATCGAGTCGAAGCGGGTATTCGGGTGCGGACTCCGAGCGCGAATGAAGGCTCATGGGGGCGACTGCGGTTCAGTCCCTTCATCAGTTAATGTCGTCCTGATCGGACCATTAACTTCCGAGGGAATAACCGTCCAGGACGGAGAATTCGACACCACCATGCATAATCGTCAGGGTTTGACACCGGGACGGAGGTGATGCGGCACAATGCGATGATCCACGAGCGAACCGCTGATCGCATCAAAGGTTACGCCAGGGCCGATAGCCGGTTCCCTGTGACCTGACGCTGGAAGGAGTCATACATTGAATCGGAAAACTGCGCCCCATGCTGGCGTGCCAAATCTTCCGCAACTTGTTGATCAAGCTGGGCTTGGAACATCTCTTCGGCAGCCCCGCCATGCAGATACGCGGGCTTGTCCTGCCCGCTGCGCAGGGCCTTGAACATCTGCTTGTAGAACGTGCCGGCGACGAAGTCCTGGAAGGTCTCGCGGACTTTGTCGGTTGTATCGGTTTTGGCAGTGGTGCTGGCCAATGTAGAGGCCGGGCCGATACCTTCCAGTTGCGACGCCGAGTTCATCAGCCGAGCCATCTGCGATGTCGATTGCGCGGTGGAATTGAGTGAGCGGACGGCGGAGGTGGGGGAAAGGCCTGTCATGGTTATCGTTCCTCATACGTCGCATGCAGTTTTCCGGAGCGGTAGAGTTCCCTCAGGATACCGGGGATGTCTTCCTTGGGAACCTGCAACTGATTGAGAGCATCCACGAGGTCCGAGAGTTGTTTCGATGTCTCTTGCCCTTCCGTATCCAACCGGGGAATCGAAGTGAACGGCGGGCCGCCGTTTTCGTCATCGTTGCCGATTTCGATGGTCAAGTTTTTGTGCGAGATGACCACGGGGCTGATTTCGACTTCTCCGGATACGATCACGACGCCGGTCTTCACATTGACGATCACTTTGGCTTCGGTGTGCGGGTTCTCGATGCCGATGTCGAGCAGGCGGGCCACGAAATCGACGGGGGTTTCGCGGTACTCTTCGAGAATGTAGACGTCGACGATCCCCGGCCCGGCGGCCCGTGCGAGCTGCTGGCCTCCCGTTTCAAATTCGAATTCGTCGTTGACCACTCGTGCGACTTCGCTGGCGGCATTGAAGTTGGAATGGCTTTCATCGAGCATCAGCGTGACCACGTAGCCGCGTTCCTTGTCGATGAACAGCGAATAAAAGTCTTCTTCGATGACGATTCCGCCGGGAATCTTTCCATTCGTGAGCGGGCCGTCCCCTTCGATGTAGACCGGGCCTGACGCGAGGCCGACGGCGATGTCGTTAACGACTTCGGCGGTTTCGACGGGCGTGACGAGTAAACGCCCGCCGCGCAAACTCTTGGCACCCAGCAGCGAACTCACGTAGCAATCTATTTTTTGTCCTCGACGGATTCCGGCACGGGGAATCGTCGCTTCAATGGCGACGACGGCGACGTTATCGGCGTCGAGCAGTTCCTGCTGCGTGAGAATGGGGAGGTTGTTGAGCTTCATGACCGAGGCGAGCGCGCGCATGGCCGGTGCGTTCTTGCCTCCATCGCCGGTCTTGCTCAAGCCGATGACGAGTCCCGTGCCGGTCAGTTTGATCTCCTGCTGGCCGTAGATCGTGCAGATATTCTCGAGCCGGGTGCGGGCCAGTGCGTTCGATGCCGTCATAACGAGGAGGGTGAAAACGAATCCTTGCATCGACCAACATGACGGCGCGCGGAATCTCCGCCGGACTCCGGGGTTCTGTTTGTGACTTGTTTCGCACATGGACGGCATCGCTCCCCTGACGTTAGAACGGCATCAACTGATCCCACAGATAAATTCCCCACGGGCGTTTCGTGGCATCGAAGACCCGGCCGCGCTGGCGTTTGACGATATCCAGATTTGCGACGTTTTCGGTAAGGGCCGTGTTGTCGCGATTCACGTCATCGGGGCGAAGAATTCCCGTCAATGTATATTCCCAGACGTCGTAGTTCGCGCGGATGCTTTTTCGGGCTTCGAGTACAAGATGACCGTTGGGCATCACATCGACGACGGTGGCAGCGATGCGGTATTTGATGCCTTCGCGGTTGATGGTGTCTCCGGCGCTCTGCAGGCGGGATTGCAAAGTTCCATCGATCGACGGTGAATCTGCCGCGGCGATTGCGAGATTCCCTTCGTCGTCGATCCGCATGAATTCCTTGAGTTCGGCTTTGAGTTGCCCCATTCGCTGGCGGGTATAACGTGCGTTCTGCGTGACTTCGGAGTTTTCATCGACGACGATGGTGATGATGTCGTGGACCTTGATCTCGCGCGGCAGCGGCTGATCGATGTAGATCCACGAATAATCGCGAATGCGGCGCGGTTGCTGAGAACGCCGAATCGTGATCGAATCGAGCTGCATGGCGTTTTGCTGCTGTTGCTCGTCGGTCAGCGGTCGAGGCATGATCTTCGTCGTTCCCGACTTCGACGGATTAGCAGTCGAGGCTCCCCTTTGAGACGAGTCGGCCTTCTGATATGCAACGGGCTGGGAGGTGCGGCTGGTTCTGGAGGTCGACGTTTTCGTGCCCGCGGACGTCCGTATCGGGGCAGCGATTGACCGTCGAGGAACGGGATTGTCGCTTGCCTCGATCGACGCCGACGAAATGCAGATTCCCAGCGTGCCGAGCGTGAAGACCCCTTGAAGGAGGATTTTGCGCGGGCGCGAACACGTCGCGCGGGTGCCGACGATACTCCACATCCACGGGCTTGGGAAAAACCAATTCCAGGAGTTCATGTTCTGTTCCTGCCGTCGAATCATGTGTCGTTCATATGCAGTACGGGTTCGCATTACGGCTTGAAGTTATCAGGATCGAGATTCTTCGAAAGGGACTGTGCGCGTTCTTTGTGATTGTCGGTCGAGTGGCGTGCAGCAGCGTCCATTGGTGTCGCGCGTGAAGCGGCCGGGTCGGCGAATATTTCGGCTTCGTGAAGCCCGCTCACCGTCGCACGAATTCGCTGACGGCCGTCGAGCGACGTCAAGCCGATCACATCGCCAAGCCCTCCCTGGCCGTTGGATTTGAATTCCCGGCGGACGCGAATTCCCGGTTGCCGGACGCTCACGCTGACGATTTCGCCATGCTTGACGAGGATTTGAGCACGCACGTCTTTCGACTGTATCGGCTGACTTTTCTTCATCGGGCGCACGATCTCTTTTCCTGCGATTTGTTCCCAGTCGACAACGGCGATGTTTCGCTTCGAGGCGAATCCCCATTCCAGATCATCGGCTTGCAGGATGTGTCCCGCGGGGAGATCGCGAGCGACCACGAGAATCTGCGGCGGAGTCAGGATTTCCGCCGCGACGTCCACGGTTTGTTTTGCCCCGACGGCATCGTTGAGCGACAGCATCCACAATTGACGAAACCCGCCGTCGATCGTCTCAGCGTCCGCCGATGAATGAATGCGCACGGTATCACGGACTGCTCCGTCGATCAGCCGGATGTCGTCATCGCTGATCGAGACTTGAATTTCCGCCACCTTCCAGTCGGCATTGTGTTTGAGGAGTTCGCGTCGAATCAAATCGACGGCAACGCGTTCAGCACGTTCACGTTCGCGGTTCGTCAACGATTCGATGACGGTTGCAGTTTTCGGCTTTTTCTCGATGGAGACCTGTTGAATGACCTTCTGTTTGACTGTTTCTCGTGGCCTGGCAATTTTCTCGGCGGTATTCGTCCCTCGAATCGCGACCGTAGGGCTTCCCGTAAATTCGATTTGGGCGAGATTGATTCCGTGCGCAGTCAATCGCTTGCTCAGCCAGTCGTAGTCGAGGCTGACCTCTCGCCCACCGAGTGGAGCGGGGAACAGCGGCAGACGCTCAAGCTGCATTTTCAGTTGACGGTTGTCGGTGACGATCTGGGCACAATCGCCCAGATAGACCAAGGTTGTGCCGACGGTCGCCTCGTCCTTCAGGCGTATGATCGCGGTCTCGGCGTCGATGCCATCAGGACGTGAAGCCTCATCGGCGGCGAGCACAAACGTGCCGGCGCAGAGCGTCAGACCGCAGATGAGAAATCGTATCAAGTTCACTTTGACGTCACATTCATTTGTTGTGTTGAGTGTTGTTCTAGAATCGACGCAGGTTCGCGACGAGTTGCAAGGCCTGGTCGGCTGCCTGAACGGACTGACTATTCAATTCGAAGTTGCGTTGCGTCTTGATGAGTTCGACCAGTTCTTTCACCGGCTCGACGTTGGACGATTCGAGAAAGCCCTGCGAAAGCGTTCCCGCTCCGTCTTGTCCGGGATTGGCGAGTTGTGCGGTTCCCGATGCGGGAGAGGGTGAATACAAGTTGTCCCCGCGTTGGATCAGTCCCTGCGGATTGATAAAGCGAAAGAGGTTGATCGTCCCCGCCTGGATCGGATCGGGCGTTCCTTGCTGCATGTAAGAGACGACGCCGTCCCCCGAGATCGAGATATTGATGGCGTTGGGAGGAATGGTGATCGGCGGATCGATCAATCGGCCACGGTCTGCCGAGGCGAGCACCAAGGCTCCCGCGTCGTTGACGGTCATGTTCCCAGCGCGGGTGTAGGTGATTTCGGTCCCGTCGGAGACGCCGAAGAAACCTTCGCCGAGAATCATCAGGTCGAGTGGTCGGCCGGTGGCGATGGGAGTGCCGGTGACGAAATCGAGCTGCGTGCTTTGCAGTCGAGTTCCCAGTCCGACGGACGATCCGATCGGCGTAAGTTGCCCGGCGGTCGTCTGCGTTCCGGGCAATTTGATCTGTTGGTAGATCATGTCTTCGAAGTTGGCCCGCGACCGCTTGAAGGCGGTAGTTCCGGCGTTGGCCAGATTGTTGGCGATGACGTCGAGATTGAACATGTTGGCGTTCATCCCCGACGCACCCGTGTGTAACGCTCGAATTGCCATAGTTATGCTCTTTTTCAGTCAACAGAAAGTGAAAGGCGAACTTGAACGGCGAAGGAAAAAGGTCAACGGTTGGGCATGGCCTGCAAAAGTCGGCCCAGCGATTCATCCTGCAGGCGGATGGCATTCACGTTCATTTCGAGTGCGCGCGATGTCTCGATCATTTCCAGCATTTCCTGCACGGGACGCGTGCCGGAGGCTTCAAGAAACCCCTGCTGAACGGTGACGTCCCGACCCGATGCAACGACTTTCCCGCTGACTTTGTATAAGTTTTCCCCGTGCTTGTGCAGTTGATTGAAGTCTTCAGGTTGGACGACGTCCAACTTGCCGAGATTGAGCGGCTCAAGCGAACCTTGCGTAATACCGGTGACGGACCCATCCTCGCCGACGACGATCTGAGAAATGGCAGGCGGGATGGCAAGCGTGTCGCCTGACAACGTCAGCAGGTTGAAACCGTGTTCTTGAGAAACGACTTCCCCCTGAGAATTGAGGGCGAAGTTACCGGCGCGCGTGAGATATTCCTGCTTGCCGTCCGAAACGCGGAAAAACCCGGGTCCGCGCAAAGCCAGGTCGAGCGAGCTTCCGGTTTCCGTCAGCGAACCGTCACGCATATCTGTGGCGATGCCGGCCATCGTCGTGCCGCCGGTGACTTGCTGAACGGCATCGGGATCGGCGTTTCGGCCTTTGATTTTCGAGAAGGGTGGGTGCGATTGAATCAACGCCAGATCGCGTTTGAACGCGGTCGTCGACGCATTTGCCAGGTTATTGGAAATGACGTCGAGCCGCTTCGACTGAACGTCGGCGCCCTGCGCTGAGAGGTATAGACCGTACATCATGGAACGAACTTCCTCGCCCCCCAGCGAGATTGTCACTTCTCCTTTATCGAACCTGTTAGCGTATCCTCTTGAGAACAATCGTTAAATTCCGCCCAGAACGCGGCTCTTTCTTTTTCGGTAAACTCGGCAGGGGGCCGGATATCCGAGGCTTTGCCGTTGTTAGTGATGTGATGTTATGTTCACATTCTCTCCGTTTTTTTCACTCCGACACACCGCCTCCTGCACGATAGGAATGTGATAAGTGACCACTCCGGCTGATGGTCGCATGGGTCGGGGAAACTCGCCGAACCTGTAGAACTGATGAAAAACTCGGCATCGAAAAAATGGAAAATTTTTGACGGAAGCGGCCCCGCTATGAGGCGAATTTGATTTCACTCCGATAAGATGTCCGCTATTGGGCCGACCGTTAACCCGTCGCTGCACGGATACCGAATTCAACGGATTTCAAAGGACTCTCAGTAAGGAAATGCTCTCATGTTAAGGCAACTCGTCTTGATGGCCGTGGTGTCGTCCTGTTTGTGGATGATCACCGGATGCGGTGACTCGTCTCCCCCGAAAAACGATAGCGCGGCTCCCGCAGCGACTCCGGGAACATCGGCTGCTGTTCCCGGTGCTCCCGCCGAAGAACCCACAGCCGGCGGCCCCGCGAAAGAAACCGCCGACGGTCCCGATATGCCGGCGGATGATACGAAAACCGACGGCGAAGGCGCAGACACCGAAGTGGCCACGACCACTCCCGATGATACGGCGACCAATGTCCCCGTCAGCGATACACCGGCGGAGACCGCCGACGCGGCGATGATGTCGATGATCGAGGGCATTCAAAATAAGAAGCCTGACGCCGTCTGGAAATTCATGCCCCCCAGCTACCGCTCGGACTTGAACGGCCTCGTGCGCGACTTCGCCGGGAAAATGGATCCCGAAGTCTGGACGAAGTCTTTTGAAGTGCTGCAACATGCCGTCAAGGCCTTGGAAGCGAAGAAGGAACTCATTCTTTCGATGTCAGAACTCGAAAACGCCCCGCTCGATGCCGAGCAACGGGCCAAGGGTTATGATGCCGTCGTGAACCTGTTAAGAACGATCGTTGAATGCGAACTTTCGGATCTGGAAAAAATGAAAGAGTTCGACGGAGAAGCATTTTTAGCAGGGACCGGTTCCAGCGTCGCGGAACAGATGATGGC
>JBJXGP010000507.1:0-4459 GCA_046160425.1 Planctomycetaceae bacterium
ACGCATTCATGGAAGCCGCCGACGAGAGCAAGCGTCAGGAAGGCAAACCGATCACACTGGCCAGCGTGATGGAAAAGGCCCGCGCCGAAGCGGAAAGCATCGTGGCTCAACACGCCCCCGCCGACAACGCGCTGACGGCATTCGAAACGCAGAACGGCTGGCAACTGCTGTTCGACGGCTCGACTCACGCCGGCTGGAAATGCAATAACGGCAAGGAAATCGCCTCCCCGATCGAACAGAACTCGCTGTTCCCGTATCAGTCGGGTGGATACATTATCATCCACGAAAAGCAATTTTCGGATTTCGTGTTTCGTTGCGACGTGTTGATGGATAACGAATGCAACTCCGGCGTCTTCTTCCGCATCGGCGAACCGAAAGACCCCGTTCAGACCGGCATCGAAATCCAGGTCCAGAACGGCACGGGTATCGGGATGCATGAATTCGGTGCGCTCTACGATCTGGTCCCCACCCGAGTTAACCCCACGCGCGGCGCGGGGAAATGGGACACGATGGAAATCACCTGCAAGGGACCGCAGATGAGCGTCGCCGTCAACGGCATACATGTCTGCTCGATGAATAGCGACGAATGGGTTGAACCGGGCGTCCGACCGGACGGCTCAGCCAACAAGTTCACGAAGGCCCTGAAAGATTTCCCCCGCAAGGGATATCTCGGCTTTCAGGATCACGGCCACAAGGTCTGGTTCAAGAATGTCAAGATTCTCGAATTGACCGAGTAATCGAATCGCGTGGACGACTCAATATGCGAGTGCATAACCGTCTCGCCGGGGATCGGCTCCGGCGAGACGGGCACCCGATTCGGGATCGATCATGACTGCCTGCCCTCCGCCGACGATGTACGAGAACGCAGGAATCGTTTCGACCTGATGGCCGCGAGCCGTCAATTCAGCAAGAACGCCGGGGTCAAACCGGTTTTCCATCTGAATCCGGGTTCCTTCCCAAAGCCTGAACCGCGGCGCATCGATCGCCAATTGCGGATCCATGCCGAATTCCAGAATATTCAGCAGCATCTGCACCGTCGTTTGCAGGATTCCCCAGCTACCAGGTGTCGAGATCGAGAACCAGAATTTCCCGCAGCGATACACCTGAATCGGGGACATGCAGCACGACCATTTCTGTCCTCCCTTGACTTGATGTTGCGGGGGAGCCTGCGGATCGATTTCCGTCCACCAGATGAAGTTATTCAATAATAATCCGGTGCCGGGGATCATCACGCCGCTTCCGAAACCGTTGCCGAACGACTGCGTGATGCAGACGGAATTCCCCTGTTCATCGACGGCGGCCATGTGCGTCGTCAACCCTTCCGGAGTCCCCGGCGGTACTGATCCCGGCGGTCTCAATCGCGCCGGCCGTTCCCCTTCGCTGAACGATGCCCGCGCGTTGTCGATCAACTTTCGGCGCTCGTTGACATAACCGTCCGCGAGCAATTGATCGACGGGAACGCGATAAAACTTCGGATCGGCGCTGTACTCGATCCGGTCGGCGACGCAGATCTTCATCGCTTCAGTCAGCAAGTGAATGTACGCCGTCGAGTTGTGACCCAACGCCGCCAGATCGAACGGTTCCAGGAGCTTGAGCGTCTGCAGGATCTGAAAGCCCTCGGAGTTCGGCGGGCAACTGACGATTTCGCAATCGCGATACGTGATGCGGATCGGCTGCTCCCATTCGGGCTTGAAGTTCGCCAGATCGTCCATCGACAACAACCCCTGTTGCGATTGCAGATATTCGACGATCGTTTTTCCCAAGGCTCCCTTGTAGAATAATTCGCTCCCCGCTTCGGCAATATCGGTCAATGATCGTGCGAGATCGACCTGACGCAGCACTGAACCGATGCGAGCCGGAACGCTTCCAAACACCGCCGCAGCCGCCGGGTTCAGCCGCGGCAGATTGCTTTCGATAAACTTCACGTTGAACGGCAGGAGCGGAAAACCCTCTTTAGCAAGTGCGATCGCCGGGGCAAACACGTCGCGGCGGGTTTTCGTGCCGTATTTATCCAGCACCGCACACCAACCGGCGAGATTGCCCGGAACCATCGACGCTCTGGGGCCGACATCCTGACTTTCGGGGGTGAAGTGTTCGGGAAGGGCGGCCATCGGCGGATAGCCCGTAAAATTGAGCGAAGCCGTCGTCCCGTTGGCGAGATGGATCAGCATCAGGCCGTTCCCCGCCAGGCCGCTCATATACGGTTCGACGACGCCTAATGCCGCAGCCATCGCGATCGCCGCATCGACGGCGTTCCCGCCGTTTCGCAAGATGTCCAATCCCGCTTGCGTCGCGAGCGGATGCGCCGAAGCGACCGCCCCATTCCGCCCGGCAACACAGGGGCGAGATCGCGTCCACGTTTCAGGTTGAATGAATGAATTCGACATGTTGAGTTCTCACTTATTGATTACGCACCGTATTTTTCCAGGCGTCCCGCGTGTGCAAGGATGAGCAGCATCAGATATTTGGCTTCGAACTGCCCCAACGCACCGTGCCGGCATTCCGCTTCGCCAAACGATTTCGCGTTATCGTAGCGGCAATGGTCGGCAGCGAGCAGGACCGGCACGGGATGCCAGCTATGCGATTGCATTTTACTGGGGGTGCTGTGGTCGCCCGTGACGGCGATCACGTCGGGCTTGAGCGCCGTAATTCGCGGAATCGCCGCATCGAGTTCTTCGATCCGTTTCACCTTCGCGTCGAAGTTGCCGTCTTCGCCGGTCGAGTCGGTGTATTTGAAATGGATGAAGAAAAAGTCGAAATCGTTCCAGGATTTTTCGAGTCGATCCATCTGATCGCCGAGCGTCAATCCGGCATCGAGCACGTTCATGCTCACCAGTCGCGCGAGACCGCGATACATGGGATAGACGGCGATCGCCGTCGCGCGCATGCCGTAGACCTCGTCGAAGCGGGGGATTGTCGGGAGTTTGTCGATCCCGCGGAGCGTCAGAAAATTCGCCGGTGCATCGTTCTTGAGGATCTCGCGGGCCTGGCGGAGAAACTCGCGGCAAATCTCGGCGGTCGCTTTCGAACGTTCGTTTCTCGCTTCGGGTTCGAGCGGCGGCACACCCGTCTTTTGCGGATCGGTGTCTTCGACGTCGCCTCCCAGTCCCGGTGCGCGAAAGACGATCACACAGCGGTATTCCTTCACCGGCCTGACGAAGACTTCGACGTTGGGAATCTTGATCTTGTCCAATTTTTCGCAGAGTTTCGCACCGATGTCGCTGCCGATCCGGCCGGCCCGGCGATCGGTGATCGTTCCCGTCTCGTCGATCGTGCAGAAGTTTCCACGGATGGCGACGTCGTCGGGACCGAGTTCGAAGTCGATGCCGAGAGCCTCGAGCACGCCGCGACCGATGCGGTATTCCAGCGGATCGTACCCAAACAGGCCGAGATGCCCCGGTCCGCTCCCCGGCGTGATTCCCGGCAGCACCGGCACACTGCTCCCCAGCGAACCGCGCTGCGCCAGTTGATCGAGATTCGGCGTCCGCGCGGTCTCCAGCTCGGTCTTGCCGCCCGGGGACAACGGCAAGCCCCCCAAACCGTCGGCAACCAGCAGGACGACTTTGGATTCATTCTTCCGCTGCAACTGCCGAGTCAAATCATGCACGATCGTCATGGGGCAAACCTTATCTTCTGTCTGTATTAAGATATAGCAATCGGCTATGGTGGAATCGTTTCGATTCCGAATTTCGAACTTGAATCAACGCGATCAACGCCGCATTGTTCTCGGAGCCGCCTCGTTCTGCAAGCCTGCGTCGCCGATCGATCACGACTCTCTGTCAAATTTTCTCATATTCGTCACCACGTCATGAGATACGAGGCTTTTCCCTCTGAACGGTTGCAAAGCATATGGATGAAACACTCGGAGACATTCTGATCGCCTGGACGGCCCGGCTGACGGTTTTCGCGTATCTGATCCGCATTGCCGGCGAGCGGAATCCGGCGAGGATCGGCGAACCGGTGCGGCGATGGAGCTGGACGATCGGCAGTCTGATGTGTGTCGTCCACTTGTACTGCACGTTCGAATTCGCTCATCACTGGAGCCACACCGCCGCTTGGAATCACACCGACATGCGAATGAGCGAACTCCTCGGCTGGGGCTGGGGAGGAGGCGTCTACGTCAACTATGCCTTCACGCTCATCTGGCTGGCGGATGTCATCTGGTGGTGGTCTGATCCACCCGGTCACCGCTCGCGACCGCGCATCGCGACGATTCTGATGCATGTGCTGTTCGTGATCGTGATCTTCAACGCCACGGTCGTCTTCGGCCCGCCGTTCTGGATCGCAATCGTCTTTCTCTTCGCGGCGGCGATGTTGCTTCCATTGAAAAAAGCATAAACCACTCGTTCCCTAGCTCCGCTTGGGAACGCAAGTCACCGAAGCTCCTGCTTCGGCCAACACGACGCCGAAAACAAAGACACCCTCATCCGGCCTGCGGCCACCTTCTCCCCGATGGGAG
>JBJXGP010000508.1:0-9018 GCA_046160425.1 Planctomycetaceae bacterium
TTTGATGCTCCAAAACACCCCGGATGATATCCCGGCAGCAGGTGGCGGTCGCCGAGCCACACGATATTCCCGCTTAAGAATCGGCAGGTGATCGCGACGATGGGCAATCGTCAATCATCCCCTTTCGAGAAACCCCTATTTTTCAGGGGTTTGCTCATTCTCGCGAATCGTTGCAGTGTGCAAAAGTGCCCTCAGTAGGACTCGAACCTACAACCTACTGATTAAGAGTCAGTTGCTCTACCGATTGAGCTATAAGGGCGATGCGGTGGGATGACCGCGCTGCGGGAATCTTCAATACGGGGGCAAGTATAGTGACGGCGGTTCGGGGGTTCAAGTCTGAAATTGTGGATCGAAACCGCCTAATTCAGCAGTTCCACAAAACATTGTGGATTGGAGAAGTCAGAGAATACGTGATGCGGGTTGTGGCTGTGCAGTTCGTCGGTCGAAAAATGGCCGGTCGCGACGGCTACGGCGTTCGCACCGATCGCCCTTCCGCAGCGAATATCGGCGGGAGTGTCGCCAATCACCCACACCTTGGCGAGATTGACGTTATCCGCGTGTGTTTGTTGCGCAACGCCGAGGGCTTCTCTGGCCACGTCGTCCCGATCATGGTGGTGGTCGCCGTATCCGCCGAAACCAAAATGATGAAATAGATTGTAATGGGAAAGCTTCAGGCGTGCCCCTTCGCGGAAGTTTCCCGTCAAGAGGCCGAGCTGAACATCGTTCCTTGCGCTCAAGATTTCGATGAGCGGGTAAATTCCCGGGAGCACCAAACCACTGCGAATCTTGAGATATTGGGGCAGAAGTCGCAAATAGGTGGCGACGAAACGATCCCAGTTTTCAGGATGATGTTCCAGGTCGAAAAACCGAAACAGGTCGTGGGTGATGGCCCGGTCGGTTCGTCCCGCCATGGGGATGTTTTCCACGGGGCGCGTGATTCCGAAGACTTCGGCGAGCGCGGCGAGCATGGCATCCTGGCCGGCCCCACCGGTGTTCAGCAGTGTTCCGTCGATGTCGAACAGGCAAATGTGCATTTCAGTTTGTTTCGAGTATTGTTTCGGTTCAATTTCGGTCATGATATTCTGTCTGCATGTCATGGAGAGGCGAATATCGCGTCCCTATGATTTATAGCAGGATGCCGGTCGCGAGGGAATCGGAGAGAGGCGCACAGAAATACGCGATGAACAGTCCAATGACACAGAATCGGAAGCTCGTTCGCTGCGCAATCGTCGGCTGCGGACGCATGGGACACTGGCATGCAGAGCGATTGCGCGAGGATGGACGCGGAACCGTGACCGCGTTCGTCGATCCTTCACTGGACGCCGCCCGCAAACTTCAACAGCAATTCGCTCCCTCGGCGAGTCTCCACGACAGTTTCGCACAATTGATTGCATCGGCAAACGACATCGATGCGGCGATCATTTGCACGCCGACGCCCGATCACTTTCCGCAGATTCAAAGTTGCCGAAGTCGCGGCTGGCATGTGTTGTGTGAAAAGCCGTTGGCACATACCCGTGTAGAAATCGTGGAGCTGATTGCTGCGTGTCGGGGAGGGGGACCGATTCTGTCGGTCGGATACCAGCGGCGGTATTCGTCGTTGTTCCGCACGCTGAAACGAGAAGTTCAATCGTTGAAATGGGGAGCAATTCGAGCGATCACTTCGCACAACGTCGAAAACTGGCAGCAGACGATCGGCGGAACCTGGCGCGACGACCCGGCGATCAACCGCGGCGGATTCATCGGCGATGCCGGGAGTCACAAGCTCGATTCGCTGTTTTACGTCACGGGACTGAAACCGATTTCACTCCATGCGCACGTCGATTGTTGCGGCAGCCAGGTGGAGATCGCGGGGGGTGTGCTCGCCCGCATGGAAGGGGATATCCCGCTCATGATGGATTTCATCGGACATGCACAGTATCTCGGTGAGGATTTGCATCTTCACTGCGAGCGGGCCGATTTGATGATTCGCGATGGGAAACTGTGGATCGGCAAGGACGGAAGAGTATCGGAGTTACCTTGCGATGAGCCTGATTCGTTCCCCGTGGCCGGGTTTCTCGATCAGATCTTGAATGGTTCAGCAGCCGTGGCTCCGCCGGAATGTGCGTTGCCGGTATTCGATATGACGCGTGCGATTCTCGAATCGTCGCGAACGGGAACCGTCGTCTCGATCGCGAACGACTGAGCAGGCATCGAACGTCACCGTTCGATATCCAGCGTCGCCGACAACGTTCCCTGCTCGACGTCGAACAGCCAAACTTCGGAGTCCTGGCTTCCGCCGACGGCAAGCGTCTTTTCGTCGCCGCTGATCGCAAATGAGTTGTACTGCTCGGCGTCGGTTGCAGGGAATGTGATCGACGTTTTGTCGTTCCAGTTCCACCGTTTGATCGTCGTCAGGTCGCTCGCTGCGAGCACCACCGATTGCTGAGAATTGATGGCGAGATATCGGACCTCGCTGAAATCGAACCAATTGGCAAGCAGCGTTGCCGTCGTCAGATCCCAGACGAAGTACTGGCCCCCTTGAGTACCCGCCGCCAGATATTGTCCATTGCGAGAGATGGCGAGCGCGGTGACGGGGCCTTTCAGATCGGGATAGCGATTGATCATTTGCCCCGTTTGAACATCCCAGATGACGACCGCCCCCGACTGCAATCCGCTGACGATGAATTTGGCATCGGGACTGAGCGCCACGGCGGTGGTTTCTTGCGGGGGGACGTTCAGGTTATGGACCTCGCGATTCGCGGCGAGATTCCAGATCCTGATCGATCCATCCTGGGTCCAGGTAACGGCGAACTTCGCATCGGGTGTCGTCTCCAGATAACGAATCGGAGTGTTGAGTTTGGCGATGTTGGAGGGGGGGGCCTCGGGAGCGTCCCGTTTGAGCAATTGCAATTCACCCCCGGTAAAAAGCAGCGAATGCTGCGGATTCATCGTAAACCGGATTCCCTGCGACGACGCCTTGAATTGTTGCAGGGGAGTTTTCCCTGCTCGTTCCCAGATTTCAACGAGTCCCGCCGAACGCGTCATGGCGACTTGCTGTCCGTCGGGGCTGATGGCCAGTCCCAGAATATTTCCTCGATTTGCAAGTGGAACGCTTCCCCCGTCGGATGACCCCAGTGGAATGATTCCCATAAAAATCAGAATGCCGAGGACGGCTACTATCGGAACGCCAAGTACGATCGATTTTCGCAGCGGTGTTGAGTGACGAAACTGGTCAATCCAACGCGTCGGATTGAAATTCTGAAAAACGGATTTCACGGATTGGCGCGGCTTATTGCGGAGGATCTTGTCATCCTTGAGCAACTCGGCGGCGTGAAGATCTCCCTGATCGGCGAGGATTTTCGCCGCACAGCGGCGAACCATCGGGGAGTTGTCGTTCAGAAGTTGTTCGATTCCCTTTTTAGCGTGTTGGTTCTCCTGCTTGCTCAAGGCGGTGGCGACGTGGTAACGGATCTCGGGGATCGGGTCTTTCAGCAACGACAGCAGGGACGAGAGCACCTTGGGATTCGCGAACTGACCTAACGCAACGATCGCCTTGAAACGCACACCGTATTCATCGTTGAGGGCATCGAGCAGCTTGTCGATCGCAATGGGGTCACCGATATCCCCAAGAGCTTTGGCGGCGGCCGCCCGCACCGTCGAGGAGCGATTGACCACAAGCTTGCTCACCAGGGGCGAAACGGCGATCGACGCCTTATGCTCGCCGAGGGCATCAACGGCTCGGAGCTGGATGATCTCGTTGCGATCGTCGAGGCAATCGACCAGAAACGGGACGATACGCGGGTCGTGATACTTTTTGAGCGAAGTCACCGCCTTGAGACGCACGTTTTCGTGGGCATCCTGCAACAGGTGCAGCAGCGGCTCGATACAGCGGGGATCGATCAGATTTCCCAGTGCATGTGCCAATGCCCCCCGTATCCGGTCATCGTCGTCGGCCAAGAGCGGTATCAACGTCGAGAGATAGCGATTGTCGCCGATCTGACCCAGGCCGATGATGGCCTGTAAGCGGATATCATCATCCGCATCTTTGAGGGCATTGAGTAGAATTTTTTCACAACGACGATCCGCGAGTTTCGCCAGGGCCGTGATTGCGTTCAAGCGGACTCCCAGATTGCCGTCGACCGCCGCTTCGCACAGAGGGACGACGGCTCTTGGATCGCCGATCTTTCCCAGCGATTCGGCGGTGTGTGCTCGTAAAGTCGGCGAAGTGTGCATCAGAAACTTGAGCAGCGGTTCGGTCGCATCCCGTTGTTGAATTTGTCCCAGTAGCGTAATTGCTTCGAGGTTGAGAGCCGGATCAGGATGCTGGAGCAACCGACACAAGCCGGGTACGGCCGCCGATCTCATCCCCACAATGGCTTCTGCGACTTGGGCTTTGCGGTGAGGTTGAATTTGCGTCAGGTGGACGAGCGCATCGATCGCGCGGCCATCGCCAATCTTGCCGAGAGCGGTGACAGCCGCCCGACAAACTTCGGGAGCAGAATCGCCCAGCAGGGTGACTAGAGTTACTGTGGCTTGCGGATCCTGAAGTTTTCCGAGTGCCGTTGCCAATGCTTCTCGCACCGTGACCCAGGGATCGTCCAAAACCTTCAGCAATGCGTCCAAAAATTCGGCGTCACCCGTCTCACCGAGATTGAGCACTGCTTGTCGGCGCTCGACCGATTCTTCCTGACTGCCGGGATCCTGGATCTCTAGCGTTGCCAGATATTTTTTGATTTGGCCGCGCGAGGGTGCCTTGCGAGTCGTTGAAGAGGACTCCCCTTCGACCGGTGTTTCGCGCGGTGCAAGTATCGGAGTCGGCGGTAAGGTTTTCGCAGCCTTCAAAAACGAGTATTGCGGTTCCTCAGCCGTGTTGGCGTCGGGTGTCGCAACGGGAGCAGGTGATTTCTGAAGGGTTGATGCTGCGGCCGGAGTCTCGTTTCGAGCCGAACGATTGGCGGGAAGTCCCAGTGCCATTTCGGTCTGAATCGCCTGTTGACAATCGGGGCAGCGGATGCGTTTACCCAGTTGTTCGTGACGGATTTTGAGTTTCTTGCCGCAAGCACATTGTACGGTGAGAAGTTTTGGCGTCTGCGCAGCGCCGACCGAATGATCGGTTGCGGACTCATTCTGCGGAAATTCCGCCATGCGTGAATCGTCGCTCGGCGATGAGCCGACAGATGATACGGATGGGACAGCCGACGAGAATGGCCCGGGTGATGCCGGTCGCAATAGGGACGGTGAGTGGGCAACCGCAACAGCGGGGCGAGGACTGACGGCATCGTAACGGGTCGAAACATGCTGCCGTATCGGGGCTTCCGCTTCGACGGTCGCCGCCAGCGACAGCATATCGTGAAATGAGTCGCTCTGATTTGCCGAATCCAGGGGCAAGTGCATCTGGCTTACAGGAGTCGGCGAGGCATCGTGACTGACGAGGTGTTCTCGTTGATTTTTGTGTAATGGCGTCCCACAATCGGGACATCTCACCAGCGCCGGCATGACTTGATTGCCGCAGGCTTCGCACGTCAATCGGGCGAGTGGTTGAGGGGCGTTCATGACACGATTCATTGTGTTCTTTGCGAAGAAAGCCCGTACCGGCGAGATGTAGATTGTCTCACCGGTACGGGAATAGCATCATGGGCATAATCAGCAGATTAACCTTCGAAGTTCCCCTTCACGATGGTGTCATCAAGGAACGGACCGCTGAAGACTTCGAACGGTGCGAGTTCGACAGTCCCGTCGGTGTAACCGTCACCCGATCCCGATCCGCCGGTCGCCGGGAATCCGGGGTTGAGGTAACCGTCGCCGTTCTTGTCGAGAATGGTCTTGACACTGCCGTCAGCCATCAGGATGTTTGTCTGATTGCGGCCGCCGGTGCCGCGGTGAACGGCATACCAGTCGCGAGTGTCTTGCAACCACAATTTGGCGTCGGTGCCGCCGTGCGTGGCGTTGGATGCCAGTACGGCATCGTTGGGGGAAGGAAGAATGTCGCCCGTAAAGAACGCGACGGGGTCGCGGGGAGCGGCATGCTTTTCGATCAGGATGAGGTTATTCGCGGTGGTATCCCAATAAGCCGGTCCGTCGTTCATCGTTTCGCCGAGACGATCGCCGGCATTCGCATAACCTTTCAGGTCGGCATTGAGAATCGCTTCCTTGGCATCGCCAGGACCGGCATCACCCAGCAGCGGCACATTGCTCGAAGGAATACCACAGCGTTCGACGTCGCGCCGCGTGAGAGGACCTTTGGACCCGGCGAGACCTTTCGGAGACTGCGTCAGCAGATAGGTCGCAGGAGGTCCGGCAGCATAGGACAGCTTCAAGCCGCCACGAGATGAATACCAGCTTGTCGCATAGTTCGTGCCGTAACCGGCATCCAGAATGCTGACAACCTCGTCGAGACGGACGGCCGTTCCGCCTGAACCCGTGGTGAAGTTGACGCACATACCTTCGAGCAATCGACCGGCGAGGCTGGCGGGGATCGCACCGGTTTCGACCGAGCCGTCGAGACCGATGAGGTCATTCAGTTTTTCCAGGCCACGGATGTCGTTGCTCGGGCACAGCATCTGCTGCGGCATGCCGTTGCCGCCGTTGACCACGTCGGCCACCCAACCGTAGCTGCTCACGCAGCCGTCACGACCGTAGTCGTAAGCACCGGAGGAAAGGCGTTCGGTCGGATCGCGATCGGCGAAGGCGTGCATCGCCAGGCCGAACTGACGCAGATTGTTTTTGCACTGCGTCGAGCGAGCGGCTTCGCGAGCGGCGGAGATCGCCGGGAGGAGCAGGGCGATGAGGATGGCGATGATCGAGATCACCACCAGCAGTTCGATCAGGGTGAATCCGGATCGATTTGTGGTCGAAACGGAACGTCGAGAGACAGACTTCATAACTTCATCCTTTCAAAAAACATGAAACATTGATCGATACACAAATGACAGTGACTTCAAAGTTGCTCATTGGCAGGCAGGTAAGGTGTGCCTGAAAGAGCATCGGAATACGGTTGATTCGAGCGGGTCATTTCGGACGAGCCTGTTCGAGCTTCAATTCAACTCGCAGGACTCGTATGAATGCGCCTCCTTTCTTTCGCTCCCGTCGAGTTCGCCTCGGTTTGTCCATCGTGAACGGCGGGGTATTGCGAGCCGGCAAATTGTGGCAGGTCTTGATCTGCGTTCGACGCTGATCGCCCCCATCCCTCTCGTCATCGTCTTCCTTGACCTTGGGGTTCGCGGAGATCCACGCGGGGCTGTCGATTGCGGGGTTCAACGTTGAATGTCGTTTTCCCCGAGCGATCTCACAACGAACCGTTGTTTTGAGTTTCCTTATTCTTCAGCTTCAAACATCTGATGCAGAACGTTCTGAACGTCAGGAACAATAAGGGTTGTGTTTGTGGTTGTGATGAAGTTCGGTGGAATAAAGGATGAATCGGCAAAATTCCTCTTCGCACCACCGACCGCCATAAACTCCTGCTTCAGTGACCGTTCACGGGAACGGATCATTTGAGAGGTACGATAGATTTCGTGTGTGAGGATTGTGTGAATGGAATGCCAAAAGAATGTGAAAACGGACGTCGAGATGCACAGCGGGGAAATTGGCATCAAGGATGGATCTGACGGGCATTCATCGCTGAAAGCTTAGACGCCGCAAGAGGTAGCGGAGCGAGATCAGAGATCGAACGCGAACTGAGATCCTTCGCGGCCCGCATTCACTGGCGATTGTTCGATTCCGAGAGTTGACGGCGAAAGAACGCCGACGCCACCACAGCCGCGGTCTCGATCCGCAGGATGGCTGATCCCAGGGAAAACAATTTCGCGAGGTGATCGACAGCCGATTGGATTTCTTCGGGGGTGAAACCACCTTCCGGACCGATGAAAAGAGTCGCCCCCGCATTGTTCTTCATCGAGGCAATATCCTCGCTCGTCGAGCCGTGCTCAACCAGTACGCGATCGACTGCCGAGCCGGACGGATCGGCAAGAAACCCAGGTCGATCGGCGAGTTCGCGCGTCAGGGAATCGCGATAGCGGGTCGGCTCATCCAATTGCATTAAGCGACTGCGTCCGCATTGTTTCGCCGCCGAGACGATCACTTGACGAAGCCGTTCCAGTTTTGTCGCACGGGGATCGACGACGCTGCGACTCGTCAACAGCGGAACGAAACGAGTTACGCCGACTTCGGTCGCCTTCTCGATCAGCCAGTCGAAACGATCTCCCTTGGGGACGGCACAACAGAGTATCAGCGGCGGTTCCGCACGATCCCACGACGTTCGCACATCGCGGATAACAAGCGTTGCTGCACTCCGCGAGATGTTCGTTATGCTCGCCCCGGCTTCAACCCCCATGCCATCGAACAACACGACGTCGGCACCCACGACAAGCCGGAGAACATGCAACAGGTGATGTGCTTCGGGACCGCTCAATTCCACGGAATCGCCGGGTGACGTCGGCCACGGTCCGGGGAGGTAAAATCTGGGGTCCGACATCTGTGCAGTCCTCAGGGTTGTTCGTTCAATGGAATCGCCGTTCACAACATGACGGGAAAACCGCAAACAATCAATGCTCCCGGCCGGATTCAATCGACGAATCGAAGGTTCCTTCCATCGATAATATTAGCGGCAAATTTACGATTTTGGCGGGTTGGAAATCGAGTGAATTGCCATGTGCCATTGGAATGCGGTATCGTACTCCCATCAAAATGTTGGATTGACGATATGACCCCTCCGGAATCCCCGGAGATACCCTGCGCGGGAAGTCGTCGGTAATTCATCTGTAAGTCCCATAAACTTAAATCGTTCGAAAAGAATCATCGCTCACGATCCATGAAGACCATTCAGAAATTACTCGTCGCCAATCGCAGTGAAATTGCCATTCGCGTCTTTCGCAGCGCGACCGAACTGGGCATTCGGACCGTGGGAATCTTCTCGCACGAAGATCGATTCGCCCTCCATCGATTCAAGGCCGATGAAGCGTATCAGATCGGCCATCCCGGTGAGCCGATCCGGTCGTATCTCGACATCGACGGGATCGTCGCGCTGGCGCTGAAGTGCGAAGC
>JBJXGP010000509.1:0-8934 GCA_046160425.1 Planctomycetaceae bacterium
AATCGGCGTCTCTCGCCGAAACAAAGGCGATATTCCATCGCGAGGAAATGTGTCGATTAACTGACGGAGTCGCTGAATGCAGCTATCATCGTTCGGCTCAAGGAAGTCGATCGTGCCGCTGATTTCCGCATGCATCTCGGCGCCGCCGAGTTCTTCGTGAGAGACTTCCTGCCCGATCGAACTTTTCACGAGCGCCGGGCCTGCGAGATAAAGTCCCGATCCTTGCGTCATCACCAGTTTGTCGCACAGGACCGGAAGATAACCCCCGCCGGCGACGCAATTCCCCATGATGGCGGCGATTTGTGGAATGCCCTCCGCCGAGATCACCGCGTTATTGCGAAAGATGCGTCCGAAATCGTCTTCGTCGGGAAAAATCTCATCTTGCAGCGGCAGGAAAACTCCCGACGAATCGACGAGATAACAGATCGGCAGCCGATTGGTCATGGCGATCTTTTGCGCCCGCAGCACTTTCTTGGCCGTCATCGGAAAAAATGCCCCGGCCTTCACCGTGGCGTCGTTGGCGATCACCATCACCTGCCGGCCCGCGATCGTGGCGACGCCGCACACAACGCTGGCGGCGGGCGCCCCTCCCCATTCGGTGTACATGTTCCACGCCGCCCACAAGCCGAGTTCGAAGAAGCCGGTTCCGGGGTCGATGAGCAAAGCGATGCGCTCGCGAACCGTCAAACGCTTTTTTTCATGCTGGCGGGCGATGGCATTCGGGCCGCCTCCCTGAGATATTGTTTTCTCTTGGTCACGAAATTCCGCGAGGAGATCCTGCCACTGATTCATGTCTACTCACTTGACCGTGATTCGAATTCGATGGAATGAAACAGACGGCGCGTCGGACTTTTACCGAACGGCAATTTTCAATTATACGAAAATTGTCTCGGACGGGTGACGATGCCGCTTGTGGGGAGTATGATGTCGATCGGATGACGATGTCAAACTATAGTAACAGAAACGGTTCACCGAGATGAGTGCGACACGGAATGTCACGGCAGTCAGGGCGCGAGATCGGATGCTTCGCCAATGCGCCTCATGGTCCGCGGCGTTATGGATGATGTTCGTACTGACGAACGACCTTGAATCTCTCTCTCCGCTTTACGCTCAGGATGACGCGGACAATCAGAATACGACGGTTGCCGACGACGAACTGCAAAATGGCTTGATCGTCACGTATCGCACTGATTCAGCCGAGGTGCAGCAACTCGATGATCTGGTCAGCGTTGACTGGCGGGAGCGTGCTCCCGATCCGCGTTTGTCCGCGAAGAAATTCAGCGCCGATTGGAACGGACGCCTTTTGGTTCGCCAGGAGGGCAAATATCGCTTCCACGCATATGTCGCGGGGCGCATCAAGGTCAAGCTGGGTGAGCGAGTGCTGCTTGAGGGCGAACGGGAAACGGCGGACTGGATACCCGGCGAGGAATTCGATCTCGATTTCGGCGAACCCGATTTTCACGTGCATTTCGAGAAGACCGCTCCCCAGGCTCGCATTCATCTGTTCTGGTCCTCGGATGCATTTCCGCTCGAACCGATTTCTGCTTCGGTGCTGTTTTGCGATCCTCTTTCCGAATCAGTCCGCCAGATCGATAAGGGTAGAAAGCTGTTTGAAGTTCATCGCTGTGGTCGTTGTCACCGTCGCGACGACGAACCGCTCCCGCCCCCCGCACCATCGCTTGAATTCGCGGCGAACCACGTCTCAACTGCGTGGCTCACGCAGAAATTGCTCGCGCATCGGACTTCTGAACCACCAGAGCCAAATGAAATTGCAAAGGAGGTTGAACTCCAATCGTCATTGAACGCATTCGCCGACAAGATGCCGGAATTTCAATTGACGATGCGGGAAGCATTGGGGATTGCGACATTCTTGCGGAAAAATTCGAAACCGTTGGAACTGCCTCCGTTTCCCGCCGTCGAAGACCCGCTGACCTATGCCGCCGAGGGACACCACAAATTGCTCTCGCTGGGCTGTCTAGGCTGTCATCATATCGAAGATCAATACGCCGAGGTCCAAGTCACTCAGCTCTGGAATGGCGGATCGCTGGCGGGGGTTGGATTGAAACGCTCTCCCGAGTGGCTATTGCATTGGCTCAAGCGACCGAAGGATCTGAATGCCGATCATCGCATGCCGACGTTTACGCTTGATGACAAAGAACTTCAGCAACTCGTTCTGGCATTGATGGACCTGAAACGCTCGCCGCATACCGATTCGATTTCGAACGAAGACACGACTATCGATCCGTTCGATACCGAGTTGATCGAATTGGGAGCAAAAGTACTCCACCAGCGCCGCTGCACCGCCTGCCATCAGGTTCCCCAATTGAACTCCGTGGTCGGCGATCCCAAACTTCAATTGGCCAAGCCGCTGACCGCTAAAAGCATCGACTGGAAGTCATCCTGCGTCTACTCAAACAAGACGCGTGAAAATCAGCCCCGCTATGTTGGGCTCGATCGGGAGGCGATCCAGGCGTATGTCGAATCGCGTCGAGATCGACTTTCGCCGACCAATCTCGACATGCAAGGGAGAATAGTCATCGAGCAGAATGGATGTCTGGCATGTCATCCCCGTTCGACTTCGCTCGGCATGACACCTTTGGCGGGAAGATTGGCGAACGAGAATGACCCGTTTCGTGGTCGAAGCAGCGAACTCATCCCTCCCTCATTGACGGCGGTCGGCGATAAACTGTTCGACACCGCGCTCGCCGAAGCGGTCAGCGGTATGCAGCCCGTGCGACGATTGCCGTGGCTGCAAATCCGCATGCCGAAATTCGAACATACTCCCGAAGCGAAATCCAACGTGATTGAATACCTGATCGGTAAGGATCGCATCCCCGATCATCCTCCCGCGACGCCAACGATCAAAGCGGATATTCCTCTCCCCCAGCAGGTGCTCGCCGGCCACACGCTGGTCGGTGCGCGCGGTTTCAGTTGCATCGCCTGTCACTCGGCGGGGAAGTTTCAACCGCGCGGCGTCGCGTTGGGAAGCCGGGGATCCGATTTGCTGATGTTGCAGACGCGCATGCGGAAGGAGTATTTCTCTCGCTGGACGCGCAGCCCGCTGCGAATTGTGCCGGGAACCGAAATGCCGTCGTATCAACGGCCGGTGAAAAACGTGCTCGACGAGAATCTCGATGCACAGCTCGAAGCGGTCTGGCTGGGGTTAAACGACAGCAATTTCACGATCCCCACGAATCCGGGGTCGGTCGAACAGTATCTGGTCATGAAGCCGGGCGATCGGCCGAGGATCGTGCGCGACGTCTTCACGACTTCGAATGCAGCCGGGGAAGAATTCGTCCCCCGGGCATTTGCGGTCGGGCTTGCCAATGGTCACAGCCTGCTCTTCGACCTCGATCGCGGAGCACTGCGGCAATGGACCATCGGCGATTTCGCGCGCCAGCGGACGCAGGGGAAAAGCTGGTTCTGGGACATGGCCGGCTTGTCGTTGATGTCCGATATGGGGCAACGCTCCGATCTCGTGCTGATTCGCAAGGGAAAGGCAAAAGTGGACGCAGTCCAGCCGCCGATCATCGATCCGACCACGGTGCAGGAAATGGCCTCGCGACTTGTCGAATACAATGTTACAGCTGATGACGTGATGCTGACGTATCGAATGTCATTTACGGATGGAAAGAACACGTTCGACGTCACAGTTTCCGAAGTGTTCACCGCCGCATCGTCAGCCGGGGATCATCCATCCAGCACAACGGGATGGTCAAGGCGCATTCAAGTTGCCGATGTTCCAGAAACTCATGGTGTGCTGATCCGTCGGCCTCACGCGAAAAAAGTTTTCGGGGAGGCGGCGGTCATTGCTACTGCGCCCTGGAAAACAAGGGATGCTCTTAGCCTCATCTCATCCGTAAGCGGCACGAAAACATCGCCGACCCAACGGAATAAAACTTTCGAATCTCGACCGCCGCGCGGCGCATCGAATGTCGCAGCAACGGCGATCGCCAACCGCACACCAGAGATTTCGCCCGACGAGTTTGCGGAACTTACTCCTATGAACGACCTGAATCAATCCGATCGCAAGTTGTGGCAGACAGAATTGAAGTATCGCTGTGCATTAACGCCAGATTCAGCGGTCGCTCCGGCGGTACCCAACCGCTCGCCTCCCCAGCCGGAATCGATTAAAACCGTCCCGGGTTTCGAGGGAATCCGTCTGCCGTTGGACACCGCGATCATGCCGACGGCGATCACATGGACTTCCAGCGGCGCGATGGCGTTCACCTCCCTCAAAGGAGACGTCTATATCGCCGAGGATACTGACGGTGACGGGAACGAGGACAAGTTAACGCTCTTTGAAGACGGCTTGGCGGCCCCATTCGGCATCGTCGCTGACGGCGACGAACTGATCGTCGCGCACAAGCCGGAACTCATTCGCCTGCGGGATACCGATGGAGACGGACACGCCGATCACCGGGAAGTCCTTGCGACCGGCTGGGGGTATTCAGAGGATTATCACGACTGGACGTGCGGCATCGTGCGCGATTCGCAAGATCGCTTGTATGTCGCACTCGGCAGCGATTATGGCCAGCCCAACCGCCCGCGCAACACAATACAATGGCGTGGCAAAGTGCTGCGAGTCGATCCCGACGGCACGATCACGCCGCTCGGACACGATCTCCGCTTCCCGACGGGATTGGCAATCGATTGTCAGGATCGCATCCTGATCAGCGATCAACAGGGACTGCAGAACACGTTCAACGAACTCAATCTGTTGATCGACGGAGCGCATTACGGGGTGCCGAGTCTTTCGGAACTCGAAAAGAACTCGCCGGGGATTCCGCCGGCAATTCAGATCCCGCACCCCTGGACGCGCAGCGTCAACGGAATCCAATTCCTGCCGATGGACAGTCCGATCGCGGCATGGCAAGGGCAGGGGATCGGCTGCGAATACGATACGCGATTCTTGATCCGCTTTTCGATTCAACAGGTGGATGACGCCGTACAGGGGGCGATCTATCCGATGAGTCTGCCACAAAGCGAGCGGGGCGGCGAGAATTTCGTCGGCCCGATCTGCGTCGGCGTCAGTCCGAACGGAGGCATCTACATCGGCAGCATTCACGACAGCGGCTGGCAAGGGGGGATCAACACCGGAGCGATCGAACGGCTGCGGTTTTCCGGCGACCTTCCGCTCGGCATTCGCGAAGTGAAGGCATTCTCTCACGGCTTCGAAGTGGGTTTTACAGCCCCGCTCGATTCTGCAGCCGTCGGCAAGTCGGAAAGTTACACGATCTCGGGATACACGCGGGTTTATCAGGGGGGGTATGCGACTCCCGATTCCGGACGATATCAGCCGAAAATCGAACGCGTTGAAATCTTCGATGACCGACAGACTGTCCGCCTGCATCTCGATGAACTCAAAACCGGCTACGTCTATGAAATACATTGCGGCAAGATCGGCCCTGATGCGGAAACATCCCTCTGGCCGAATGAAGCGCATTACACGTTGCATCGCATACCGCAAAGCGATGAAAAGTGATGGTAGTGGGTCAGTTTGGGTGGCACGTCCCTGAGTCCTCGAAGGGCGTGGTTCTTGTGAGAGAAAACCACGCCCTTCCCAAAGCCTCAGAGCGTGCCACCCCCCAAGTTGTTTCAAGTTGACCTACTACCAAAGTGATTGAAGGTAGATAACTCATGAGCAAAACGTCTGCAAGAGTTGTACTCATTACCGGTGTGACACGCGGGTTGGGACGCGCGATGGCTGAGCGGTTCATCGAAACGGGACATACGGTCGTCGGTTGCGGTCGCAAACCAGAGCAGACGCAGGAACTCTCGCGGCGATTCGGCAAATCGCACCGGTTCGATGCGGTTGACGTTCGCAGCGATCAAGCCGTCGAACGCTGGGCAAAGCAGGTGCTCGCCGAGCAGGGGCCTCCCGATCTCTTGCTGAACAATGCGGCGATTGTGAATCGGTCAACAGCGTTATGGAACCTCTCCGCGGCGGAAGTTGACGATCTGTTCGACATCAATCTCAAGGGAGTGATTCACGTCATTCGGCATTTCGTCCCCGCGATGATCGAGCGAAAATCGGGGGTGATCGTCAATTTCAGTTCGGGATGGGGGCGTTCGACCTCTCCTGAAGTTGCCACATACTGCGCCTCGAAATGGGGGATCGAAGGCTTGACGCAGGCTCTCGCTCAGGAACTCCCCGAAGGGATGGCAGCGATCCCGCTCAATCCCGGCATCATCAACACCGAGATGCTGCAAAGCTGTTTTGGCCACTCCGCCGACAAATTCCCCGATCCCGACACCTGGAGCCGAATCGCCGTCCCGTTTCTGCTGAAACTCGGCCCGCGCCACAACGGTGAGCCGTTGAGTGTCGAGTGATCTGTCGCACAATCTGAAACATGCGTAGGGTGGAGACCGTGACGAACTATACGGATATCTGTTCGCTCACGTTCACACGATTCACAGTCGTTTCATCCGGTGACAGTTTTTTCGCGGGTACGCCGCGGACTTTCAAAAATCCGGACATCAGCACGATGATCACGGTCAGCGTCACCAGCACGCCGAGCCAGAGTTTGCGGTTCTGGCGCAGCGGTTCGAACGCGGCGGAACGTCCGACCAATCCTGATGCGATCACGAAGACGATCAGCGCGAGGATGATCTTGACTCCCATCAGGGCGTGATACAAGGCATCGCCGGAATGAGCGGGACGCAGCACGACGAGGTAATTGAAGAATCCGCTCACCAGGAGCATCATGATCCCGGTATGGACGATTTTTTTCCAGCGTTTCAACAATTGTTCGCGGAAAGCGTTGTGTTCCCCTTCCGACAGCACAGTCGCGGACGGAAGCAGAACGAACCGCATGAAAATAGTCCCTCCCACCAGAGTGACAGCGGCGAGCATGTGCAACCAGCGGGCGATCACCGGACCCATAAGATCGATATCCATTCGTTCGACACCTTTTTAGAAGCGAGTTGAGTTCACCGTCGTTACTACCGGGGGGGAGAATTTCTGTCAGGAAAGCACGCTGCCGCTTCCCTCTCGCGGAGCATTCATGACGTTGCACAGCATAGCGGAGACAGAGGCGTTGTTCCATCCCGATGGCGTCGGAAGGCAAAATGTCTCTTGGCAAACTGGGGGTGAAGTGAATAACATAGTGGTATGCAAAGCATCGAAATTGCCTGTCCGAAATGTTCTGCCATACTGAAACTCAAAGACCGCCATCTGCTCGGTCGACGGGGAAAATGCGCCACCTGCGGGCATGTCTTTGTCATGGTCGAGCCAGAACCGGTCAAATTGGAGCAGGTCGCCTCTGAAACGGCGATGTTCGTCTCGCAACTTGCGGGGCACGCCTCGGCACCGGGGATCGGGGAACAATACGCGAATGGACCGGGCGGTCAGCGCACTCTGCCGATCCCGGATATGGGATTGACAACTCCCAAGCCGCTCAACGTGGAGTTGATCTCTGAACCCGCTTCCCCCGGCATGGCCGCTTACAAAGAAATCCGTCTGAGAGGAAGAAAATTCTCGAAGCTCGCGTGGGGCGTCGGTGCGGGGACCGTCGTCCTGCTGATCGGCCTTGGCTGGTGGTTTTCCCCCCAGATCAATGAGGTGGTCGAAACGCAATCGAAAAATAAGGAATCGGCCGACGACTCGGGGATAAAGGTCATCGTCGAAAAATCCGAGAACTTGCTCTACAAAGAGGAACTGGAAAAGAACCTGAAATTTGCGAAAGCAAACAGCCCGACCAAAGGCAAGCCGGTCGACGTCCATTACATCCCGGTCGGATCGCGGATCATATTTCATCTCAAACCAGCCGAGTTGTGGAAAGACGAAGGACTGGCGCAGGAAGTTCGCTACTGCCTCGGCCCCATCGCCGAGTGGGCTCAAGTCAAATTGAAAGAAATCTGTCTCCGAGAACCGGCTGAAATCGAAGATGCATTGATCTGCCTGGCATTGGGGAATCAGAGTGCTCCTCCCGACGTCTCGGCCGTAGTCCGGCTGACGAAGGAATTGAAGCGATCCGAAATGCTGCAGATGTTTCAAGGACAGCCGAACGATCAATACGGCTATCCCGTGTACATCGCGGGCGAGCGGGCGTATCTGATTCAAGATCAGAAGACGTATGCCACGTGTCCGGCACACCTCGCTGAGGAAATGGTCAAGGCCCGCGGCCGACCCCAGCCGACCGATCCGGCGATTGAAGAGATTCTCGCCGAGAGCGATCAGGACCGGCATTTCTCGTTGATCTTTGCCCCCGCCGATTTATCGATAGCCGGATATCAGGAATCTCTGATCCCCGAATTGGCGAGGCCGTTGTTTTCCGCTTTCCTGGACTGGTTGGGTGACGATGTCGAATCGGTCATCTGGAGCATGCATCTCGGCGAAGATTTTCGGACCGACATGGTGGTGAGAAGCAACGCCAAAATCCCCGTCATGCGGGCACAGCGCCGCTTCAAGGACGGACTGGATGAACTCCCCGCCAGAATTCTGGCGCTCGTCGAACAGATGAAGCCCCAAAGAGTCGGACCGCGACAATTGATCGGTCGATATCCGGCGATGCTCAAAGCCCTGCAGTTATCGACATTGATGGGGATCAACGAGGAATACGTGTATCTCTCGGCGCAATTGCCCGAACGCGCGGCTCCGAATCTGGCGCTCGGAACGCTTTTGGCATGGGATGAATCGACGAGAACCGCGTTCGCCGAATCTTCCGAAAGCACCTTAATGGCGGCGAATAAGGGGGCCTCGGACGATTTGCCCGAAAAGATCGCCGATCGCCTCAAGACGAAGATCGACGTCGATTTTCGGCGGACTCCGCTGCAGGACGCATTTGCTTATATTGCCGAAGAAACATCGGTTAACATCGAGATCGACGGCGATGCGTTGAAATTCTCGGGGTACACCAAGAACATGCCGCAGACGTTTAAGCTCACGCAGGAACCGGGGACGGCTGCGCTGCTCAAAATCATGGAAAAGTA
>JBJXGP010000510.1:0-11764 GCA_046160425.1 Planctomycetaceae bacterium
ATATTTTTACCGGACGATCTCAACCATAAAGTCTGAGGGCTTCCGCGTAATTGATCTTTCGCGCCTTGATTCGATCTCCAGAGAGTTTCTCACCATCGGGGTCGATGTACACTCGGCCGGTCTTGCCTGGCACAACATCCAAGACATGGATATTGAAGATGAAGGAGCCGTCGCACGTCGCCTGAAACCAGTGGACATTGTCTTTCAGGTCGGAGACCGTCGAATACGTGCCTGGTTCAAATGTCTTGTCGAGCGTGGGCTTGATGATCATGTGCTTGGAGTCATCATCGAGCCGATCGTAATGGCGACCGTGAAAATCGCCCTTCAGAATGAGAAATGCCGTGGCCATGTTGTCGTGTCCGTGAGGGACAACCGATCGGTCCTTGTTCAAGACGAATACTTGATGACCAAACACCAGTTCGGTCGGCAATCCTTCAACCTCAGGGAGTTTGGGTCGCAGGCTCAGTTCACCTCGTTCTTTTGGCTTGACGTCGCGTGTGAGTTTTTTGAAGTCGATGAACGTGAGCAACTCAGGTAGATCCACCTTGCTGAAGAGTTCATCGACTTGTGTCTGCCACTGAAGCGGATCGAGCTTCTTGCCCTTCAGGTCCAGACTCATCGAATTCAGTTCGGCGAGCCACTTCGCTGCAATCACCCGGATCTCTTCGGCAAACGCGTCGCCTGAGTACAGGGTGTCCAACAAGGACCAGGTCAACAACGACCCCAACGTCTGCTGCTGAAAAACGCGGCGAGAAATCGCGCTCATCGTTTGAACCTTTCGTATGGAAACTTCTCAAGGAACCGCTTGCCCGGCGATTGCCGATGATCGCTGATTCTTTCTTTATATCGCAGGGACAGGAGATTGTCGACCATTGAAGTTCGTGATCGTTTGGAAAAAGACCGGGTGGACAAGCCACCCGGCTTACGAATCTCAGCATTTGATCATTTTTTAACGGGCTGCTAACCAGCATTCCGTCCCGAATCAGCCGACGAAAAAGGAATGCAAACTCGCATCCCGGCTGTGATCGGGTGCAGCGGTGATCATCCCGCACGAACGGTAAAATCGATACCACCCGATGAACTCCCGCGATAGCAACGGCTACTGGTCAAATCGACTCCCACTTCACTTCGCGATTTCTTTAAGATGAAATGGAGCACGAGCCGCGTATTTTGCGTGGCGAATGCCGTCGGACATTCGTTTTCGCGACTCGCCGATTCGTCACGTGCCGTTACATCCAACGTTTCAGGAATTTCGATATGTCGCCGCAGGATCAGGCCTATAACGTCCTGAAAAATGCCCGAGACGTGTTGACCAAACGACTGGTCGAACGCATTCTCGAGGCATCTGAGGAAATTCTCGACGATGCGGCGGGGCTATCTTTCAGCAACGATATTGAGCAGGTTTACGAGCACTGCGGAATGCGTCTGCAACACGTGCAGAATCTCATCAATCTGCTCCCCCCGCCGGAACCGGCCATCAGTATGTCATCGACGTCCATGACTTCGCAGCCACACGCGAATGAGCCGATTATCAATCACACCGAAATCATGACGTCGATGGTCGGGTTAACCGAAACCGATCACGCCTTTGCCGAGATGATCCCCGAGCAGACGGCCGCTTCATCGGTCGAATGGCCCGCCGATCAGTCGGCGACATCGAAGCATCCCACTTTCGTCGATTTTGCGCAGCAGATCATCGCCGGAGATCTCAAATCGTCGTCACACATCCTGTCGTTACTGTTGGACATTCCGCTCGATCGTGCGCGGAAATGCACGGAATGGTTTCACACTCGGCTTCAGTCCGATGCGGATTTTCTCCAGCAGGCGCGGCGATTGCGTGAATCCGTCAGTGCCGAGAACGTCAATGACACGCTCGATCTGTTGTGGCAATGCTTCGGCCTGCAAGGATTTGAAGCCGTCGCACTCTGGCCCCGCTTGCAGTCGCAGTTCACCGGGAAGCCGTGATGGCGCTGCCTGCGTGGCGCATTTCGTATTTCCTCTCGTTTCGCGATACGGTATCCTGCGAATATCAGCATCAATGAAGAAGGCGCAGGTCCTGTCCCATTCGCGAAAGGAACAATGATGGGTTTCGATCCGGTATTGCAGCGACGAATCATGGGGATGTTTGCCACCGGGGTCACGGTCGTGACGACCTCCGACGGCACGAATCACAACGGATTGACGGCGAACGCCGTGACGAGTTTGTCGCTCGATCCGCCGCTGGTCATCGTTGCCGTCGATCGCCGGGCGCAATCGCACAAGAGCATCTCGGACAACCGCTGTTTCGCCGTCAACATTCTCGCCGGCGATCAACAGCCGTTGTCAGATCGGTTCGCCAAATCCGGGCCGAAGGATTTTTCGGACTTGGATTTCAAGACGGATACGACGGGATCGCCGATCTTGAGCGGCACATTGGGATACGCCGATTGCCGGGTGACGCACATCCTTCCCGGAGGGGACCACGACATTTTCGTCGGCGAGATTGTTGCGGGGGATGCGGGGACCGGCTCGCCGTTGCTCTACTTTCAGGGTAAGTATCGGCAAATCGAGAATCCCTGATATGAGGTCGAGATCGTAAAATGCGACGAGCGGCTGGATTGAATCCAGCCGCTCGTCAGTTTTCGATGACTCTCATAATGTCCTTTGCTTGAAGTGTTACGTTGCAATAGTCATGGGATTTCTCGACTTTCATATTCGCGGCGAAACGATTCAACTAAACACCATTTCGACTGAAAATCACGTTGGTGTTGGCGGGTTTGGCCGAATTGGCCAGATCGATCACTTTGGTCCCTTTGGCAATCTCAATGGCTCGATTCAAGGCCACGTCTACATCGGCAGCATCGTTATCGACAAGTTTCTCGTCGACCAGCACGTCGGGTGTCACACCCACACCGGCCATCACTCGGCCTGAAGGAGCGAAGAAGTTGGCTGTCGTCAGTCGTGCGGTCGCGTTCACGCTTCTCATTTCGAAGTGCGATTGTACGGTTCCTTTACCGTAGGACTTAGTACCCACGACCAGGCCACGTTTGTTGTCTTGAATCGCGGCAGCCACGATTTCACTGGCACTGGCACTATCGTTGTCGACCAGCACGACCAGCGGAGTTTTCCAGGTCTTGGCGAACATGGCGGTCGTGACGGAGTTGTCCTCGGCGTTACGTCCCTTCGTCGAAACGATCGTTCCATTGGGGAGGTACAGGTCAGAAATCGAGATCGCGGATGTCAGCAGGCCACCGGGGTTGCCTCGCAGGTCGAGAATCATCGACTTCATGTTTTGTCGGTACAGCGTCCACATGGCACTTTCCAGTTCTGCCGCCGAGTTGGTGGCGAATCGTTCGAGCTTGACGTAACCCACTTTGGATACCGGGTCCACCATTTTGAATTCCGAAACGTTGGGAATCGTCACCGATCGTCGAGTCATGGTTTTAATGACGACATTATTGTCCCGCATCATCTCAACGTTCAGCGTGCTTCCGGCTTTCCCGATGATCCGGCTGGCGACTTCAGAAACCGTCATCCCGACAATGGAAGACCCATTGATTTTTCGAATGATATCACCCTTTTTCAGGCCGGCGTCCAGTGCCGGGCCGCCGCTCAAGACTTTGACGACTCGCACACCATCGGCATCCGATTCGATTTCGACGCCGATACCGACGACGTTTTCTTCCAGACCGACTCGGGGTTCGCCACTGACCGCGGGGAGCGAAATTCCCGAGAAACGATCCATCGATTCGACGGTACCGTAGACAAATTCGATAATCGTCAATTGAGGCTTCAATCCCACCTTGTCGGCGGATGTGCTGACGACCCAGTTCAACACTTGACGGGCTTCCGTCGAATTGCGGGCGGTTTCTTCATCCAGGACATATCGCAACGTTTCTTTCAGGGACGCCAATTTCTCCCGCGTCGGAGTCGAACCGTTGATTTTCCAGAAGGTGGGGAGATCCATCGCCGTCAGCAGGTTGTTGATCGAATTACGCACACGATCATCGTAGCTCTTCGGTGAGACGTGTCGTTCGTCGATCAGCTTGTTCATTTCATCGTAGAAGCCATACGCACTGTTTGAGTTGGTGGCGCCGACGAACCGCACAAAGTTCGGGTCGGTATACCGGTACATCAAACGGTCGCTGAGCGACGGTTCGGTGTAGGCGGTACGTTCCATTGCGGTCCAGGTCGGATCCCAGACGTTGCCCAGGCCGGAGACGACATTGAAGCCGCTCGTGGTCGACGATCCCGAATTCCACAGGACCGGCGAGACCTCGGCATGAAACGGCTTCGGCAACCAGGACAACTCCGCGGCGGAGACAGTGGTGAGCGACGAAACCAGGCAACCGACCGTCAGAATCACTTTGGTCAACAATGATTTGCCAACGTGGAAGTTACTGGTAACGTGTGACGACACTTTGAACATTTTTGTGAATGACATCCTGGTCATGGCGAATTCCTTTTCCTTAAGTTTTTAGTTTGACTGGTTAATCGTGGTCCGATTTATCAGTTGCGTGTCATCTTTACGAATACAATAGCATAGCCAATAGCGTGCCATTCTGTGGACAATGGATTAAAGAGAAAAAAATCACCACTCAACATTCGCGTAAAAATAACGTATTACAATTTGTATTAATACTTTATGCATTCAATTCAATGCCGGATACACATCCCGCAAACGATATCAAAATGACAACACAATGTGATAATAGATTGTTGTTAATGATTATTATTGGAAATAAATACAACGCAAGAGTAGTAGAAAGTACAATTGAAATTCGACTTGCATCATTTTGACTTCCGGATGTGGATTTTCAATGTACAAGTTAGGGATGCTACTCTCTCGCGTCCTCCCACGAGTTCGCATCGGACACGCATTCAATATTCACGGGGGCATTGTCACGAACGGAAACCTGGATGAAGCGGGTAAATACTGCGGGGTTACATTGGCAGCGGGTGACACATTTCGTTAAAGTGAATAACACGTATGCTTTGCGTGGCTTTTATCACTCTATTGGTCTATGAGTCCGACGGTTGAGGTCGCTCATTCATAAGGTTCTACTGATGCACATGCCGATTTTTTCGAGGTTTTCAACCTGCTGTGTCGCGATGACTTTATTGGCTGGAATGGCAAGCCACGCTTGGGGACAGGCCGCACCTGTTCCCCCCAGTCCGATTCAATTTCTGGAAGGACACACGTCGCCGGTTCACGCTGTCGGTTATTCACCGGACGGCAAGATCATTTTCAGCGCCGACACCGAAGGGGTCTTGAAGATGTGGGACCGGGTCACCGGACTGCTCCTCTCCAGCGGCCAATGGCATAACGGGGCGATCATGACGCTCGCCGTTTCGCCGGATGGCCAGCAGGTCGCCACGGCGGGGACGGGGAAGCAGATCGTGCTCTCCGATGTGGCGATTCCCCGGCCGCTGCTTGACCTCGCTGGCGTTCCGGGGATACCCAGCGCTCTGTCGATGTCGCCTGATGGCACGGTGTTGTTAACCGGCGATGAATCGAACACCGTCAGCCTTTGGGATCCCGTGGCAGGAAAACTGATTCGCAATTATGCCGGCGCAACCGCACCTCTGGTCGGAGTCGGCTTTTTTCCGACAACACGATCGGTGATGGGTGCCTCCGCCGACGGCTCGTTGCGAGAATGGAATATTGATAATGCCCAACTTGGTCCCGGCGTGGTTTACACGCATTTATCTTCCAGCATGGACGTTCCTAATCTCGGTACGCAGCTTGTCCTTGGCGGTCAGGATGGGGCCATTCGCCTGGTCAATTGGCCTCCTAAGCCGCCACAGAATCTGTCGGGGCACAGCGATGTCGTGCCGGCCGTTGCCGTCTCTGGCGACAACCGATTGGTGATCAGCGGGGGTTACGATCAGATCGTCCAAATTTCGCAACTGGTGGATGGCCAGCCGCTCCGAACATTATCGGGGCAAGTCGGCCGCGTGTTCGCGGTGGGACTCTCGCACGACGGAGCATGGGCAGCCTCCGGCAGCGAACCCGGCACGATTCAACTCTGGAAAACGGCGGATGGAATGATCGGTCCGTTGCTGGCCGGCCACACGGGAGCGGTGAACGATCTCAGTTTTCATCCTGAGAAACCGCTAGTGCTCAGCGCGGGGCTGGATGGGACGATCCGTCTCTGGGATATCCCGCGACCGACGACGCCAGTCCCCGGCCACAGTCAGGCCGTGACTGCCGTGGCCGTTTCGCCGAATGCCGAGTTATTGGCGACGGGAAGCCTCGACAAAACGGTGCGA
Organism: Planctomycetaceae bacterium; assembly: GCA_046160425.1. Taxonomy (GTDB): domain Bacteria; phylum Planctomycetota; class Planctomycetia; order Planctomycetales; family Planctomycetaceae; genus JAQCEJ01. Next base: position 6,253 of record JBJXGP010000510.1, read on the forward strand.
GTCAGCACCGTTGCCGACGGTCAGCCGAAATTCGCCATCAATGATTTTCCGCAGCCGATACAGTCGATGGGAATTTCTTCCAAGGGAAGCGTTCTCGGCGTCGGTGATATCGTGGGTGACGTCTGGGTCCGCAGCATGGCGAACGGTGCGACTCTTTCGACGTGGGGAGGCCACATCGGCGGCGTTACGTCGATGCAGTTCCTTGATGACGGAAGCCGGCTGGTTTCATCGGGCGCCGACGGGACGGCGAAGATCTGGAATCTGCCGTTGCCCACGCCGACGATCGTGAAAGCCCACGAACAATCGATCACCGCGATGGCCGTTACGCAGGATGGAAAGAAAATCGTCACCGCAGGGCTCGATGAAACGATTCGCATTTATAATCTCGAAAATCAGCAACAGGTCGGTACCTGGAAAGGGACGATCGGCCCTCTCACGGCTCTGGCGATCAGCGCCGACGACAAGTTGCTTGTCATCGGTTCGAGCACCGGAAAATGGCAGAGCTGGTCGTTCCCCGACGCGGTGGAAAAACAGCAGCAAATGGGGCACGACGGGGGAATTCATTCCGTGGCGATCCATCCTCAAAGCGGGGAACTGGCGACTGCCGGTGCAGACGGGACGGTCAAATTGTGGAAGGGAACTGAACCGCCCCGCGTCTTGAGCGGACACGCGGGGGCAGTTCTCGCCGTCACGTTTACACCGGATGGCGCGAGCGTGATCAGCGGCGGAGCGGATGCTTCGGTTCGACGCTGGAATGTTTCCGACGGCGTGCAGGCTCTGGCCTACGCTGGACATCAGGGGCAAGTGACCGGAGTAAAAGTCTCCGCCGATTCGACGACCCTCGTCACATCGAGTCTCGATAAGACCGTCAGAATTTGGACGGTCGCTTCGGGGGAAGTCAAAGTACTGACACAGGTCTCACCGATCATCGCATCGGATTATCTGTCGGACGCCAAACGAATCACGACGACTGGCGAAGATCTGATCGTGCGAATTTGGGATATGACGACTGGACGAGAATTGCAGCGATTCCCGGCCTCCAAAGCAGCTCTTAAGGCGGTGCGATTGACCGGTATTCCTGCCGCAGGTTTCGTCACGGGGGGAGCCGACGGCAATCTCACGTTTGGGGCCATCTCAGCGGAAGCCATCATGCTGGGAGACGAAGTCAAAGTTCACGACGTGGCGGTCACTCCGGACGGCACTCACATCGTCACGTGCGGTGAGGACAAATCGGCCAAGCTCTGGAACCTCAAAGGGGAATTGGTCCGCGCGTTCGCCGGCAGCACGACGGCACTGAAATTTGTCGCGGTCCGCGGTGATGGAACGCAAGTGGCGTCCGGCGGCGACCCGCTGTTCTCTCAGCCGAATGTCATCATCTGGAATCTCGCCGATGGTGCGGCGGTCCGCACGCTGACGGCTCCGGCAGCCGTCATGGGTCTCTCCGCGACATCCGACGGACACTGGCTGGTTTCATGTGCCGATAAAAAACTCCGCGTTTATTCCGGCGAAGACGGGACGTTGCTCGAAGAACTTATTTCCCCGGTGGTACTTGGCGAGACAGCCGTTGCCCCAGATCGCCCGCTGATCATCAGCGCGGGAGTCGATAACAACGGATACATCCTGAATCGGAGCCTGAAAACAGTCTTCAAAGGACATACCGGAAGCGTGGCATCCGTGCAATGGACGCCCGATGGGAATCGTTTTCTCACCGCAGGACTCGATCAATCGATGAGATTGTGGAGCATGGCAACCGGAAAAGAACTCGCCACGTACTCCGGTGTGAACTCGCCGATCAACAGTCTTGTCGTGACCGGCGACGGCAAGAAAGTGGCAGCCGCCACGGACGATAAGCGTCTGCTGGTGTGGGAACTCCCCGCCGCTAATGTCGAAGCTCCCGTGCAACCGCCGCCGCCGATTCTGACGATCACAGGTTTGATGAATCTGCGTGGGGTCGCAACCAATCAAACTGGAAGCGTCTGGGGAACCGCCGGAGATGACGGCGCCGTTTATCTTTGGGATGGACTCACGGGGAAGCTGAAAGAACGCCTCATCGGCCACACGGCGGCCGCTCATGCGGTGGCCTTTTCAGCCGATGGAACCACGGTCATATCAGGCAGCACGGACAAGACCGTCAAGAGATGGAGTCCCGCCGTCGCCGCAATGGCAATCGTCGGAGACAAACCGGTGACGCAGACGCGATTTTCCCCCGACGGCAAATCGTTCTTCACGTCGGATAACGGCCTCCTCGTACAGCGCTGGTCGGTGGAAACGATGACGTCCGACAAGCAATGGAGCGCGTCCGCGCCGGTTCGTTCGATGAATCTCAGCGTCGATGGGCAATACCTCGCAGTCGGCTGTGAAAATCAGAAAGTTCACGTGTGGAACGTCGCCGAAGGAACCGAAACGACATGGGATTGCCCCGTTCCCATCACGGCGGTCGCCGTCGCTCACGGCGGGCGAAAACTGATCGTCTCGGGGAACGATCACATCGTGAGGGTCTGCGGACTCGTCACCGCGAACGGTCAATCGACGTGGAACCTGACTCAGACGGCGAGCGGTCATACCGATCTGATCGTGGGATTGACGTTGCCGATGGACGACCGCCAGCTATTCACCCTGTCGAAGGACCGCACGGTCAAGCGGTGGCTTGCCGCGTCTTCTGTTCCCCGGCAGAGTTTCGCGGTTCCGACGGGGATTATTTACGGAGCCGATTTCAGTCCCGACGGCAAACTTCTCGCGACAGCGGGAAGCGATCGCAAAATCCACATCTGGGAAGTCGCCAGCGGTGAGGTGCTCGCAACGTGTGAAGGCCACACGGCCGCGGTCAAATCGGTCATGTTCAACAAGCAGGTCAAGATGCTGGCGAGCGGGAGTCTCGACGGCACGATCCGTTTCTGGGATCTCACGGGACAACAAACGCAAATGATTGCGGACCCGGACATGAAAGGGATCAATACGGTGAGCATCTCTCCCAATGGTGTATTCGTCACCGGAGCCGGACTCAGAGGAGGCTGGAATACCTGGAATCGCGAAAATCTGATGCTGTCCACAAGCGGCATCGGTCACACGCAAAGTATTGTGCAGATCTCCGTAAGCCTGGCCGGTAACCGCATGGCGACGATCGACGAATCGGCGCACCTCAGCCTGTGGGATGCGAACAACGGTCAGTTGCGGTATCACGTGCAGTTGCCGTTGACGGCGGGATACGCGGCGGCGTATGCCCCGGATAATCTCGAAGTGCTCGTCGGTGGAAACGACAACCGCCTGATTCGCTTCGCGATTCCGCCTTACGGTCAATGAGCAATACTATTCCGATACGAAAATTCGTGATCTGAATTGGCGACCGCGATCAATAACCCAGAATCTGAATTTCGCTCAAGCCGGCATGGCTTGCCTGCGCCAAGTATTCCTTGCAGACGAGCTTCACATACCGGCCTTGCGCGAAGTTGACGGGGATCACCTGGCTGTAGTCCAGAGGATCGGCGATGCCCGGTGCGGGGAGTAGCACCCCGCGCGATACGGGCCGCAGTGCCGTTGGCGTATCGCTGACGTAGACTTCGACGTCCTTCCATCCGCGATGTCCGGCGTTGATTTCATTGAAATTCCAAATGCGAACGCCGGTCACCGTTTTGTTGGCGCCGAGATCGATCACCACGAATCCGCTTTGGCTGACCGGAGTATACCACATCGACATCAAGTCGACGGTATTCCACACGCCATCGAGCAACGCCGCCGGTTTCACTGTCGGATCGGTGGGGGTCGCTTCCAGAATCTGCACTCCCGGTATCGGTTCGGCGTTGATGAATCGCAGTGCCATCGCCAAGTGCCGCGCAGCGTCAATCGTCGGCTGTTGATCGGCGGCAAGAGCGAGTAAAACTTTCATTCGCTCGGGGAGTTGGCCGAGTTGTTGCGACTGTGCATCGGTGATCGTTTCACCCGCTCCGCGCCATTCCTGCAAATCGTGATGGTGATGCACGAGAACCGCATGCGTGCAGGCAGAGATCGCGGCCGTCAATTGCGGCCCGTCCTGAAACAGGAACGGCAGCAGCGACACGGCGGTCTCTTCGGGGGGATCGACGACGCTTGCCAGCGCCGACAGTGCCGACAACCGTTGTTCGGGTTGATTCGTCGTTAACGCCAGTTGCAGAAGTTTTGGGCCCGCTCCCGGGTACTCCAGGCGGAGAATCTCTTTTGATGCGATCTCCCAACTGGCCGACTGTGCGGGATCCTCCAGCACGCTGACCATGATCGGCAGCGCGAGGTCCGGTTTTCGCAGCTTCCTCAAAAATTCGAGCGAGTTTTTGGTCGTCACGGGATCGTTCTTGCGAATGACCTGACGGACCAGAGGCAAGGCGGCTGCGGGTTCTTCGAGCAATTGCGATTGAGCCGTTTTGACTTCACTGGCACTGCTCGAACCGAGCATCTTGATCCATGAGGAAAGCCGCAACTGCGCCGTCATCGCCTGATCGATCGACGTGCGGAGTCCATTCAGCGTCTCGCGTTCCGATTCGGTGGGCGCCAACGCGGCGACGGCGTCGATCTGTTTTAATGCCTGGTCCCATTCGCCGCTGTCAAACGCGGCTTTGGCGGAATCCAGAAGCTTTTTACGTTCATCGCGTCGAATTTCTTCGCGATGGCTTGCCAGAAGCTTTTCCAGCGGAGCCAGTGCAGCGAGTTGTGCTTCCGTCGCTGCGCCGCCCAATGATTCACGCAATGCGGCAAGTTTTTCTTCGGCGGCATCCCAGTTCTTGGCACCGATGTCGGTCTGAACCGCGGCAACTCGATCTTCGATGCCGGGCTGATCGGGTTTGTCGGCGGGCGAAGTTCCTTTGGGGTCATTTTTTGTCGTCGAAGTGACGGTTGTAGCCGGGCTTCCTTTGTCGGTCGCGGCCGAATCGGCCGGTTCGTGCGAGTCGCCTCCACCACAGCCGAGCGTGATGCTGCATGCGAACAAACCCGTAGCAATAAAACCGAACAAACGACTGGACATAAGGCGGGCCTCTGAAATGCTGATGCGAATGACGCGTTGAGCGAAATGCCTTGATGCTATTCCGGGGATATTTTTACGACTATTCTTCGGTCTTGGCACCACCGAGCGTAAAGGTGATCTTGTATTTAGTGTTAAGATGAGCGTGCGCTTGGCTGGCGTACTGGTTCTTGGGAAATCGTTTGCAGACCTGTTGGAAAGACTTGATAGCCAGTTCCGGCTGCTCGGCTTCTTCTCGCGTATAGCCGACCTGAAGCAATGCCCAAGGAGCCCAGTTCTCGTCGGTGCTGGTAATCTGATTGTACAACAGAATCGCTTCGTTATATTCCTTCAATCGGCGGTGGCAGCCGGCCATTTCGGTATAATTGCTCGGGAAATTGTTGCACTGCCGGAATGAGCCGATCGCTTCCTTGAGCATCCCACCGTCGCGCTGCGTGATGCCGATATTCCACAGCCAGTCGTCGGTGTGATCGACGTCCTTGGCCATCAGTTCCTGATAGATAGCAATGGCCTGCATCCATTCGC
>JBJXGP010000511.1:0-9393 GCA_046160425.1 Planctomycetaceae bacterium
AACACCGAGCAGTTCGACAAAGTCGATGGGCTACTCAAACCGTGGGTGCAACGATACGGCGAAACTCCGCGGGTCTGGGAAATTCGCACCCGCCATGCCTTGCTGACCTACGAGCGGAATCCCCAGGCGACGCTCGATTACCTTCGGAACCGTTTCGGCATCCAATATCCACATCGAAAAGAAGAGTTGGGTGTCGAGCCGAATTTACCGACGATGTTCGATCCCGAACTCGTGTCTCGAGGAAGCTTCCAACAACAGGCCCTGGCGCGTCACGGAAACTCGTTAAACGGCTTTGAAGAGACGGCACTCGATTGGCTCATCGCCATTGACCTCAATCCCGATCAACGTCGGCAATTGCTGGCGCGATTGGCCCGTCCCGATTATTCCTCATTGGTCAAATTGGTGATTGATGACTTGAATCACGCGGATTCCGGCGGATTCGGTTCGCATAACATTCATCGCCTCTTGTTGAAATCACAACTCGACGATGCACTGATTGCCAAGCCCGACCTGCTCAATCAACAAAACTTTGTGCGAGCCTATCTGACGAAACTCCAGCCCGGTCTCGATATCGACTGGCGGCACGATGCCGACGAATTGCGGGGCTATCTGGATCGACTCCAGACGTTCGCCGACAGACTCGATCCGGTTCACAACTCGTTGAAGGCCCACGTTCTCTACCACCGCCTGTTACTCGACCGCAGCCAGGGGAAGTACGATAAGGAACTCTTGCTGGCGTATCTCAAATTACCCCGGCCGGTCGGTTATCTCTCGAAAGCGATGCAGGAATCCAAGGCTCTCCAACAGTTTGCCTGCGACCTGAACTCCAATTACGACGGCACTACTCTGCTTGCACCAATCGGAAATGATGAACCGCTCGTCCGCTCCTATCTGGCTCATTTCTTCGTGGATGAAAAGAGCACGAAGGATTTCGAACCGTACATCAACGACCTGTACCTGAAATATCTGTTCGCCGAGACGAAAATCGTGAATGGTCTGGGGGATCCGGAACAATGGGCCTCGCAGTTGCCTCCGGAGCTTTTCCGCCAATTGAAGGACCGGATCGAGCTGGATTTCGATCCGTCGAATAAGACACAGTTCGCCGCCGATGCGCCGGTCGTCCTCGACATGCAGGTAAAAAATGTGTCGGCGCTGATCGTGAAGGTCTTCGAGATCAACGCTCAAAACTATTACCGGCAGAACGGCCGGGAAGTCGACACCGACATCAACCTCGACGGGCTGGTGGCCAACGTCGAGCAATCTCATCGGTATGATGAGCCGCCGCTTCGCCGAGTGATGCGCCGCTTCGAGTTCCCGATGCTCGATAAGCCCGGTATCTACGTAATCGATTTCATCGGCAACGGCCAGAGCAGCCGGGCCTTGATTCGCAAGGGACATCTCAAGCACCTGGTACGCACAACGCCGGCCGGCCAGGCATTCACGATTCTCGACGAGCAGAGACGGAAGGTGACTAACGCCGCCGTATGGTTTGCCGGACACGAATATCAGGCAGAAGAAGACGGAGACATTCTGGTTCCCTTCAGCACCAATCCCGGCCACCAGCCGTTTGTCATCTCCGCACCTGTTCCCAACGCGGACGGGGCTTCGTATTCCTCACTCGGGTTTTTCCAGCACGAGCCGGAAAGCTATCAGCTCACCACCGGCATCTTTGTCGATCGAGAATCGCTGCTGACCCGCAAAGCGGCGGATCTCTTGATTCGCCCCGGCCTGAAGGTCAACGGGACTCCCGTTTCACTCAAACTGTTGGAACAGGTCAAACTGACCATTTCGTCCACCGATCTCGACGGGGTCTCGTCGTCCATCGAAGTTCCTGACTTCAAGCTCTTCGAAGACCGTGAATCAATCCACGAATTCCAAGTCCCTCAGAGGTTGGCGGCATTGACCGTGACCTTGACGGCGAAGATCAAGCAGGTGATCACAGGGCAAATGCTCGACGTCGCCGCTCAAGAGACCTTCACCCTCAACGGCATCGACCGAACAGAGAAGGTGGAAGATCTGCACCTTCTGCGGGCCGACGGAAATTATCTGCTGGAACTCCGTGGCCGAACCGGTGAACCCAAGGCCTCTCGTCCCGTATCGTTCAGCGTCAAGCACCGCGATTTCAAGGATCCCATCAGCGCCACGCTGAAGACCGACCCAAGCGGCAGAATTGCGCTCGGTCAATTGAACGGCATCGATACGCTGACGGCTTCCGGGCCGGAAGGAACCAATCACACGTGGACCTTGCTTCACGATCGGCACACGTATCCACAAACCCTCCATGCCAGGTTCGGCGATTCCATCACGATCCCTTATCTCGGAAAGAACCAGGAGCCGTCGCGAGAAGAACTCTCGCTGCTGGAACTCCGCGGCGGGACATTCAGCTTCGATCGATTCGAACATCTCGCGATCAAAGACGGACTGCTGACCATCGAGAATCTGCCCGCTGGCGATTATGACCTGCTCCTTAAGTCTTCCGGTACGCAGATGACGATTCGCGTAACTGACGGCGAGCAGCTTGGGCGATTCGTCGTGGGACGAATCCGGCAACTGGAAACCAGACCGCTCAAACCGCTACAGATCGAATCGATCGCCGCCGGCGAAGACAAGCTGAGAATCCAGTTGCGGAACTCCTCGAAGTTTACTCGGGTCCATATTTTTGCCACGCGGTATTTTCCGGAGTACGATGCCTATCGCCATCTGAGCAAGGTCCGCGACGTCGAGCCGTATCTCTATCGGCAAAGCCCGGCCTCTTCGGTCTATCTGACAGGACGGAATATCGGCGACGAATACCGTTATATCATCGACCGCCGTTACGCGAATAAATATCCCGGCAACATGCTCGAGCGTCCATCGCTTCTCTTGAATCCGTGGGCCGTGCGGGAAACGGAAACAGGCCAGCAGATTGCTGAAGCCGGCGGAGACTTTGACGCCAAGGGGGACCGAGCCGAAGGGGAAGCCCAGCGAAAGATGGCGGCCGGTGAAATGCCGCCGCCAGCCGCCGAGAACTTTGCCGATCTCGATTTCCTCGCATCGGCTTCTGCCGTGCTGGTGAATCTCATCCCCGATGAAAATGGCATCGTGGAAGTCAATCGCGACGCTTTCGGAGCTCAACAACACATCCATGTGATTGCCGTCGATCCGCTCAACACGACCTATCGCAGCATCACGCTTCCAGAACCTAAGCCGATCTTCGTCGACTTGCGTCTCGCGAACAGCCTCGATCCCGAGGCGCATTTTACCCGACAAAAGCAGATCAGCATCGTACTCGGCGGCGACGACTTTACGTTGACTGACATCACGACCGCGAAGTTCGAAGTGTACGACAGCCTGTCGCGCGTCTATGGTCTGTATGCCACGCTCAACAAGGATCCGAAGCTGGTGGAGTTCGCCTTCATTCTCAACTGGCCGAAGTTGAAACCGGAAGAAAAGCGGACGCTCTACTCCAAATATGCCAGCCATGAGTTGAGTTTCTTCATTGCCCGGAAGGATCCCGAATTCTTTCAGGCCGCGATCAAGCCGTATCTTCAAAACAAGAAGGACAAGACGTTTTTCGATCATTACTTGCTGGAAGACGATCTCTCCGGCTTCGTGGAGCCGTGGAAGTTCGGGCAATTAAACATCGCCGAACGCATCCTGCTGGCCCGCCGAATCGATGGGGAAGGTCCGAAGACGGCACGGCACGTCGGCGATTTGCAGGCGTTGTTGCCCCCCGACGTCGACCGGTTCATTCACTTGTTCGACACGGCTTCGCAGCGCAGCGCACTGGAAACGAGCGACCCGCTGGGATTGAAAGTCGCTATTTTCGATGCGATTGCCACCAACGGCACCGTTTTTGAAAGTGACGGCATGTTAGGGGCGCTCGCCGCAGAAGCGGCCGCTGGTGCTCCCGAGCAGCCGATGATGGAAGCCAAAAAGCAGGCCAATCGCCAATTGGAGGGACTCGAAAAGGCTAAAGCCGACTCCCAAGACAAAGAAGGGCGTTCGCAACTCCGTCGCCGTGCCGCCGGGCTTGATAAGGACGGTGACGGTTCAGACGACGAGAAGTTAAGCGAATTGGATCTAAGCCGTGCAGAAAACCTTTTTGACGACAGCGCCAAGAAGCGAGAGTCGCTCCGACAGCTTTATCGAAAGCTCGACAAGACCTGGGAGTGGGCCGAGAACAACTATCACCATCTGACCATCGATCAGCAGAACGCCGGGTTGATCACCGTGAACGCCTTCTGGAAAGATTTCGCAGCGCATGATCCCGCCGCGCCGTTCCTGTCGAAGAATTTCGCCGAAGCATCTCGCAATTTTCCCGAAATGCTGTTGGCATTGGCGGTCCTCGATCTGCCCTTCGAATCGCCAAAGCACGAGACGAAATTTGACGGCACAAAAATGACGCTCACTCCGGCCGGCGCCGTCGTGGTCTTTCACGAAGAGATTCAACCCGCCGCCGCCCCGGACGGCGCGGGCAAAGTGCTCGTCAGCCAGAATTTCTTCCGTCACGGCGATCGCCAGCGGATCGAAAATGGCGAAACCGTCGACAAGTACGTCACCGACGAATTCCTGATTCATACCGTCTACTCCTGTCAGGTGGTGATCACCAACCCGACGTCGTCGCGGCAGAAGTTGAACGTTCTCGTGCAGATTCCTCGCGGGGCGATTCCCGTGCTCAATAGTCAGGTCACAAAGACGCTGCACCTGAATCTCGAACCGTATAACACTCAGACTGTGGAATATCACTTCTACTTCCCGGCGGCGGGCCGGTTCGCGCACTTCCCGGTCCATGTGGCCAAGAACGAACAACTGATTGCTTCCGCCGCGCCGGTCACGTTGATCGTCGTCGAGAAACCAACGAATATCGACAAGGAATCCTGGGACTACGTTTCGCAACACGGCTCGCTGGAAGACGTCGTCACATTCCTGAATACGCACAACATCGACCAACTGAATCTCGACCGCGTCGCCTGGCGGATGCACGACAAAGATGCGTTCGAAGCCATTCTCCCGCTGTTGGCTGCCAGACACGTTTATCAGCACACGTGGTGGTCGTATGCGCTCCTGCACAACGCGGTTGCCGCGGCGAACGAATTCCTGCAGCACGCCGACAATATCGTCAACGAAACCGGAGGCCGGATGAAAAGCACGCTGCTCGAGGTGCAGCCTGTGGCGAGGCGGATGTACGAACATCTCGAATACAAGCCGCTGGTCAACGCCCGCGCCCATGCTCTGGGAAAACGGCGGACCATCGTTAACGAGCGCATGGCGTGGCAATACCACAGACTCCTCAAGGAACTCGCCTACGAGAGAACGCTGTCGGATGAAGATCAATTGGCCGCGACTTACTACATGCTGTTGCAAGACCGCATCGAAGAGGCGATCGCCGCGTTCGCTGAGGTCGATCGAGAGCAGATCGCCGAGAAGATGCAGTTCGATTACTGCGCGGCTTACGTGAAATTCTTCTCCAACGAGCCGGAAGCTGCCCGGCAGATCGCCGAGAAATACGCCGATCATCCGGTCGACCGCTGGCGAAATGCATTTGCCGCGATTTCGGTCCAGTTGGACGAAGCGACAGGCAAGAATGGCGACGTACTCGATCCCGAAAACCGCGATCAGCAGCAAGGCCAACTGGCGGCGACCGAGCCGCGTTTCGACTTCACCGTTGAAGCCCGAAAAATCAACTTGAATTACAGCAACCTCTCAGCGGTACAAGTCAATTTCTACGAAATGGATGTCGAGCTGCTATTCAGCCGCAATCCGTTTGTGCAGCAGGTCGGCGGAAATTTCACGTCGATCAAGCCGAATCAGTCGCTGTCGGTGGCCTTGAAGAAGGATGAATCGACCCTGACGCTGGAACTCCCCGAAGCCCTGCGGAACAGCAACGTGTTGATCGAAGTGGTCGGCAACGGACAGACGCAAACGCAACCCTACTTCTCGAATTCGCTGTCCTTGCAAGTCATCGAGAATTACGGCCAGGTGGCGTTGTCGCATAGCCAGACGAAGAAACCGGTCTCCAAGGCCTACGTCAAGGTGTATGCTCAGACCGCTTCCGGAGAAGTGAAGTTCTACAAGGACGGATACACCGATCTCCGCGGCCGGTTCGATTACGCTTCGCTCAATACCAATGAGCTCGACGTCGCGGAGAAGTTTTCCATCCTGGTGCTCAGTGAAGATTTCGGCGCCATCGTTCGAGAAGCCGCCCCGCCGAAACGTTGAGCACTTCAAATCAATCCACGTACAAAAACTCGTTTGAGCATTGAAGCATGTGGACGAAATTTTCGAATGCTCGTTTTGCAGGAGGGGTGGGCGGGCCACTTGATTCAGGAGCGGCCGCGGGAGAAGTCGCGTAAAGTTTCTCGAGTTGATCGAGGTACGCGATCCCGTCGGCAATTTCTGTTTCGCGCGGTGCTCGGGCAAATGCCAGCCAATAGGCGGTCTCAATCTTATTGGTCAACGTGGCGTTTTCGCCGGCGAGTTTCTCGACGTGCGCCGCTAAAAGCACTGCGCTTCCCGCCAGGAATTCGCTGTTGATCATCGTCAACGATTGCAGCGGAGTCGCCGACGCCGATCGCTGCGTGCAATTGACGTCGATCACCGGGTAATCGAACACCCGCAAAAACGTCACCGGATTCGATCTTCGAGCGACCAGGTACACGCTGCGCCGCGACGCCGCATCCGTACCGTCACCGGGGACCGATTGAAGTCCCGACTGAGAAGTCGTCAACATGACGGGCGTGCCCCCCATCGTGTAATCGGCTGTTCCACTGATGGCGATCACAGAGTCCCGTAGCGATTCGGCATCCAGCCTTCGCAAATTCATCCGCCACAGCCATCGGTTTCCCGGATCGACAGATTGAGCATCTCGACCATTCGCCGCGATCGCGTTCGATTCCGGCGGACGAGCGGACGACTGGCGATAGACCGTCGAGAGCATCATGAGTCGGTGAAGGCGCTTGGCGCTCCATCCGTGACGAATGAATTCGACGGCCAGCCAGTCCAGCAGTTCCGGATGAGTCGGCTGGGCACCGGTTTTTCCAAAGTTCCCGGGCGTCGCGACGATGCCTGACCCAAAATGATGTTGCCACATGCGGTTGACGATGACTCGGGCCGTCAGCGGATGCTCAGGACCGGTCAACCACTCGGCGAACGCCAGTCGCAGCCCGGATGTTTCACCATGTACGTTGGACGATGGAATGGCGTCGGCCTTGCCGGGGGAACTCAGAATCGACAGAAAGCCGGGCGACACTTTCGGGCCGGGAAATTCGATGTCGCCGCGGTGCAGCAAGCGAATCGTAGGAGCCTTGCCGACATCCCACAATGCCTGTACCTGATGAATTTGAAGTGACGCAAGTTGTCGGTCGCTCGCGGCGACTTCTTGTTGCATGTCCGATAATTTCTTGCGATCGGCTTCACTGAGCGTTGCATCGACTTCGGCATCGGTCACGGCGAGCAGCGTGGCGAATTTCTCAGCCAAATACTTCTGAACTTCGGTCCGCGTTTTCTCGTCGGCGGCGACAGCCGCTTTCGCGTCGGCGCGAATCGGCTCAGGCAGTTGTAACAGTTTCTGCTCAAGCAGCCGCTGCTTGTAGGGATCGCGGAGATCGCCGACCTGCTTCTTGAAGCCGTTCAACTTGACCGTCGCTTCGTCGCGTTGCCGATTGATTTCATCCTGTTCGACTTTCGAGACATGAAACAAATGGCGGCGTGCTGGGGGAAGCCATTGGGAGGGATTATACGCGGCGGTGAAGAGCGACAGAAATCGATAGTAGTCCGTCTGCGGGATCGGGTCGAACTTGTGGCTGTGGCATCGAGCGCAGGCCAACGTCATCCCCATCGTGCTGGTCGAAACGCGTTCCATCAATTTGAACATGGCCTCGTAACGATCGAAAGGCAAATCCGAGATATCCTCGTCGGTCGCATCCAAAACGTTGCGGAGGAACCCGGTGGCGACGAGCTTTTCCAAAATCTCAGGCGTGTATTGGGGAGCGTTCCGCCAATCGACTAATTCATCCCCCGCGATTTGTTCGATCAGGAATCGATCCCAGGGAGTGTCGTTGTTGGTCGCAGCAATGACATAGTCGCGATATCTCCAATAGCCATCCGACAAATTCACGCTGTTGGGATCGAAATCCTTATCGGTCGTATCGACGTAGCCGACGACGTCAAGCCAATGCCGCCCCCACCGTTCGCCATACCGAGGCGAACCGAGCAACTCGTCGATCAGCCGTTCGTAGGCATCGGGGCGCTCGTCCGCCAGATATGCACGAGCTTGCTCGGGGGTAGGGGGCAAACCGGTCAAATCGAAATAAGCCCGGCGGAGCAGCGTTTGCCGGGAGGCATCCGGCGAAAACGTCAAGCCTTCGGTTTCAAGTTTGGCTAACACGAATCGATCGATGGGCGTGCGAATTCTCTCGGTTGCCATCACATCCGGCGGCTGGATGGCTTTGGGCTTCTGATAAGCCCAGAACTGCCGATCCTCTTCGGTGATTTCATCGGCGGCGGAAATGGTATTCGTGGCATCATCGCGATCGATGTCGACAAAATCAGCGAACCGGCCCTGATCGATCCAGCGAGTGATGCTCCCGATTTGATCGGGAGTCAAAGGTTCGCCGGCATCGGGTGGCGGCATCGCCTTGCTGGAAATCTTGCGAACCAGGACGCTCTTGTCGGAAAACCCTTCGACAATCACCGGCCCTCGTTTGCTCCCTCGCAACAGCGATGCCAGGCTTCGGAGATCAAGATCTGCTTCCGGAGTCTCTTTCCCGTGGCATTCGACGCAGCGCTCATGCAGAATCGGCAGGATCTCTTTCTCGAATCGATCCAATTGAGCCTGCACGTCGACTGGTAATTCCGTCGGCTCATTGGACGGCGCCCCGGCCAGAATCCACTTGCGCACGATCTCAATTTCGGCGTCCGAAAGTTTCAATTTGAAGATTGCCAACGGCATCTCACGCTTGGAAACTTTCTCCCACAGCAGGCTTTTCTCCAGCGATCCTTTTACGATGACCGGCCCGTTCTGGCTCCCCTTCAAAGTCTGCCGCGCGGTTCGCAGATCGAGACCCAATTGCGGAGAACTCTTGCCGTGGCAGTTGAAGCAGTAGCGAGTGAAGATCGGGAGGACATCCTTCTCGAAGACGGGCGCATCCTCTTCACACGCCGCTTCGGATGACCAACACAGTGTCAACGCGACGGACATCAAAAGCAAGTGATGAAGAAATCGAATCGGGATCATTGGGGGACCGCCAGGGAGACGCATTTCAAACTCGCACGGGATCGGTTAACAAATCGCCCACGACCTTCGCGCCGGTGACAGTGACGTCGGTCGGAGTTTCCAGGCGCCCGTCATGTGGGAATTGAACTTTGTTGTGGTCAAGACCCAACTGATGGCAAACCGTGGCAATCATGTCA
>JBJXGP010000512.1:0-15153 GCA_046160425.1 Planctomycetaceae bacterium
CGCCGCAATCGCAAAGTCCGCCAACTGCACCACGCCCACAAGCAGCGGCTGCGGCAGCGCTGGAAAATCGAACGGACTAACGCCTGGTTGCATCGCTACGGTCGCCTTGCGATTCGGAAAGACCGAAGAGCCGATATCTTTGGACTTACCCACAAATGGTGGGCGCACAAGGTTAATCTCAAGACCCACAATACGACGATCAGTTCCGGATGAGTTCCCATTCCCCCATTCTGAAAGAATAGAATAACTCATTGACTATCAATTCCCCTTCAACAATAGAACTCTGAATGACAATGCCGATTGGTTCCGATACAAGAGAGGACTTAACCTTAACCATTTTCAACGAAAATTGTTGATCGGGATTGCGAAATTCATGTTGTTCTCGTTCTTCGTTGCGAGCATTCGGATTGAACAGCAGAATCGTGATTGAATCAGGTTTGCTGATACTTTTTGTTTTCAGTGCCTGGATTAGCAATTTCTTTTCCAATTCCCCTTCGACTTTTAATTGCTTGACCAAATCCTCGAATGCCTGCTCTAAAATAGCACCCAGGAAATCCTCCTCAGAATCGATTTTATTCACTTTGTGCTGTACGCTGACCCTATTGCTGTGCAATGTTGTTTTCGATGAAGGATGATCGTCACAGCACAGCAGGCTCATCGTGATGAGTGCGGCGTATATGCTCATAAAATGAAATTCCTTGTTGGGGCGTAAAACTTAGAAAATTGATTCGAGTCACAGGGTGATTCATCATAAACTTTCGGAGGCATTTGTGGGTAAGTCCACTCCCTTTGGAAATACAAGTTGCCGACATCTCACTTCGCCGAAAACATTGCCACCGACTTTAGGTGCTTATCAAATCCCCTCTTGTCGCTGGGCGACCCGGACACAAGGCTGTCCGGGCTACCCCGCTCCACCAATGATCATCGACCTTTCATCGCACTGGCGGGCAAGCCAGTGCCACCCGAATGGACGATGTGAAGGACTCGCGATCAAGCGTTTTCGGAGCCTGATGATCCCGATGACGCTGCCGAGGTTTTTCGCATTTTCAGCCATTCGCGTGTGATTTCGAACGCCGCCGGCAGAACCGAGACGAAGATGATCGCGAAGATCACCAGCGTGAAGTTCTCCTTGACGAACGGGCGCGAACCGAAGAAATAGCCTCCCCATAGAAAGAGGTTGATCCAGACGAGTCCGCCGATGACGTTGTAGGCCATGAAGCGGCGATACGTCATTTTTCCCATCCCGGCGACGAACGGTGCGAACGTCCGCACGATGGGGACGAAGCGGGCAAGGATGATCGTTTTCCCGCCGTAGCGTTCGTAGAACTCGTGAGTCTTTTCGAGATGCTTGCGGTTCATGAAGCGGACATTCTCTCCGCTGAAGATGTGCGGGCCGAGCCAGGCCCCGATCCAGTAATTGACGGTGTCACCTAGAACCGCGGCGATGCTGAGCAGCACCAGCAGCACCGTCAGATCGAGCGAACCCAACCCGGCGAATGCTCCCAGCGCGAAGAGCAGCGAATCGCCCGGGAGGATCGGCGTGACCACCAGTCCCGTTTCCGCGAAAATGATCACGAACAGCAACACGTAAATCCACGGACCGAAATACTGGATCATCTCATCGAGATGTCGATCCATGTGCATCACCAGTTCGTACAACTGGTAAATCAAATCGATGCCGTATTGAACCCATTCCCACATGTCGTGAACTCTTTACGCGATTTCAGGAGGTAATTTTCGTCGCTGTTGGACCACTCTATCATAGCCCGGCATTCGCCCTTGTCAGAAGATCGCCCCTCATTCGCCGGGTGACAGACTACGGTTGCGGAGTCATAATTGCTACAATTGTCGTTGTTGGCATGTCGATCCTTCGCGAATCGGCCTGATACCATTCATCATAGCAGTAAATTCTCGCGTGTCGCTGCAAAAAACACTGCGATAGACGAAAGTTGGAACGAGGACGTTTTCCATGAAAGGCCCTGCTCTGAGACGTAAGATGGCAGTCCAGCGTCGCTGGAAATGTCCCGCTTGCGGACGAAAGGTGATCACCGACGGCGATGTGACGGCTCTCCCGTGTGCATGTGCCGACCCACCGCGCTGGATGACGATGGAAGATCCCCCGCGAAACCCGCGCCCGGTTCCGCGCATCCCCGATGCGACGACGTTGACCGACGAGGATCTCGATCGGCTGGGGATCGAAGCGTTGAGCGAACCGGTTGCCGAGAGCGTTCCTCCGGAAACGAATCCGGTCGCTTCACCAACGGTGGAAGAATTGACGGATGACGATGCGGTGATTGAACCCCGGCTGGAAGCGGAAGAACATCCCGTTGTCGAAGAAGTGCCCGTAGCAGATACCGCAGGTCCATCGGAACCCCCATGCGAAAATTCTCCCCCCGTGTTGCCTGATGAAGCGGTCTCGTCGAGCCAGATGGACGATGTCGATGATTTTGGTGCCGGACTGGATGAGCCGACCTGAATTCTCCCGCGGGGAAGTCTCGGCAATCATACGCTTTTCTCCGTGGTGAACATTGAATTGATCGCGTCTCTTTCGGGGCGAGGGTTGCCGCGTCGGAAAGGGGATCCGTATACTTCTGGCGGTGAATCATCGCTGCTGCTCGTTTGTTCTCAAAAATCCTCTGGCGCGAACCGTCGATAAATATAAGTCATGCTTTCCACCGACATCGTCATCCGCGGGGCTCGCGAACATAATCTCCGCAACGTTTCGTTGAACCTCCCTCGAAACAAACTCATCGTCATGACCGGCGTGAGCGGTTCGGGGAAAAGTTCGCTCGCCTTCGATACGCTGTATGCCGAAGGGCAACGGCGATACGTCGAATCGCTCTCCAGTTATGCCCGGCAGTTTCTCGGCCAAATGCCCAAACCCGACGTCGATTCGATTTCCGGGTTGGCCCCTTCGATTTCGATCCAGCAGAAAACCAGCGGACGCAACCCCCGCAGCACCGTCGGCACGATTACCGAAATCTACGATTACCTGCGCGTCCTGTTTGCCCGCGTCGGTCAAGGGTATTGCTCGAATTGTGGCGAGCCGATCGCCGCGCAGACCATCGAGCAGATTTACGATCAGGTGGCGGCGATGCCCGAGGGGACGAAGTATCTCGTGCTCGCCCCGGTGATACAGCAACAGAAGGGTGAATATCGAGACCTGTTCGAAGATCTGCTCAAGCAGGGTTTCTTACGTGCCCGCGTCGACGGCAAGATCGTGCAGCTTACCGACAATCTGCAACTCGACCGCCAGATGCGGCACAACATCGACGTCGTCGTCGATCGGCTGGTCGCGGGGAAAGTGAACCGGACCCGCCTGATGGAGTCCCTGGAAAACGGGCTTAAACGCGGATCGGGCCGCTTGATTATCTCTCACGCCGACGGGGACTCGAAGACCGACTCGAACTCCGAAGCCCCCGCCGCTAAAAAACGGAATTCGAAGTCGCGAGCACAGGGTCAACTTTTCTCCGCCGATAATGACAGTTCATCAGCGTCATCCACATCTTCGTCCGACCGGTTGTTCAGCGCTCATTATGCCTGCGCCCGGTGCGGCATCAGTTACGAACCGCCGTCGCCGCAGATGTTCAGCTTCAACAGTCCGCTTGGCATGTGCCTCGAATGCAATGGATTGGGGATGCGGCATGAGTTCGTCATCGAGAGTCTGATTTCCGACCCGGCGAAGTCGCTCGTCAAAGGGGCGATCGAATTGCTGGGGACGTGGCGGAAAATCGGTCGCTGGCGCCGGCATCTCTTCGAGGGAATCGCGCGGGCCATCGAAATCGATCTCGAACTCCCCGACAAAAGCGTCCTCATGCAGCCGTGGAACGAACTTCCCGACAAGGCCCGCGAACTCTTTCTCTACGGGCTGGGAGATCGGCATATCACATTCCAGTGGAAATACTCCGGCGGCCTCTGGAAGCACGGCGGAACCTACGCCGGGTACATCAACGAATTGCTCGATGCGTATCGAAAAACCAACAACCCGATGCGCCGCAAACAGCTCGAAAAATACATGCAGTTCGTCCCGTGCAGCAGTTGTCAGGGTGCTCGGCTCAGTCAGCAGTCCCGTTCGTTTCGGCTGGCGTCGAACTCCAGCCGCTCGGCGAAAGGGGAACCCTGGTCGTTGTCGCTCCCCGAAGTCTGTCGGCTGAGCATCGGCGAAGCGACGCAATTTTTCGCGGAACTGGTCCTCGATCAGACTGGACGGACGATCGCGACGGAACTCCTCAAAGAAATTCGCGGGCGATTGGGGTTTCTGCTGCAATGCGGACTCGATTATCTGTCGATCGAACGGAGCGCCCCGACGCTTTCCGGTGGAGAAAGCCAGCGGATCCGTCTCGCCTCGCAGATCGGCTGCGGACTCGTCGGCGTCGTCTACATCCTCGATGAACCGTCGATCGGACTTCATCCGCGCGACAACAAGCTGCTGCTTAACAGCCTCTGCCGGCTGCGCGATCAGGGGAATACGGTCATCGTCGTCGAACACGATGAAGAGACGATTCGCGCCGCCGATCACGTCGTCGATTTCGGCCCCGGCCCCGGCGTGCGCGGCGGTGAGATCGTCGCCGAGGGGCATGTGCAGACGATTCTCGATTCGAAGCGCAGTCTGACCGGCGATTATCTATCGGGGCGTCGAAAAATCATCGTCCCCGAACAGCGTCGTCCGCAGGGAAAACAGTCGATTCGCATCAAGGGAGCCAGTCATCACAACCTGCAAAATGTAGATGCTGAGTTCCCGCTGGGAATGTTCATTTGCGTCACGGGCGTGAGCGGGTCGGGGAAGAGTTCGCTCGTTAACGACATTCTCTGGCAGATCCTCAATCGCGATGTGAACAAGGGGAACGGATCACCGGGAAATCACAAGAAAGTCGAGGGGCTTGACCTGATCGACAAGGCGATCGACATCGATCAATCGCCAATCGGCCGAACTCCCCGTTCGAATCCCGCGACGTATGTGAAATTGTTCGATCTGATCCGCGAATTTTACACGCTGTTGCCCGAATCGAAAATGCGGGGATACAAATCGAACCGCTTCAGCTTCAACGTCGACGCCGGCCGCTGCGAGGCGTGCGAGGGTTACGGTGCGACGAAGCTCGAGATGGATTTTCTCGCAGACATCTGGGTCACGTGTCCTGTGTGTGAGGGGAAGCGATTCAATCACGAGACGCTCGAAGTTCGCTTTAAGGGGGCGAATATCGCCGAAGTCCTCGATATGGACGTCGCCCAGGCCCTGACGCATTTCGCGAATTTCCCGCGGATCGTGAAGTTATTGCAAACGCTCCACGACGTCGGTCTCGATTATCTGAAACTCGGACAACCCTCGCCGACGTTGTCGGGGGGTGAAGCGCAGCGAATCAAGCTCGCGCGGGAACTCGGCAAACGCTCGACGGGACGCACGATCTATCTGCTCGATGAGCCGACGACCGGTTTGCACTTCGCCGACGTAGAAAAGCTGCTCGAAGTGCTGCACGGTTTCGTCGATGCGGGGAACACGGTGATCGTCGTCGAGCATCATCTCGACGTCCTCAAGACCGCCGACTGGATCATCGATCTCGGGCCGAACGGCGGCTCCGGAGGCGGTCAGATCGTCGCCGTTGGCACCCCCGAAGAGATCGCCGCGTGTGACGAATCGCACACCGGCCGGGCCTTGCGGGAACTTCTGCCCACAGAATCAATCAACACAACAAATCAGCGCAGTGCAAAATCCAAGAAACGCAGTGCAACTTCTTCCCACAGTAACGGCTCGCACGCTCTCAATTCGTTTCCCGCCGCAACCGACACGTTTGTCGATACGCAAAACCAGATCGTGGTCCGGGGTGCATCGCAACACAATCTGCAACACGTCGACATCACGATCCCACGGGAGAAAATGAGCGTCTTCTGTGGTCCGAGCGGCAGCGGCAAGTCGTCGCTGGCAATGGATACCATCTACGCCGAGGGACAACGCCGGTATGTCGAATCGCTCTCGGCATATGCCCGGCAGTTTCTCGGCCAGATGCCCAAACCGAAGGTCGAGCACATTCACGGCCTCTCGCCGGCGATCGCCATCGAACAGAAAACGGTCGGCCACACTCCCCGTTCGACGGTGGGAACAGTGACCGAGATTTACGATTATTTCCGCATCCTGTATTGTCGGCTGGGGCAGCCATATTGTCCCGACTGCGGGATCAAAATTCAGACGCAGACGACTGACGAAGTGATCGACCGCATCATGGAGTTTCCCGATGAGACGCGACTCTTGATTCTCGCCCCACAGGAGGTTCGCGTCGGTCAATCGTACGAGAAGCTCTGGGAGATGATCCGTCAGCGCGGGTTCGCAAGAGTCCGCATCGATGGGACCACCTATCAACTGGAAGACGTTCCCCAGATCGACCGCAAGCGGAAACATCAGACCGAGATCGTCGTCGATCGCGTTGTCGTGTCGACGAAAGCCCGTTCGCGCATCGCCGATTCGATCGAACAGGCGCTCGATCTCGGCCAGGGATTTCTCCGAGTCGCCGTCTGTGATGCGGAACTCGCAGAGACCGACTGGAAGTCTGAACATTTCAGCCTGCATCACGCCTGCCAGCAATGCGGGCGGAGTTTCGAGGAACTGACGCCGCACAATTTTTCGTTTAACGGCCCGCTCGGGTGGTGTCCCAGTTGCGAAGGACTGGGGACGACGCAAGGGACCGATCTCTCGACGCTGGTGACCGACCCGACGCGCACGCTGCTCGATGGCGCAGTCTCGGCATGGCCGAACCCGACGACAAACGCCTTGTTTCGCGCGATGCTCGAAGCGGTTGCGAAGCAATGTCATTTGCCGCTCGATCTCCCCTTCTCACAACTCGAACCGTATCAGCAGCGGCTGGTGTTATACGGGACCGGTGAACGCTGGTTGTCGTCGCCGACGCAACCGGGATTGCAGTTTCAATACAAGGGGTTGTACCCGGCTCTCGACGACGCGGCGCGAGTTTCGCACGCCTATCGGCTGAAGTTGATCGATCTCGTGGGAGAGGTTCCCTGCCCCGCCTGTCAGGGAAGCCGAATCCGTCCTGAACCGGCGGCAGTCCGGCTGCACGGCAAAACGTTGCAGCAACTCAGTTCGCTTCCGCTCGCCGAGGCTCTCAGATTTCTCAAAGAGATCAAATTCACCGCGCGCGAAAAGAAAATCGCCGGCGATTTGCTGACCGAAGTGATTGCTCGGCTCTCGTTTCTCGTCGAGGTCGGTCTGCATTACCTGACGCTGAACCGGCCGATGCCGACGCTTTCCGGCGGCGAGAGTCAGCGGATTCGCCTCGCGGGACAAATCGGCCGCGCGCTCACCGGAGTTTTATACGTGCTTGATGAACCGACGATCGGCCTGCATCCGCGCGACAATCGCCGATTGCTGCAAGCGCTCTATCGCCTGCGCGATCTGGGAAACACCGTCGTGCTGGTCGAACACGATCGCGAAGTGTTGCAGGCCGCCGATCGACTGTACGATTTCGGCCCCGGCGCGGGACGATTCGGCGGCACATTGACCGCCGAGGGTTCTCCTGCGGAGCTGCGCAAACAAAAGTTGTCGCTGACGGGAGCGTATCTCTCCGGAAAACAGGCGATCCCGATTCCGCAGGAACGTCGGATGTCATCCGCCGAGGACTCTCCCCCCGGCGGCGGCTGGCTCGAACTGATCG
The DNA here is from genome assembly GCA_046160425.1 of Planctomycetaceae bacterium. Classification (GTDB taxonomy): domain Bacteria; phylum Planctomycetota; class Planctomycetia; order Planctomycetales; family Planctomycetaceae; genus JAQCEJ01. The sequence continues at coordinate 7,659 of JBJXGP010000512.1, forward strand.
GAGCACGCCAACATAATCTGCGCGACGTCCATCTGCGACTGCCATTGGGAACGCTGACCTGCATCACCGGCGTGTCGGGGTCGGGAAAGAGTACGCTGATCGAGAACACCCTCGCGCGAGCCGTTTCGCGGCGACTGCATCGCATGGGAGAACAACCAGGCCCGTTCGATGAACTCAAGGGGATCGAGCATATCAACAAAATGATCGTCGTCGATCAGCAGCCGCTCGGTAATACTCCCGCATCGAACCCGGCGACGTATACCGGCGTGTTCGATCTGATTCGCGAACTGTTTGCCCGTTTGCCCGATGCCAAAGTGCGCGGATATCGGCCGGCCCGGTTCAGCTTCAATCGCGCGGGGGGACGCTGCGAGGACTGCGAAGGAAACGGACAGAAAAAAATCGAGATGCATTTTCTTCCCGACGTCTGGGTTCCCTGCGAAACCTGCAAAAGCAGCCGATACAATTCGGAAACGCTGACGGTGCAGTACAAGGGAAAATCGATCGCCGACGTCCTCAACCTGTCGATCGGTCAGGCCCGTGAACTCTTCGATAACATCCCCAAGATCCGCGTGATTCTCGAAGTGCTATGCGGCATCGGCCTCGATTACCTCACGCTCGGGCAACCGGCGCCGACACTTTCGGGCGGCGAAGCCCAGCGCGTCAAACTCGCCGCGGAGCTGGCCCGTCCGCAGACCGGAAAGACGCTCTACTTGCTGGATGAGCCGACAACGGGACTCCACTTCGACGACATCGACAAGTTGCTCAAAGTGCTGCACGGACTCGTCGATCTCGGAAACACCGTCGTCGTCATCGAGCACAATCTCGACGTCATCAAGACGGCGGACTGGATCGTCGATATCGGTCCCGAAGCAGGCGCGGAAGGAGGGCGGATCGTCGCGGCAGGGACTCCGGAAGACGTCGTGGCCCAGTATGCCTCGCCGGCGAAATCGAAGAAAGGAAAACATGCGGGGCCTGAATTTCCCTCCGCGACGGCGGACATGTTGGCCCCGGTGCTCGCCGAAGGAGCGCGCGAAGAACGCACGATCATTCATACCGAATCGCTCCGTCAGAAGCGCGAAGGGGATCTCGATCTCTCCGACGTCGGCAAGGGGGCGCTCATGCCCTGGCAACGCGACGGCCGACATTGGCATACCGTCGAACGGGTCTCGCATCAGGGGGTTCCCTGCCGTTGGGAAGGAATCGCGCTCGATTGGATCATCGACCGCATCGAACGGAATCCCGGCTTCGCCGCACCGAACTGGAACGATCGCAGCGTCGTGGAAGTGACCGGCACCTCGCGTGTGAAGGATTGGTTTCTACACGCACTCACCGGCGATGAATGGATGCTGACGCTCAAGTTTCGCGTGAAACGGCAAACGTTTCAGGAAGAGGAACTCCGCCGGCGACTCAACCTCAAGCCATGGGACGACCTCGATGAGATACCCATCTACGGCCGGGTGCCGCGCGTGCGCGTCAAGAACCTCAAAGGCCCCTGGCAAGAAGCGACCATCGCCGTCCACTGGCTCAGCGAGATCGACACGCCGGAGTTTGCCGAGTTTTTCGATCAGGCGTTCACGTCGTTTCTCGGCATGGTGAACCAGGCGAAACTCAATCCCGAAGATCTGATGCCGTGGAAAATTCTCGGTCGAAAATGGCATCTGTCGCGCAAAGGCTTTCCCTCACAAAAACTCGTCACGTGGGATGCGCAGGTTCTCGACACGCTGTTCGATCTGCTGATCGACGTCGCGCCGCAAGCCGAGATCGACTGGACCGGCAAGCAGAGCGTTTCGTTCCTCGCTCCCGGCGGAGAACCCTGGGCCGTCGTCGTCACCAAACGCCGGGAAGGCATCGACCTGCAACTCTACGCCGCCCCCGGCGAATTCGCTCTCGGTCGCATCTCCGAATTCGGCAGCGAACGCGACGTTGAAACGCACCGTTCGGGGCAGGAAGTGATTAAAATCCGGATAGATGATATTTCGCAGATCAATGACGAACTGAAAGCGTTTCTCGAAGAGCACGCGGCCAGCAAAAAATGGCCGCGAAAAACGCAAAAAGCCACAAAATAACGAGCCAACATGAACCAGAACACCTCAGCCCCCCGCAGTCATGAACTTCTTTCCCGTGGCAACAGCCGGTTGCTGGTGATCGATGTGCAAGAGAAACTTCTGCCGCACATTCACGAGTCGGAGTCGGTCGTCCATCGCTGTCGGCAACTGGTCCTCGGTGCGCAGACGCTGCATGTCCCGGTCTGGGCGACGGAACAATATCCGCGCGGACTCGGCCCCACCACGCCGGAGCTGGCCACTCTTCTTCCTCCACCCATCGAAAAATTGTCGTTCAGCGCAATGCCGGTACTCGACTGGCACCAGGAATCGGAAGCCAACAGCAACCGATATCAGGTCGTCCTCTGTGGAGTCGAATCGCACGTCTGCGTCATGCAGACCGCACTCGATTTATTGGCAAACGGTTTTCGCGTCTATCTTGCAGCGGACGCCGTCGGCAGCCGAAATCGGCTCGACTGGGAAATGGCAATCGCACGCCTCTCAGCATCGGGGGCCACAATCACGACGACGGAATCGGTATTGTTCGAGTGGTGCGAGGTCGCCGGGACCGACGAATTCAAAGCCATCAGCCGCATCGTCACCGGGAAGGCATGATCAACCGGCTTCCCCGGCGAATCGATCGCTTCCAGAATTCGCAGCGTGGCGAGAGGAAATTGCCAGCGGATTTTATACAATGGGCGAAGACGCTTCTATGACTTTGAACGATAAAGGAAATGATTTCCATGACATCCCCTGCAACTGCGACCGCCGTTTCTCGGCTTGATCCGCCGCGACGTATACTTATGGGCCCCGGACCGAGTGAAATTCCCTCGCAGGTTCTGGCGGCACTGGCGGCACCGACGGTCGGGCATCTCGATCCGTACTTTCTGAAAATCATGGACGAGATGCAGACGATGCTCCGTTCGGTCTTTCAAACGCACAATCAACTCACACTCGCCGTCAGCGGGACCGGTAGCGCGGGGATGGAAACCTGCGTCGTCAACCTGATCGAACCGGGCGACAAAATGCTGGTCTGCGTCAACGGCGTCTTTGGCGGACGCATGGCCGATGTCGCCCGACGTGTCGGCGCCGACGTGACTGTCATCGAGCGTCCGTTCGGCGAAGTCTTCACCCCGGCGGAAATCGAAGCGGCGATTCAGCAATCTCGGCCCGAAGTCGTGGGGATCGTTCACGCTGAGACCTCGACGGGGGCCTGGCAGCCGATCGAAGAGATTTCGCGAATCGTCCACGCGCACGGCGGGTTATTGCTCGTCGATTGCGTCACGTCGCTGGGGGGCGTCCCTGTGTTGATCGACGATTGGGAGATCGACGCGGCGTACAGCGGCACGCAAAAGTGTTTGAGCTGTCCGCCAGGATTGTCGCCGGTGACGTTCAGTCCGCGGGCGCTCGATGTGATCGACCGCCGCAAGACAAAAACGACAAGCTGGTATCTCGACATGTCGCTCGTGAAAAATTATTGGGGGAGCGATCGCGTGTATCACCATACCGCGCCGATCAATATGAATTATGCGTTGCACGAAGCCTTACGATTGACGCTGGTCGAAGGACTCGCCGCGCGGCACGAACGGCATCGCCGCAATCATCTCGCTCTCAAGGCGGGTTTGCAGGCGATGGGGTTGGAATATTCGGTGAAAGAGCCGCATCAGTTGCCGATGCTGAACTCGGTTTTGATCCCCGCAGGAGTCGACGACGCTGCGGTCCGCAAGCAACTACTCAATCAATTCGGCATCGAAATCGGCGGCGGCCTCGGTCCCCTCAAAGGCAAAACTTGGCGCGTCGGCCTGATGGGCGAAGCAAGCAGCGAACGAAATGTGCTGTTATTCCTCGCGGCTCTCGAACGTTGCCTGCTCGATCAGAACGTCAAAGTCGGCCCGGGAGCCGGAGTCGCCGCGGCGAATGCGCAGTATCGGATGACATAAGTTCAGCGTTAAAGGTTAGCCGCGACGCGCAGGCTCTGCGGAGCGGAGCGCGATCTGCTAATAGCAAGCGTACCACCGTCATCGCTTGCGAAGCGGAAGCTCTCGAAGACTTGCGTTCCCAAGCGGAGCTTGGGAACGAGAAGTTACAATGACCGGGGGAGCGCGCTCCGCTACGGCAACCCTACGCGTCGCGGCTAACCAAAAACTTGACGTTCTTAAAACCAGCGCCGCTTGTCAACAAGATTCGTCAGCGGTTCACCGGCGGCGAAGCGGCGGATGTTTTCTTTAACGACGGCGAAATGGCGTTCGGCGATGCGTGGCGATGCGGCGGCGACGTGGGGGGTGATGATCACGTTTTCCATCGTCCATAACGGATGCCCCACAGGGAGCGGTTCGATCTCGAAGACATCGAGGCCGGCACCGGCGATCTCTTGGGCTTGCAGTGCCGCCGTCATTTCGGCGAGATCGACGATCACGCCACGACCGATGTTGATCAGATAGGCCGATGTTCGCATCTGCCGGAATTGTTCGCGGCGAAACATTTTGAACGTTTCCGGCGTATGCGGGGCGGCGATGACGACGTAGTCGCTCGCCGCCAGCAGATCGGGCAAATGGGAGACGGGCCAGATCTCATCGATGATGCCCGGCAACAACGTGCGCACCGGATCGACGCCGAGCAATTTCATGCCGAAGGCCTGCGCACGCCGGGCGATCTCGGCACCGATTTCACCGACGCCGACGATCCCCAGCGTGTCGTCGGCGAGATGGCGATGGGCGCGGTCCATGTCGGTCACCATGCCGGGGCCGAATGTGTTGTTCGTGCGGGATGCTTCTCCTCCCGCCGGTTCCCAGATCCCCTGCTGCTGCCGGCGAAAATACAGCGGAAACTGCCTCGCAAAAGCGATCACATACCCCATGACGTGATCGGCAATCACATCCGAAAACAGGCCGCGCATGTTGCTCAATAGGCAGGGATGTGCGATCAGTTCGGGGAAGAGATAATGTTCGAGGCTGGCGGTCGGCGATTGAATCCAGCGGAGTTGTTTCGCACGCGCGAGCAAATCGGGAGAGATTTTTCCGAAAAAGCCGTCGGCATCGACGATCTCCGCTTCGGCTTGCGCTATATCGGCGGCGTTGACGATGTGGAGACTCGCATTGACGCCGCTCAGCGCAGAAAAGCGAGGCTCGTCGATGGCGGGATAGATCAATATTTTCATGCGACCGACTCACTTTCTTGCGCTGATTGAAAAAATGAATGTCGACAGCGACGCTGCTCGCGAAATTTCTGATAGCAGAAATGGAGCAACGACGCCATTGCTGTCAAGTGATTATTGCATCATTTTTCAATCCCGTAAAATGAGTGCGTCAGCGACTTGCCAGCCGGATCACGCTGAGTCAGAATGTCGGTCATCGGAGCGATAAAAATAAATCGCCGAAGAATTCAAATTTCGAATAACGCGTATGAGGTTGTAGGATGCTCAATGTCATTTGCGGCGTCAACGAGGGATTGATCATTGGTGGAAACATCACGGTGACGGTCCTGGAAATCGAAGAAAACCATGTTCGCCTGGCAATTTCCGATCCTCAGAACGATCCTCCCTATTGGGAACAGACGGTTTATTGCAGCGAGTTCGAAACTTCCGAACTGCTGCATCAATAGCGGCTGCCAAGTTACCTCGAGTCAGGAAAGCAGAGCGGTGTGTCCTCGCTGTTCGATGACCTGTCATCCCTGGGTTTGAGGCCGGCCGATCTTCCCCGGCATGTGGCCATCATCATGGATGGCAACGGCCGATGGGCGCAGTCCCGCGGGTTGCCGCGGATCGAAGGGCATCGTCGCGGCGTGGAGTCGGTCCGCACGATCGTTGAAGCCTGCGCCGAACTCAAGATCGATCAGTTGACGCTTTACTGCCTTAGCAGTGAAAACTGGAAGCGCCCGAAAAAAGAGCTCGAACTCCTGCTCTCGCTCCTCGAACAATTTGTCATCGAGGAACGTTCCGAGATCCTTCGCCAGAATCTCCGATTCAGCATCATCGGCCAGCGCGAGGGCTTGGGTGAAGGGGTGCTTCGCGAAGTGGAAAAAACCATCACATGCAGCCGGCAGAACACGGGGACCATGCTCTGCCTGGCGATCAATTACGGCAGCCGCACCGAGATCGTCGATGCCGTTAAAACCCTCGGGCGAAAGATCGCCGCCGGAGATTTGTCTCCCGATGAAATTACGGAAGAGTCGGTCTCGGCGTCGCTGTATACGGCAGGGATGCCCGACCCCGATCTGGTCATTCGGACGGCGGGTGAGATGCGGATCAGCAATTATCTGCTGTGGCAGATCAGCTATGCGGAATTCTGGGTGACACCGAAATGCTGGCCCGAGTTCCGCCCCCCCGATCTGTTAGAAGCCTTTCGCGATTATGCTTCCCGCGATCGTCGTTACGGCGGACTCAAGGACCAGGATTGAATCCTGGATGAACCGTCATTCTCTCGACTCATGATAGGCCGCCAGGCGGGGATATGTTACAGTGCCGCCGTTCTCTATTGTGGAGTTTCTCAAACTTTCGAAAGGATGACAGCGATCATGTTGCGGTGGCGTTTGGCCGTATCGGCGACGGTCATTCCCGTTCTGTTCTTGCTGTTCTGGTGGGATCACCGCATCGGTTCGAGTGCGCCGGTATTTTTGGTGATCAGTCAACTCCTGCTGGCCGGTTGCGTCCTGGAATTGGTTCGGATGCTCCGTGCCCGCTTCACAGACGTAGAGACCGCGCGCCTGCTCGCCTGCGCGGGACTCGTCGCACTTTCCGCATGGATCAAACCCGGTTTGGAAGCGCTCAGTCCAACGATGGTCCCTGACGTTGATACGTTGGCCTGTTCCGCGATCGTCTTGATCGGAGTGTGGTTGCTGTTGTTGGCGCGCGCCGTGTTCTCTTTTCGCGCGGAGTCGCAAAATACGCTGACGATAGCAGCCGAAAGTCTTGTGCTGTTGTACGTCGGGATGGGAATCTGCCTGACGGCGAATTTGCGCTGGGTAGCCGGAGCCGAACGCGGCTACCTGGTGCTGGGGTCGATGATCGTCGCCGTCAAGATGGGTGACGTCGGGGGATATACGATCGGCAGACTTTTCGGCCATCGCAAATTCATCCCCCGGCTCAGTCCCGGCAAGACGTGGGCGGGGGTGTATGGTGCGATGTCGAGCGCCGTGCTGGTCAGTCTTTTCTGGCTCGGCTGGATATCGACCGCCTGGTTCGGAGAAACAACGTTAGCGCCGCACTGGGAGCGTATCGTGTTGTACGGCCTCGTCATGGGTGCCGCCGGTATCGTAGGCGATTTGGCCGAATCGTTGATCAAGCGTGATGCCGGCGTGAAGGATTCGGGAAATACGATTCCGGGATTCGGAGGGGTGCTCGACTTGATGGACAGCCTGTTGTTTGCCGGTCCTCTCGCGTATTTATTCTGGCGATTTTTCCCGCCGCTGGGGTGAAACGAGTTATCGGCGTCTACTCGAAATGATCGAGCATCGAT
>JBJXGP010000513.1:0-15332 GCA_046160425.1 Planctomycetaceae bacterium
GCGAAGCCGACGCGATTCACCCCGGATACGGTTTTCTGGCGGAGAATCCCCAGTTTGCAGCTGCCTGTCGCGCCGCGGGCATCATTTTCATCGGTCCGTCGGTGGCGTCGCTCGAACAACTCGGCGACAAAACAGCCGCACGCGAGATCGCCGAAAAAGCCGGAGTTCCCGTGCTGGGAGGCAGTCCCCGCGCCATCCGCTCGATCGCGGAAGGGATGAAGACGGCTCGGCATCTCGGTTTTCCGGTGATGCTGAAAGCCGCCAAGGGGGGCGGGGGACGCGGCATGCGCGTCGTTTCGAGCGAATCCGATTTCGCCACGTCATTCGAACAGGCGCAACGGGAATCGATGACCGCTTTCAACAGCCCCGATGTGTTCGTCGAACGCTTCATCGCGCAGGCGCGGCACATCGAAGTGCAGATCATGGGGGACGCACACGGAAATCTCGTGCATCTGTTCGAACGCGACTGCTCCGTGCAGCGACGGCATCAGAAAGTCGTGGAGATTGCCCCCGCCCCCAATCTCGATCCGGGCGTCCGACAGGAACTTTGTGAATCGGCGCTCAAGATCGGACGGGCGGTACAGTATCAGAACGCCGGGACGGTGGAATTTCTCGTCGATGATGAAACGCAGCAGTTCTATTTCATCGAAGTCAACCCTCGGATTCAGGTCGAACACACCGTCACCGAGGAAGTGACCGGTTACGACATCGTCAAAACGCAGATTCTCGTCGCTCAGGGCCTCGCGCTCGACGACGCGGAAATCAGCATGCTCCCGCAGGAGTCGATTCGCACGAACGGGTTTGCCGTGCAATGCCGGGTCACGACCGAAGATCCCACGAACGGTTTTCTTCCCGATCACGGTCGCGTCGCTCATTACCGGTCCGCGGCGGGGATGGGGATCCGCCTCGATGCGGGGACGGCGTTTTCCGGCGCCGTAGTCACTCCGTTTTACGATTCGTTGCTGGTGAAAGTGACGGCGCGGGGGCACCGGTTTATCGATGCCGTCCGCAAGATGGAACGGACGCTACAGGAATTTCGCGTGCGCGGCGTCAAAACCAACCTGCCGTTTCTGTTGAAATTGCTGGCTCATCCGACGTTTCTCGAAGGGAAATGCACGACCCGGTTCATCGATCAAACGGCCGAACTGTTTCAGTTCGCCAAACGGCAGGATCGTGCCTCCCGATTACTCAGTTATCTCGGCGATGTGATCGTCAACGGTAATTCGCTCGTCAAAGGCCGCCAGCAACCGATACGGCGTGAACCGGCCCCGGTCCCCGCATTCGACACGAAGGCTCCGATTCAGCCGGGGACTCGTCAGTTGCTGAAAGAGCTGGGGCCGGAACAGTTCAGTCAGTGGATCCTCAAGGAAAAAACGCTGCTGATGACCGATACGTCATTTCGCGATGCGCACCAATCGTTGTTCGCCACGCGATTTCGCACGTACGATCTGGTTAAGATCGCCGAAGCCTACGCGCGGATGTGTCCCGAACTCTTCTCGATCGAGATGTGGGGCGGGGCAACGTTCGATACGGCGATGCGGTTTCTGAAAGAGTCTCCGTGGCAGCGACTCGCCGACCTGCGCGAGAAAATTCCCAACATCCTCTTTCAGATGCTGCTCCGTTCCTCCAACGCCGTCGGTTATACGAATTATCCCGATAACGTCGTCAAGGCGTTCGTGAAGGAAGCCGCGGATGCCGGGATGGACATCTTCCGCATATTCGATGCCCTGAACTGGGTTCCGAACATGAAGGTGGCGATGGATGCCGTCATCAAATCGGGTGCGATCTGCGAAGCGGCGATCTGTTACACGGGTGACATTCTCGATCCCGCACGCGACAAGTATTCGCTGAAATATTATGTCGATATGGCCAAAGAACTCGAGAACATGGGAGCCCACATTCTCGCCATCAAGGATATGGCGGGGATATGCAAACCGCACGCCGCCGAACTTCTCGTGCGCACGCTGAAGCAGGAGATCGGCATTCCGATCCACTTCCATACGCACGACACGGGAGGGATCCAGGCGGCGGCGATTCTCAAGGCCTCCGAAGCGAAGGTCGATATCGCCGATGCAGCGATGGCCCCGTTATCGGGAGGGACTTCGCAGCCGAATCTGAATACGCTGGTCGAAGCGCTGCGGTTGACGAAACGCCCGACAAAGCTGAATCCCGAGCATCTCGATAAGATCGCCGATTATTGGCGGGCCGTCCGCGAGTATTATTCTCCGTTCGGAACCGAAATGATGCTGGCGTCGGCCGATTTATACAAACACGCGATGCCCGGCGGGCAGTTCTCCAATCTGTACGAGCAAGCGCGGGCGTTGGGACTCGCCGACCAGTGGAGCGACATCTGCCGCGTCTATGCCGAAGTCAACGATCTGTTCGGCGACATCGTCAAGGTGACGCCGACGTCGAAAGCGGTTGGGGACATGGCGTTGTTCATGGTGGCGAATAACCTGACCTCGGAAGACATTCTCGATGAACGCCGCGAACTCTCGTTCCCCGAATCGGTGATCGACCTCATCAGCGGTGCAATGGGGCAACCGCCGGGCGGTTTTCCGAAAGCGGTGAAACAACGCATTCTCAAAGATAAGCAGGCCTTCCGCGGTCGTCCTGGGGCGTCGCTGCCGTCGGCGAAATTCGACGAAGCCGCCGCTCACCTTAAACCGGTCTTGTTGCACGATCCGTCGCAGCAGGAAGTCGTGACCCATCTGCTCTATGAAAAAGTGTTTCGTGAATTCGTCACGCATCTCCACAAATTTTCGGATACCAGCGGGTTGCCGACGCCGGTCTTCTTTTACGGACTGATTCCGGGCGAAGAACTTTCGGTCGACATCGAACCGGGCAAAACGCTGATCGTCAAATTCCTCACCGTCGGCGACCCTCATCCCGATGGCAGGCGGACGGTCTTTTTCGAACTCAACGGCCAGCCTCGCGACATCAATGTCGTGGACCATTCGCAGAAGCCCGAGGGAAAAACGCGAGCGAAGGCCGATGCCGCGCATCCGGGTCAGTTAGGGGCCAGTATGCCGGGGATGGTCGTCGTCGTTTCGGTGAAAGCGGGAGACACCGTCGCGAGAGGGCAAAAACTGCTGACGCTGGAAGCCATGAAGATGGAGACGACGTTGCAGGCCGACCGCGACGGGAAGATCGTCGATGTGTTCGTCGCCCCGGGAAATCAGGTCGAAACCGGAGACCTGCTACTCACGATGGATTGAGTGGAAGGTGAGACTTCAGTGGGGGTAAAAAGATTCATCGTGGACTTCGATCTCGCCAGAATCGAACGCGAAACCTTTCTGTCGGCGATTGAATTTCACGATGAGATCGGCTCGACGAACGATCGTGCATTGAAAGTTTGCGATGACTCGTCGATTATCGCGCCGCGGTTGATTCTCGCCGAACGGCAGACGGCCGGACGAGGCCGCGGGGTGCATCGCTGGTGGTCGCATTCCGGAGCCTTGACGCTCTCGCTCGTGCTGGATGCGGCGGATATCCCCATGCCTTTCGAGAACTGGCCGATGATTTCGCTCTTCGCCGGTCTGGCCGTCACGGAGACTCTAGCAGAGCTGGCAAGCGATGAATCGATTCGCGTGAAGTGGCCGAACGATGTGTACCTCGGCGAGAAAAAGATCTGCGGCATCCTGTGCGAGATCCCGCCGTCGCGCCCTCCCCGGCTGGTGCTGGGAATCGGCCTGAACGTCAATAACTCGCTGCGGGATGCTCCGCCGGAGTTACTGCGAACCGCGACGTCGTTAACCGATGAAACGGGTCTCGAGCACGATCGAACCGAAATACTCATCCGTTTGCTGCAACACTTCGAACGGCAGCTTCAGAGCTTTCGCTCGGAGTCGTCTGCCCCGTTCCTGCACTTGTGGTCCAAACGCTGCCTGCTGACGGGAAGACAGGTGACGCATTCGTCCGGAGACAAGCGGTTACTCACAGGGAATTGCCTGGGAATCGACGCACAAGGGGCACTGCTATTGGAGACAACACAGGGAATCGAACGCCTGCTCGGCGGGACGATCGTTGACTGGACCTAACGCTGCGACAAACTTACAACACCTTGAAAATGACCAGCGTGACATCATCGGTTTGCGTCGATAGGCCGGTATAGTTTTTGACGGCTTTGTGAAGCTCTCGCACGATTTGCTCTGCCGAAAATGCGCGATGTTTCGCCACGATCTCCTGAACGCGCGGAAAACCGAATTGTTCGCCGGCGGGAGAGAGAGCTTCGACGATTCCGTCGGTGAGCGTCAGAAAAATATCCCCTTTTTGAAACCGGACCGGCGCAACGGTTGTTTCGAGTGAGATATCGGTCACTCCCAACAGAGGATCGGTGACGTCGAGTGTCTGCCAAGACCCGGTGGGCGTCAGGATATATCCCTGTTGTCCCGCGGCGCTGTATTCGAGCGAGCGCTGCGACGGATCGAGTTCGCCAAAAAACAGGCTCACAAATCGCCGGTCGTGAACGTCCTCAATGAGAAATCGATTGACTTCGAAGATCAGCTCTCGCACGCTTTTTCGGGAGAGCGTCAAGGCCCGCAGATAAGCGCGCGTTTGCGACATCAGCAGCGATGCACCGAGATCGTGTCCGCTGACGTCGGCGACGACGATGCCGAGCTTCCCTTCCGCAAGCGGGATGTAGTCGAAGTAATCTCCTCCGACTTCTTCCGTATGAAACGAGACGCCCGCAACGTCAAAACCGGCGATGCGGGGAGCCTGTTTCGGCAACAAGCCTTGCTGAATCTGGTGGGCGATTCGCAACTGCTCGGCAGTGGCGCGCAGGACCGCCTCGGCTCGATATGCCGATGCGTAATCCAGAATCAAGCCGGTCAGCGGCACGAGATAACCGAGAATCTTGTGATACAGAGCAATATTAAAATGATTGTCGTAGAGTTGAATCGAACCGAAGGTGACGGTCATCTCGGCGGCGACCAATGGGATCACGCTGACGATCAAACCTCGTGAAAATAAACTGGGGTGCCGCCGATGAAATCGCGGGAGCACGATACCCCCCGCCAATAAGTAAAGGACCAGCGGAATGGCATCCAGCGGGCGCGTCGCGAATTTTTCCGGATAGACCACCTTGGGTAATCGTTCTGAAAACGCGCAGCCGTGAATGATCACATACGCCAGCATCCCGAACAGAATTCCCATCAGGAGAATGATGCGGATTTCACCCGTGCGAGGCCGATGCCGCATCCCTCGTTCGGAATACAGGAAATATCCCGTCCCCAGCAGCAGAATCGAAACGTTGAACAACTGCGAGACGGCCCAGGTGAAAGGGATGAACTCTTCCAATGGGGTCGTGATGACTATCAGCCCGTCGGCGGCGATGGTACGAAAAGCATCCAGTACGCCCGTGAAAAACAGAGCGGCTCCGATGATCGGCGTGGTGACGTCACCCTCAATGGTGTAATGCGTCAGCGCCAGAACGACCGTGAACAAGGCAATGCAGAAGGCCGTCCATTCCATGATGGTATGAATCGACTGTCCCGTCGATTTTAACGTGGATACTTCGAGCGGATCGGGGACGGTTTGACCGGGAAGGGCTTGCAGATTTTCGGTGGACTGTGCGCTCCCATCCGATGCCGGATTGTTTTCGAAATTGGCTCTCGCCGTCGCCTCCGGATCGTTATCGGGTATTGCTGAGAAATCGACCCCGATCCAATTCAGCACCCAGGGCAGAATCGTGAGCACAACGACTGCCCAGACGAGGCTTTTCGGGAACTTGCGGACGACGACGATCATGTCTCTCTCGTGTGGGGGTACGGTGAATCTCGATGCAGCGATGACGGCAGTTCGCCCGCCGATGGTAAAGCTTATGCCGTTGCTCGATGATTCACCAGTCATATCGCCCCGTGGATCGGGGTTGTGCGAAAAACACCACAGAGTGGGCAACAAGTCGCATCTCTCGAATCGAACTCGCGACATTCGCATCGGCTGCGGATGGCACGAATGGTCATTGACCGCCGCCACCGGTGGTGAGAGTCGACGTCGCCAGGCCGAATAACGCGCCTTCCAGCAGGTTGCGTTCGATGAAGGCACCGACCGCCTCCAATGGCGTGTACTGGAGCAGGATGTAATCCCCCGGCTGGATGAGAATTCTCTCGTGGGGATTTTTTAGCGCCTCGTACAGATCGATTTCGATCGGAACCTGGTCGCCGTTGCCCAACTGCCGCAGTATGACCACGCGGCTGGCGCTGATCGTCACGTCCTGATTCAGGGCTGAGGCTCCTCCCATCGAACGATTCTGGCCGCCCCGCTGGGATTGAGCGATCGACAGCGCTCCGAGTATGTCGAGATCGTAATCGCGGGGGAGTGAATATTGTCCTCCTCCGAGCAAACCGCCCGTGTAGAAAATTTCCGTATCCCGCGATTCGATGAACACGACGTCTCCATCTTGCAAGATGATGTCCTGCTCGGTGAAGTGGACCTGTTCGCCTTCGGCAAGGCGGACCGGAATCTTGATCGTTTGCGGATTGTCGATCGTGGGATCGAGCGACATCACTGCCGGATCCCAATCCAATTGATCGAGAGGAGCCCAGCCTTCCCCGTTATGTCCGGGTTGATTCCCGTAATATGGCCCCGGTTCGTCCCCGTGGCGATGTGCGGGGAGACCGACCGGCGGCGCGTGCGGTGGATATCCAAATTCCTGTTGGTGTTGAGGCACAGGATCGTGTTGAGGCACAGGATACTGACCATCCTGCGGCAAATATGGAGGATTGTTGTGTTGCGGGAATGTGCCGTGTTGTGGAAATGTCAGCGCAGGCTGTGATGATTGTGGATCAAATATTTGCGGCTGCCTCGCATCGATGGGCTGGATCCGCTGTTGATATTCCAGCGCGAGAGCATCATGAGGTTGTTCTGTATCGAGGGCATGTTGCGGTGCCATCATCGGCGCGTGTTGCGCGGCATCCTGCGAGTAGTATTCCACTTCCACAGGGTAATGATCCACCGAATCGTGTGGTGTCTCGGCGTATTGCGACTGTTGATTGACCCACTGCTCATACGCCGCATGATCGAAAGCCGACTGTTCCTGTGCGGGATGTTCAGTCGACGCAGGGGAAAAGGAATGCACGTCAGGTGATTGCGCCCGCATGATCGTGCGTGACGTTCGATTTGCAGATACGCGTTGAGGCAGTATGGGTGGTCTCCCCCGTCCTTTTCGGCGCACCACATAGATCGTGTTTTCGGCATCAAGACCGGGTAATCCGCCGGTTTCAGAAAGTGCGTTGAGTACATCGTTCGTGCCCGCCGGCAGATTGACGATCTTACCGGTTCCCCGTTTGCTCAAACCGAGGTTGATGGTTCCTTGAGCGGAGATGCGGGGTGTATCGTTCCCCGTTTCCTGCCGAATGACGAGAATGCGGTACGTTCGGGGTTTTTGCAGCATAATCATAATGCGGTCGTTGCCGGGCTGCAGGAGTTGACGCTTCTGGATGTATTCGACCCGCAACAGGTCTTCGAGTTGATGGATCGACATCCCGCGAACGTACAGGGGTTCGATCATCGGCAGAGAAATCGTCCCATTGTCGCGCACCGGCCGAGGATATCCGAAGGAGGGTGGCACTTCTTCGTTTCGGGGATAGAAGACCGGAGGCGCGGACTCACGCGAACCGAGAATCCCTTCGATGTAGACTGCCAGAATGTCACCGGTGTCGAGCAAATATTCCGGAGGTGGAGTTTGCCGGAGCAGCGAGAGGTCGATCGTTTTCTTGCCTGAGCGGGTCGTGGCTTTGTACTGATCGGGTAGATATTTGACGGGAACGCCATGAATCGGACGGAACGCCGCACACCCGTTGATTCCCGAAAGCAGACAGCCGATGAATACCCACAACCACAGACAGGCACGCCCGTTGTCGGCGAGCGATCGGCGTTGCGTGAAATTTGTGACGTGCATGGGGGGCATCGATGTGTGACTCAAATTACGACGGTGGATGAATCGATCGATTCGATTTCAGAAATTTTTCGTCAAAAAGGTTCTGCGGATTCGACGCCTGGATACTCGGGACCGGCCATCGGAGCATATCCCGGATCGAGCGGCATGTCGGAGGGATCGGTGTGTGATGCCTGTTCCACGTGTGGATTCGAGAAAATACCTTCCGCGGCGAGAACTTCGGCTCCCGGCACCACGTTGTATTCGTGTTGAAAATTCGTCTCGGCCATGTGCAATCCCGCGTCATAGCCGGCGTACCAGTCGGCTGCGCGAAGGTGTCCCTGTTGAGTTCGGTTGCAGGCGGCCCAGTAGCTTGGGGGCGGCACTGCAGGAGATCGTGCGGGATAGCCGTTGGCCCGATCGATATGCGCTTTATAGAAACCGTTCCTGAAATCGGTGGAGTATGGTCCGGGGTTGCCCTTTTTGTACTGACGATACGCGATTTTGGCATTGCATGACGCAGCGTCGCGGACGACGATTTTGTCCCAGAAGGCATCGTAACCGCACCACGAAAAATAGCATCGAGGCAGAAAAGGTTTCCCGAAAAGAATCGATCCCGCGCGGGTGTTCGTGTGGCTCAATGTTCGCGCGGACGGACCGTGAGTCGCCGGGCTCATGCAGCCCGTCACTCCGATTGTCGCGTAAACGATCACGATGTATGCTTTGAGGGACATGTGAGATGAGGCTTTCAGCCCGATATAAGGTCCGTCTGCAAGAATGATGTTGAATTCCTGAGCGATCAAACCGACAACATAAAACCGTACCGATAGAAGTTCGTGCTCCAGTTTCACCTTCTGTATATCGGACATCGACTCTGCCGGATTGGAAAGATTTCACGATAATTCCGATTTTCCTGTTAAATCGGGTAAAATAACATTGGAGTGGGGAATCCAATGCTGGCGATTTTTGGTTTTAAGATAAAAATGTCGAGGGAGAGATTCGCTGCAATGAAACTCTGAAGGGTATTTTCGGTGTCATTTGAAACGCTTCCTTGACATAAGATCTTCCGAGAGAATAGAATAACCGATACAAATGTCCTGAAATGGATTCGGTAATTCGGCAGTTTGAACGGATGGATTTTATCGGATTGTTGAACGGAATGGGTTTGTTCGAAACGGACGGACAGGAGCTGACATGATGCTTCACCGACGCGATGCTATGATCCGGTTAGGACAGATCGGTGCAGGTGCCGTCACACTGCCAGGCCTGTTGAGCATGGAACGAACGGCAAGGGCAGAGAATTCCCGGCACCAGCTCATCCGATCCGAGGGGCACGCGAAGTCGTGCATTTTGATTTACCTGTGGGGCGGGCCTCCGCAACAGGATATGTGGGACATGAAGCCCGAGGCCCCGGAAGGGATACGGAGCCTGTTCAAGCCGATTCCCACCATCGTCCCCGGTATCGACGTCTGCGACCAGATGCCGTTGTTCGCAAAACATACCGACAAGACGGCGATCATTCGCTCGTTCTCCCACGAGAGCAATGTGCATGAACCATCGGTGTATCGCACGCTGACGGGCAGAACCGATCCGACCAAGGTCATACCCCGCAACGCCCGCAACCGACAGGATCCCCCCACGATCGGTTCCGTGGTCGGTTCATTCCTGCCGACCGAAAACATGCCGGGATCGGTCACAATCCCCCGGCCGATCGGTCACGACGGAATTACGTATTCCGGAACCTATGGTGGTTTCCTGGGGGCCAAATACGACCCGATGGAAATGCAGAACGCTGGGGAAACCAAAGAAACACCGACCCATTCCCTCGCGCTGCCGAGCGACATGCAAGTCGCGCGCTTGCAGTCGCGTAAAGGACTTTTGCAGTTGATCGAAGAGCAGGACCGTCGCTTTCAGACGGTTCGCCATGCGCAAAGCATGGACAGTTTCCGCGAGCAGGCCTTCAGCATGCTCTCGTCAACCCGCGCCAAAGAAGCGTTCGACATCAACAGCGAAGATCCCAGAGTTCGCGATCGCTATGGCCGCAATGAGTGGGGCGAAGCAATTCTGATGGCACGCCGGCTGGTCGAATCGGGCGTAAGGCTCGTGACGATATCGTGGATGTATATCCAGAAAAGCGGAAACGTCGCCAACGTCTGGGACAATCATGGACCGTTCGAAGGGAAGAACGGCACCGAAATGTTACAGCAAACGTATTGCATCCCCTCGCTCGATCAAGGGTACTCGGCCTTGATGGAAGACCTCAGCGCGACGGGATTGCTCGATGAAACTCTGGTCGCCATGTATGGCGAGTTCGGTCGCACTCCCAAAATCAACAAGTCCATCGGACGCGATCACTGGGGAGCCTGCCAGTCGGCTGTCCTCGCCGGCGGCGGTATTCGCGGCGGTCAGGTGTATGGTTCCAGCGATAAGGAGGCGGCGTATCCCAAGTCGAATCCCGTATCCCCCGAGGATATGCTGGCAACGATGTACTACTCGCTCGGCATCTCGCCGGAGTCGCTGATTTACGACCAGTTCGACCGACCGCATCGACTCGTCGAAGGACGGCCTCTGGTCGAGTTGTTCAGTTGATCCGGCTGCATAGAATCGAGTTCGAGCAACGTCTCGAATGATCTGAGTCGCGAACGGCTCACGCATGACCGGTCCTGTCAGGCCGGAGAAAAATCCTTTTCACGTGACTTTGACATCGGGATCCGTACCGATGATTCACCACTGACAGTTCCTGAAAGTCGATCATGTTCGTTCGCCTCTATCACCTGATGTTTGCCCTATGCACGCTCATCGCCGTCTCGCTGTTGGCGAGTCAGGACGCAGGGTTGTTATTTGCCGCTGATGACTTCGAACTGGAGCCGATCAACTACTCTCAATCCGAAGCGAGCAACCGCGTCTCTCGATTGTTCGCTTCGATTCAGAAAGGCGAGAAAGTGCTCGAGCATGAGCCGCATTTCGGATATCTGCGAGCGCTGCTGCGGGAACTGGAAGTTCCTATCTCGTCGCAAACGCTGGTCTTCTCGAAGACCAGCTTGCAACGCAATCGCATCTCGCCGAAGTTTCCACGCTCGCTGTATTTCAACGATGATGTCTACGTCGGATTCTGCCAATCGGGAGAGGTGCTCGAACTCTCCGCCGTCGATCCGCAATTGGGGACCGTTTATTACACGCTCGATCAGACTCCCGGTGCGGAAGCTTTACCGCAACTCGAGCGCAAGACCGACAATTGTCTCATCTGTCACGGCTCGACGCAGACTCGCGGCGTCCCCGGGCATCTACTGCGTTCCGTCTTCGTCGATACCTCGGGAGAGCCGATTCTCGCGTCGGGGACGTACCGCATCGATCAGAACAGCCCATTCAAGCAGCGATGGGGAGGATGGTACGTCACCGGTCAGCATGGCGAACAGAAGCATCTTGGAAATCTGATCGTGAAAGACGAACGCCCCGACGAGAACATCGATAACTCCGCCGGGCAAAACGTGGCCGATTTGAATTCTCGATTGGCGGTCGAGAACTTTCTCTCTCCCCACAGCGATATCGTCGCGTTGATGGTGCTGGAACATCAGACCGAAGCCCACAATCTGCTGACGAGAGCGAACTTCACAACCCGGCAAGCGCTGCATATGGAAACAAGGTTGAATCGCGAGTTGAAAGAATCGCCGACGAAACGCTGGGCAAGTACCACCAGCCGGATGAAAAGCGTCATCGATCCGTTCGTCGAATATCTGTTCTTTTGCCAGGAGGCCAAACTGATCGCCCCCGTATCGGGGACATCAGGGTTCGCGCAAGAATTTTCGTCGCACGGCCGGCACGATCAGCACGGTCGATCGCTCCGAGACTTCGACTTGAACACCCGATTGTTCAAGTACCCCCTGAGCTATCTCGTGTATTCCGAAAGTTTCCAAAGTCTACCCGCTGAGGCGAAGGAGTACATCCTGCGCCGCATGTGGGACGTTCTCACCGGTAAGGACCAGTCGGAGAAATTCGCCCATCTGACCCCCGAAGACCGCCAGGCGATCCGCGAGATTTTGCTGGCGACGATGCCAAAACTCCCCGACTACTGGTATGCACCGGTGGGGTTGTGAACTGGATCGGATTCATTTCGATGGCACACCCGCCGCTCTGAAGCGGCCGTCGATGCCGATGGTCCATTCTGTTGCTCCTGAAGGGATCGCGCCGAGATCGGGTTTGCCGGCATCCATTGAACGAAGCGGGTCATCCCAATCCTCGTCGATTGGAACACCGGCATCGATCGCCGGGCTTTCTGGTTTCAGGCGGAGGTCGAGCGGTTCGTCGGGGAGTGGGCCGACGTGTTCGAATTGGGGATCGCCAAAGCGGTCGTGCGCCGTCCACCCCGGCGCGTAGGTCTTTTTGCTTTCGTTGAACCAGTTGGGAAGATTGCCGATCGGTTGGCGGCCCTTCGTCAAAAACTCGCCGGGAGAACTTTCGGTGACGTCGCGACTCCAGTGCAGATTGCCGTCGGCGAGAAATTCTCCCAGGGGCTCGATGTGGAACCCCGGGGATCCCGTGATGTGGTGGAAGATGTTATTGAGGATGATCCGATTTGAGCCTTGCAGATGGCTTCCCAAGCCGGCGGCGTAATAGTCGCGCCAGGGGGTTTCCGGAGCGAGCACCGTGTTGTGGTAAAAGCGGATCGGTTTCCAGGTGGGTGAACCGTGGTCTCCGCAGATGCGTGAGGATTGCATTTCATCGAGGCTAAGCGTTCCAGTACGCAGATCGATGACGTTGCGGTAAATAGAGGCTTCCTCCCCTTGCTGATCGTCTCCCTTGCCGGAGAACGCCAGCATCGAGAGGCTGCGCGAGAGATAGTTCTGATAAATCTGCACAACTTTACCGGAGGGCATATCGAGCGTCAGATACAGTCCATCGTCGTTGAAGTTATCGACGTAATTGTGATGAAAACGGAGATGATCGATGGTACCGATGATTAACCCATCGTGGTTGTCGGTGAATTCGCAGTTCGCGATTTCGATGTCGCTGTTCTGCGGCGCGGTGCTGTCGGCGATGAAGAGATACGATGAGATGCCGTAATACTTTTCGCTCGACCGGGAATTCCAGGGGGCGCAGAGTCCGCGAATGGCGCAATCGTGCATCAGCAGATGATGAGACGATTCGATATGCAACGCCGGTGCGCCGCCGTATAACGTCAGGTGATCGAGTTCGACATCGTGCGACGATTCGATGTTCAACGTCCGGCTGCGCGTGCCGCGGATGACGAGATCCTGCAAACGCAGATGCGATGACTTTTCGACATGCATCGCGACCCTTGCGCCGCCGATGACCAGCGGGAGTTTTCGCGGATCGGTTTCTCCGCGATAATTCACATCACCGGCGATCTTCAGTTCGGTCGGCATCAGGCGGATGTGGATTCGTTGTGTCTTCATGTCCAACCACAACCCCGGCCCGACATATTGTATGGGTCGTTTCTCGATTATGGGATCGTCCTGTGGAAGATCGGCGAGATTGTAGTAACCGTGCAGCGGGACCATCGAGTCGGCAAAGTTGCCCAACACTTTGACCGCCGCGGAGAAATAACCGCTGCCATATATTCCGCGGTGGACTCCGAGTGCCGGATCGTCTGACGGTGGCCCGCCGAGACGGACGCGCGGATGCTCGGGATGTGTGTCGTGCCAGTGGACGACGCTGGTCACTTCGGCGAGTTCGGGGTACGTTCGCGTCGATCGAAATTCCCCCGGCTTGCCATCCGTGACCGGTTCCCAGGAGGACTCCGGTGCATCAATGAATTCGCGGTATCCGCCGTCGACGATCGCGAGTTCACCGGGATACGAGCGGATCGTGATCGGTCGATCTTTCTCACCGGAAAGCGATAGTGCGACTCGCTCGTAATATCGTCCGCCGCGGAGGTAAAGCGTCTCGCCGGGCTGCAACAAGCCTACTGCGTGGCGAATCGTCTTCCAGGGAGAGGCTTCGGTTCCCGGATTTTGATTGTCTCCCTTTTCAGCATCGACAAACCGCCCCATGCTCTGCGAGTCGATCGGCCTGTTCGACGCTCGCGGAAGGGGTCTCGTCGGCGGACACGACTTATAAGTTGAAGTCGGCTGATCCGATAAGGCATTCGTTCTTCCCAAGAAAAACAGATACACCATGAATCCTAAAATAACCATGCTTCGGGGTAAGGCTCGATTCAGTGACATCGTCTGTTCCTTTCAGAACGAGATGAGAAGAGGGGACTTTAAGCCGCGTTACGTGACAGGGAACAGAGCGAATGCATGTGAAATTCGTCCTCTCGGATCGTTCGAAAATGCGATTCTGCTTGCCCTGAAACTGAATCTGGATAAACTACGATTACAAATCGGCGTTCGTTTATCAATTGTCAACCGGTTATTCGCTGGGGTATGATATACTCTTAAGTCTCATTTCGGCGAATGTCGAAACATCGATAGTCGCCATCGTGTCGTGTGTTCATCCACAAATCGCCTGATTTTGGGAGTGAAACGAATGCCGTCGTTGAGAAGCGAGTTTCCGCGATGGAATCGGCGCAATGTGCTGCAAGCGGGCGCATTATCCGGCGTGGGGCTTAGTCTCTCATCGTTGCTTCACGGAGATGTGAACTCTGCCGAACGTTCGGCTGTTGCGGACCATTCATCGGGTGAGAAAGGATTCGGCCGGGCGAAGTCTTGCCTGTTCATCGTGCAGTATGGCGGAGCACCGCAGCACGATATGTGGGACATGAAGCCCGAGGCTCCGGAAGATATCCGCGGAGCCTTCAAGCCGATCGACACGAATGTACCCGGAATTCAAATCTGCGAAAAGATGCCGCTGCTGTCGCGGCAGGCCGATAGGTTTGCGCTCGTGCGGTCGATGACGACGTGGGACGGCGGGCACGACGGTGCCATGCACATCTGCATGACGGGGCAACAACGGCCGACGGAGAGTTCGCCGTATTTCGGTTCTCTGGTCTCGAAGTTTCTGCCGACCGAGTCCCGCTTGCCGTCGTATGTCTGGGTGCAGAATCTGGCGGGTGATGTCCGGCCGTGGTATTTGACGGGGGGCATGTTGGGGATGTCGCACAGCCCGCTGCGCGTCGGGAACGATCTCGATAACCCGTCCCAGAACGACTTCAAATTTACCGCGTTCGATCCTCCGGATGGAAGTTCAATCGCGCGCTTGTCGGATCGTTATCAGTTGTTGAACCGGCTCGACAATCAAAGAGCGGTCGATCTTTCTCCCGCCGAGTTCCGCCAGTTTCAGGATAAGGCTTACGATCTCGTCACGGGGGAAGACGCTCGCCAGGCATTCGACCTGAACCGTGAAGCGGTGGAGACGCGCGATCGCTATGGCCGTCATCCGTTCGGACAAAATTTATTGATGGCCCGCCGGCTGATCGAGTCGGGGGTGCGATTGGTCACCGTCGTGGCCTGGGCGGGGACTCCTCCCGGCGAGCAGTTTCGCAACGTCCAGA
>JBJXGP010000514.1:0-5678 GCA_046160425.1 Planctomycetaceae bacterium
TGCTGGAAGATACCGACGGCGACGGCAAAATGGACCGCAGCGAGATCTTCGCGAAAGGGTTTGCGTGGCCGACGTCGGTCTGCTGTTTTGACGGCGGTGTTTTCGTCGTCGCCCCCCCAAACCTGCATTATTTCAAGGATACCGACGGCGACAGAATCGCCGACGTCGAAAGGGTGATCTACACGGGGCTGTCGATCGCCAACGTGCAAGGGTTGGCGAACAACATGAAGTGGGGACTCGATAACCGCATCTATACGGCGGGAGGGACTAGCGGCGGAATCCTCGCGCAAGGGGAAAAGCAGATCGTCAATTTCAGCGGGTACGATTTCAAGTTCAATCCCAAAACCGAGGAGGTCGAGCTCGTTTCCGGGGGAACGCAGTTCGGGCATTCGTTCGACGACTGGGGAAATCGTTTCCGATCGAGCAACAGCAATCACATCATGCAGGTGATCTACGATCAGAAGTATCTCTCTCGCAATCCGTATTGGGCCGCGCCGGGAACGTTGAAGACGATCGCCGCCGAAGGGGCCGCCGCGCCGGTTTATCGCCGGAGTGGTGCCGAACCGTGGCGCATCGTGCGCACGCGTCGTCGCGTCGCCGATCCGGCATTTAAGGGACTCCCCGAAACCGAACGGCACGCCACCGGCTTTTTTACGTCGGCGACGAGCGTGACTATTTATCGAGGCGGTGCCTATCCCGAACAATTTTACGCCAATGCATTCATCGGCGACGTTGGGGGGAACCTCGTCCATCGGAAATCGCTCGAATGGAACGGCGCGAGCTACCTCGCCACGCGGACAGAGAACGATGTCGAATTTCTCGCCTCGACCGATAACTGGTTCCGCCCCACCAATTTCGTGAACGCGCCCGACGGGACGTTGTACGTGCTCGACATGTACCGCGAGACGATCGAACATCCGCTTTCGATACCCGACGACATCAAAATGCATCTCGACCTCGAATCGGGCCACGATCGCGGACGAATTTATCGGCTGGTCTCTCCCGATATCAAACGTTTCAAAGTCTTGCGATTGGGTGAAGCCTCGACGGCAGAACTCGTCGCCCAACTGGCGTCGCCCAATAGCTGGAATCGCGAAACGTCGCAACGGCTCATTTGGGAACGACAGGATAAGGATGCGATTCCGCACTTACTCAAGCTCGCAATAAAATCGAAGTCCCCCCTCGGCCGATTGCACGCTTTGTATTCGCTGTCGGGACTCAACGCTCTACCCGACGACTTGCTGTTGACGGCTTTGAGCGATCCGCATCCCGGTGTGCGCGAACATGCTTTGCGATTGTCAGAAGGTCCGGCGGCGACCAATCACGCACTGGCCGAGAAAATTCTCGCGAGCGTTCGCGATGAAAACTATCGCGCCCGCTGGCAAGGGGCGTTTTCGATCGGCAACCTGCCTCTGGACCTCGCGGTGCGCGGGCTTCTCGATTTGATTGCGCAGGGAGATCTCGACGGCGATATGCGAGTCGCCGTTTTGTCGTCACCCCCTGCGGTTGCCGCGGCCCTGCCCGCCTCGCTTTTGAAGAACGCGGACTTGTTAAAGCGGTCGGATGTGATCGCCTTGCTGGCGGAGTTTTCGCGCATCGTCGGTTCACAACCCGATGAGAAGCAGACGCAGCAATTCCTCGAGAGCGTGGTGCTGGATGACTCGGTAGCCGTCACGCTGCAACGCAGCATTCTGAAGGCGCTCGGCGAGGGGCTCGTGCGGCGCGGCGCGAGGTTGAGTCAATTGCTGGCGGACGAAGCGACTCCCGAGCCGATTCGCGAAGCATTGCAAAAATTGTTCACCGAGTCTGCGGAAGTCGCGGCGAACGGCGAAGGGGATGTCGATCAGCGTCAGTCGGCGGTGACATTTCTGGCGCTCGCCGATTGGGAGACGGCCGTCGCAGCGCTCGAGCCGCTTCTTTCCCCGGCGTCTCCCCCTCCCCTGCAATCGGCGGTCGTGAATTCTCTCTCGCAGCAGGAAAACGAGGCGGTCGCCGAACTATTGATCGAGAACTGGCGAAGTTTCAGTCCCGCCGTCCGAAAAGAGGTCGTCGATGCGTTGCTCCGTACCGGGGTGCGCACGAAGTTATTGCTGACGGCTCTGGCCGACGGCGAGATCAAGACCGGCGAGATCGAACGGGATAAGAAAGAAATCCTGCTGAATCATCCCGACCCGTCGCTGCGCGATCAGGCGAAAGAATTGCTCGGTTCAGAGGTCTCGAAAGACCGCGTCCAGGTGATCGCCATGTACGAGAAGGCGTTGGATCTCAATGCCGATCAGGCACGCGGGAAAGAGGTCTTTCTCAAGAAATGTTCGGTCTGCCACAAGGTCCAGGATCAGGGACATCAGGTCGGTCCCGATTTGACGTCGGTTGCCAACAAGTCGCCCCGCGATTTGTTGATCAGCATTCTCGACCCGAGCCGCGAAGCTCAGCCGATTTACATGACGTATACGGTGGTGACGTTTCAAGGGCAGATTCTCACGGGTATGATAGCGTCGGAATCGGGAGGAAGCCTGACTCTGCGACGCGCCGAAGGAAAAGAAGATGTGGTATTGCGATCGACGATCGACGATCTGGTGAGCAACGGCGTCTCGCTCATGCCGGTCGGTCTTGAGAAAGACGTCGATCCCCAGCAACTCGCCGATGTGATCGAATTCATTCGCACGCTGAAACCGCCGGCGAAGAGCGAATGATCGTGTGACGTGACGCCGCGGAAAATCATAGCTGAATACGAAACGGAACCTGGTAACCACTTTCAACCACTGAGGAGGAACGGCTCATGAAATCATTTGGAATTTGGGTGTTGATTATCACCTGCGTGTTGACATTCGACACCGTACAGGCCGGCCGGCGCAAACGATGCCGCACGTGTTGCGATACATGTGGATCGACGACGGCTGACGCCGCGGCGACGGAATCTGCGGCGGCGGAAGCATCTCCCGAACCCGCGCCGGTTCCCTATGAAGATACGAATGCCGCCGCCGCTCCCAGCGAGGACGACGGCTGGGTCTCGCTGTTCAACGGCGAGGACTTGACCGGCTGGAAAATCAGCGACAACGGCTTGTTCAAGGTGGAAGATGGAAAAATCGTGGTGAGCGGTCCTCGCGCTCACCTCTTCACCGAGCAGGAATTCACGAACTTCGAATTCTCCGCCGAGGTGATGACGACCCCCGGCAGCAATTCGGGGATTTACTTCCACACGAAGTTTCAGGAAACCGGCTGGCCGGAAATCGGGCACGAAGCGCAGGTGAACGTCAGCCAGAAGGATCCGGTCAAGACCGGCAGCCTGTACAACGTCGTCAAATTGTTCGAAACGCCGGCTAAGGACAATGAATGGTGGACGCAGCGGGTCGTCGTTCAAGGGAAGCATATCCAGATTTTCGTGAACGATCAACAAGTCGTCGATTATGTCGAACCCGATGAAGTGGAAGGAACCCGCAAATTGAGCAGCGGCAGCTTCGCCCTTCAGGCTCACGATCCCGACAGCGTCGTGTATTACCGCAACATCAAGGTTAAACCTCTCGAGTAACGCCAGAATGATGCGAGAGGGTTGCGACGTATATTCCATAGGTATCAACGAACACGGGAGACTGAGTGAAAATTCAGTCTCCCTGTTTTTCAAATGTCGATGGTGAGCGTGAAGGACGAACCGATGAATGCCGATTTGCACGTCGTCTTATTGTCGATCCCCGCTCTGCGCGGCAGCGATCTGTCGCAGATGCCGCGACTCGCAGCATGGGCGAACTCCGGCGGGGCTCGCGCGCTGATTCCAAGTTTCCCGTGCGTCACCTGCCCGGTGCAGGCGTCGCTGACGACCGGCGTCGGGCCCGAACAACACGGAGTGATCGCCAATGGATTCTATTGGCGCGAAAAAAGCCACGTCGAAATGTGGACCGCTTGGAACGAAGTGATTCAAGCTCCGCAAATCTGGGAACGACTCGCTGCACACGACCGGGCGCTGACGTCGGCGGTCTGGTTTCCCCTGCATAGCAAGGGAGCCAAAGCCGATTTCATCTGCACCCCTGCCCCGATTCATAATCCCGACGGCAGCGAATCGCTGTGGTGCTACACGAAACCGCAAGAAATGTACGGCGAGCTGCGCGATGCACTGGGGCATTTCCCGCTGATGAATTTCTGGGGACCGCTCTCGAATATCAAATCGACGAACTGGATCGTCGACTCGGCGATCTGGGCTGCGGAAAAACATCGGCCCCGGTTTTCGTATATCTATCTGCCGCACCTCGATTACGCCGCGCAGAAATTCGGTCCCGACAGCCCGCAGGCGATCGCCGCACTGGGTGAGCTGGATCAGGCGATTGGTCGACTGATCGACGGATACGCTGCTGCGGGATTGAACAATGTCACCTGGATCGCCGCAGGAGAATACACGATCACGCCGGTCTCACAGGTCTGTTATCCCAATCGTTTGCTGAGAAACGCGGGATTATTGGGCCTGCGTGAAGAGTCGGGGACAGAACTTCTTGTCCCCGCCGAGAGCAAAGCCTTTGCGATGGTCGATCATCAACTCGCGCATATTTACGTGCAGGATGCCGCCAGAATTCAGGATGTGGCGAAGCTGTTCCGTAACGATCCCGCGGTAGAGCGAGTCCTCGTCGGGACGGACCGCAAATCCATCAACCTCGATCATCCCCGCGCGGGAGAGATCGTGCTCGTCTCAAAGCCCGATGCCTGGTTCGCCTACTACTGGTGGAACGACGACGCCAGAGCACCGGCATTTGCACGCACGGTCGATATTCACCGCAAACCGGGCTACGACCCCGTCGAGATGTTTATCGACATGCCGACCCGATCGACGCCGCTCGATGCCTCGCTGGTCAAAGGGTCACACGGCTATCCAGCAGATTCAGCATCGCGACAGACGGTGCTGATCGGTTCGCGAAGCGACATATTCGCCGAATGTAATTCGGATTCGTGTCGCGATACCGACGTCGCCGGAATGATTCTGCGGCTCTTCGGCGTCGGCTGATTTCGTTCTTGTCGGCGTCGTTCTGCGAAATCTGTGGATCGATGTCACGTCACGACGACTTCTTTCTTTCGCGGGCAAAGCGGATGCGGCAGCCGACGGGTATCGTTTCGGTCGTTTCCGGTTTCTCTCCCTTGATTGCTGCATCGACGGCGAGCTGGATGTAATTCGTCTGCGCTTTCGCTGGGTCGGTGTCGTCGTCCATCGCCCCCATGTAGACGATTTTTCGGTCGCGATTGAGCACGAAAAACTCGGGCGTGTATCCGGCGCCGTAATCCTTGGCGATCTTTTGCGATTCATCGAACAGATACGGGAACGTGAATCCTTTTTCTTTCGCGCGGACTTTCATTTGCGGGAATGCATCCTCTTCGATCTTGTTGACGTTGATCGCGATGAGTGCGACATCGGAATCTTTCGCCGCGAATTGATTCGCGAAGGCGACGATTCGATCTTCGTAATCCATCGCCACGGGGCAACTGTTGCAGGTGAAGACGACCACGATCGCTTTCTTATCTTTGAGATCGGCGAGCGAATGCGTTTCGTCATCAACGCCGGGCAGATCTTTCCAGGCGGGAGCGTCGTCGCCGATGCTGAGAACTTGATTGTATTCGCCGGAAATAACCTGCCCCTGATCGGACAGCGTGAAAACGCACAGCGTCAGAAACAACAACGGCAGTCGCCAGTCGGCACGAAT
>JBJXGP010000515.1:0-5012 GCA_046160425.1 Planctomycetaceae bacterium
ACGAGCGACTCGACTGGAGCGATTTTCATTTGCTGGCCGATGGGCTTGATGCTCTCTTCGCCCCGCCGCGCACCCCTCTGCTCTTGCGTTTACTCCGCGCGATGTTCGTCGTCGACCTCATTGGCCAATCGAAATTCGAAAAAATCTCGTGCGAGCGATTGAAGGATTTTCTCGGTCTCATTTCGCTCGCCGCCAACGATGAAGTGCCACCATCGGCGTGCGTACCCCACGAACCGACCTCCGCCGGAAAGATGCAATTTCGCATGCTCGTCGCCCAATATGCCCGCAAGGATACCCACGCGGCGATGTCGCAAGGCTGGCACAATCGCTGGACTCTGTTTCGCTCGGCGTTGGCGTTCGCCAAGGGGACAGGGAAGATCCCGCCGCTGCAATCGATCTTTCGCGAAGTCCCCTTCCGCGATCTCGAAGGAGAATTCGGCCCGCTCTCTGAAGACGTCGATGAAATCCTCACGCGCTATTTCCGCGTGAAGATTCAGGGGCTTCATTTCTGCGGACCGGCGTACTACGGCGTCCCCTTCGTCGAGGGCTTTCAAAGCCTCGCTCTCATGTACCCCGTCGTGATGTGGCTCGCCCGCTGGCTTGCCGTCAGCGATGCCCGCCGTTCTGTGACGACCGACGACGTCTCGCAGGCCTTAGCCATTGCCGACCATCACCACGGCTACTCCCCGATCTTCGGCAGCGCGTCATTTAGACGCCGCGTGCGGTTGCTCGCCTCGACCGGCGACTTGCGGCATTTGTGTACGTGGTATGGGAGATAGCGGAGTGCGAGAAAGGGAGAGAAGATTTGTAGCTGGCCTCTGTGAGGCCGGATCATCCGCGTGTCGGGGACGCACCGCGCAGCGGAAGTCCCCCGCTGATCTCATAACGAAACGAGAACAGAATTCGGACCAGTGTATTCTTACTTTTGGCTCGTCGTTCGGTCAGAATATCGCCGAAAATCTCCCCGCGAGACGCAACATTTTTAACCGCCGATTGAGTTTTGCCGCGTCGGCTGTGGTACGATGAAACTCTTGCAACATAATCACGAACCGACAATCGATCATCAACTGGCTGGCCCATGACATCTGCCAATAATCATTCCGTTCCCGACAAAAAACGTGACACGCACGCCCTTGCGCCGCAGAACTTGCCGACGCTCTGGCGAATCGGCGTGTTCGTGGTGACTGCGGGCGTGGTTTACATGCTGGTGAAATCGTGGATTCCAGAACCGTCGGCGGAGATCCCCCTCGAAAACGCCGTCGCACCGGTAGAGACACCTCGCCAGTCAACCGAAACCGTTTCTCAGGAATCGACATTCGAGCCGACGGTCGCCTCCACTGCCCCCGAACCGGGACCGACACCCGAGGGGATGGTCTGGATCCCCGGCGGTGAATTTTCGATGGGTTGCGCAGACCCGCGCGGCGAACCAGCGGGCGGACCCGACCCGATGGGGGACTCGCGTCCAATCCATCGCGTGTATGTCGATGGGTTCTGGATGGACCGCACCGAAGTCACGAACCGGCAATTCGCGGAGTTCATCAAGGCGACCGATTACATCACCATCGCCGAGCGTGTTCCGCAGGCCAAAGACTTCCCTGATGCACCGCCTGAGAATCTCGTCGCCGGAGGTGTGGTGTTTACTCCCCCACCCGAAGCGGTCCCGCTCGATAATCACTTTCGCTGGTGGAACTACGTCCCCGGTGCCAACTGGCGGCATCCGTCAGGACCAGACAGCAACATCGATGGGAAAGACGATTTCCCCGTCGTGCAGATCGCCTATGCCGATGCGCTGGCATATGCCGCATGGGCCGGCAAACGGATTCCCACCGAAGCCGAGTGGGAGTTCGCGGCTCGCGGCGGGTTAACCGGCCAGTTGTACGCCTGGGGGAATGAACTCCGACCGCAAAACAAATGGATGGCCAATACCTGGCAGGGGGAGTTCCCCATTCAGAACTCGAACGACGACGGTTTCGCGGCGACCGCCCCCGTCGCGCAGTTCTCGCCCAACGGCTACGGCCTCCATGATATCGCCGGCAATGTCTGGGAGTGGTGTTCCGACTGGTACGACGTCGCCGAGTATGCTCATCGCGTGGAAGCACACGGAACCGAAGTCATCCGCAACCCGCAAGGACCGGCGGCAAGTTTCGACCCTGCCGAGCCGACTGAAAAGAAGCGCGTCCATCGCGGCGGCTCGTTCCTCTGCACCGATCAATACTGCACCCGCTACATGATCGGCACCCGCGGGAAGGGAGAAGTCTCCACGGGTACGAATCATCTCGGCTTTCGTTGCGTCAGGCCGAGCAGCCAGTGATGCGGATCGTGGTATCGGTTAGCCGCGACGCGCAGGGTCTCCGCAGCGGAGCGCGCTCGTTATCGCACAGTGTAGTAGAAAAAGGGTGGTGGAGGGGT
The DNA here is from genome assembly GCA_046160425.1 of Planctomycetaceae bacterium. GTDB lineage: Bacteria > Planctomycetota > Planctomycetia > Planctomycetales > Planctomycetaceae > JAQCEJ01. Next base: position 2,410 of record JBJXGP010000515.1, read on the forward strand.
CGTGTGATGGAGTGGTGGAAAAGAACAGATAACATTCTTTTGCTCTCGATCTTAACGCGGCATTGAGGAACCGAAATGAACCTCTTCGACGGAATTCCCCCCGATTTGCCCGAGGAACTTTTCACGACATTGCTCGAAGCAACCGGAGTGCGCATCGAACGAATCGTCTCACACGGCCAGGCTTCGCCCGACGATTTCTGGTACGACCAGAACGAGCACGAATGGGTTCTCGTTCTCAAAGGGGCGGCGAGGTTGCGATTCGCCGACGAAGAGCAATCGCTCGAAATGAAGCCGGGGGACTATGTTCATATCCCGGCTCACAAGAAACATCGCGTCGACTGGACCACCCCCGATGAGCCGACGGTCTGGCTGGCGGTGCATTATGGCGTGGGGAGATAGGGTGATCGGGAGATAGGGAGCAGAAGAATGTTATCTGTTCTTTTTCAACCACTCCATCACACGACCCCTCCACCCCTCGTCTTCTACTACACACTGCGCGATGAAAAGCGCTCCGCTGCGGAGACCCTGCGCGTCGCGGCTAACCACTATTGTCTCACATCGATTCGCGATAAGACCGATAACCCTCGGCGCGTCACCCGCGTCTCGACGACGTTCAGACGCTTGAGGTTCGGCAGATCGACCAGCAAGCGGATGCTACGATCGGTGACGGCGGTTTGATTCAGTCGCAGGTCGATCGTACTCGGCAGGAATTTCAGCAGCGGGATCAGCTTCGTCAGTTCCGCATCGCCGACGTTTTTTCCCGCGAGGTCGACGACGTAACCGCTCGGCTCGGCGGTGAGGCTCCCTCCCAGATCCTGCACGAGTTTGACCGCAGCCCCGGCTCGATAGCGGGGCAATTGGGAATTGATCAGCCACCCGGAGACGAACACTCCGATCATGATCAATGCGATACCGATGCGTCGTCGTCTCATGGAGAGCGAACTTCTCGCTATCAGCAGCAAACCCGCCATGCCGATCGCTGCGAGCGTCGCCGCGTGAGGCGCTTCCAACACAAGATGGCCGGGGATGAGATCGGAGCCGACGATCAGGACCATTCCCCACGTGAGGAGCGTCACGTTCAAGATCGTGACCCAACCGAGGTTTCCCTCGAAGAACCGCAATCGGCGAAACGCAGCGGGAGTCTGACTGAAGGCGACCGCGCAGACCACGACGACGCCGACGATCAGCCCTTCGTACACGTCGGCTCCGGTTTTGATGATCTTCGCCACGCCGTCGATGACGACCCGGAGAAACAGCGCCCCGAAGACGGTTCCCGGAATCGTGCCGATCCCCCCTTGCAGGCTGCACCCTCCCACGACCGCCGCCGCGATCGCGTTGAGTTCGTAACCGCGCCCCAGTGTTTGTGGTTCCGCAAGACTTTGTTCGCCGATGTATAAGATCCCCGCAAGCGACGAGAGGACCGCGCTCGTGCAATAGGCGAGCCATTTGAGCCGATCGGTCCGGATGCCGCTGAGCCGGGCGGCTTCTTCGTTTCCGCCGAGCGCATGCAGATGCCGGCCGACGACCGACTTGCTCAGCAGCAGCCACATCAGAAATGCGAGCGCGAGAAACAGCACGCAGCGGATGCCGACCGACGTCGTCAGATAACGAAACGTGCCGTCGAAAATGTTGATCTGCGATCGGCTTCCTCCCAGCCAGACCGCCGTCGCATGTTCGCAGATCGCCCGGGCGAGACTCCGCAAGCCGACCAGCGTGGCGAGCGTCGCCACGAAGGGAGGCAAGCCGACGACGGTGATCAGCCAGGCATGCAGGCTGCCGATGAGAAAGCCGATGACGAGCGTCCCCGCGATCGCCGCCGTGATCACGCCGGCTCCGAGAGGCGTATCGGGACTTTGCATCCGCTCGGGAGCCAGCCAGAGCATCAGCGTAGCGCACATCGTCCCGCTGAAACAGATGACCGACCCGGCGGAGAGATCGATCCCACCGCTGATGATCACGCACGCCGCGCCGAGAGCGAAAATGCCGAGCACCGTCGTCTGCCGGGCAATGTCGGTGACGCTGGCCAGCGGATCATGCCAGTAATTGTGATCGGCATCGAGCAGCGTCGTAACGACGACCACGATCGCGATGGCGAAGAGAAGTTTGATCTCGTGTGGCAGGCGCGCGGGCATGAGTTATTCACCGAGGTGAGAGCGATCGGGAGATCGGGTGATGGGGCGATAGGGAGTAAAAGCATACGCAGCGAGGGGTAGAGAGGTGGAGGGGTAGCGAAGAAGTCATACCATTATTCCCTTTCCGATCTCCCCATCACCCGATCTCCCCATCTCTATGTCTCCCCCTCTTTTTCATTACGATCCCGTCAAATCGTTCTCCTTCAACCAGACCCTGAAATCTTCGAGAATCAGGAACTCCGTCGTGGAGCTGACGTGTTCTTTCTTGAGAGGCGAGTCGGCGATGGGGACCACGACCTTCAGGCCGGTATCGTAGATGTCCCCTTCCGGTTCGCCGTGATGAGGGAACATCTCGGCGACGACCGGCTGATCGGTCTCGCCGAGCGCTTTGAGCAGGCGGACTCCCTGATATCCCATCGGATACGGATTCGGCACGACCAGCGCGTCGATTTGCCCGTTCGCCATCTCTTC
>JBJXGP010000516.1:0-5392 GCA_046160425.1 Planctomycetaceae bacterium
CGTCACCCTGCAACGCGATGAGGTCTTCGGCGTTGTCGTGATCGAGATCGCCGGCGGCGATCGAATTGATAGATGGAAGCCCGACCTCCGCGTATTCGGTGACGGAGTATCCATATTCGCTCCCCCAATAGATGCGCACGATGCGGCCTTCCGGTTGATCGATGCGCCAGCGGTTGCCGCTGAGGATGGCGATGTCGGGCCATTCGTCGGCATTGAGATCGACGATGCGGACCATCGCTGCTCCGTTCGTCGGCAAAGGCGAGTTGACCCGCGTTGGCGACCAGCCGTCGGCCCCTCCCCAGGCGATCGTCACGAACCGGCGATCGTGATGCACGCCGATCGGATTGGGGCAAAAGACAATGTCGGTGTACCCGTCGCGATTGAGGTCGGCGAGGTCGGCCTGTTGCGAACCCTCGACGGAGATATCGACACTGACCGCTTCGCGATTTGCGCCGATCGTTCCGGCGGTAGCAGCGAGCATCTGGTAAGTGTTGTGAGTGCAATTGAAAATGACATCGAGATAACCGTCATCGTTGAGATCGTAACGGTTAATGGTGCGGAGCGACCCGTCTCGTGCGATATACAAATTGTTTCCGCCGTCGTCAGACGTCCCCGCGGAGAAGTCGTCAAACGAATCGTCAACCAGATGCACGTCATCGGCAACGAGCAGCGAGCACATCATCCACGGCATCAGAATTAATGACAGGACGCGGATTACGGTTCCGAGCTTGGCGAGAGCGAAGTGCATGCGACATCCTTTTTTCGTAACGACAGTCAATCACACGATAGAATTTACCAATTTATCCGGTTGATCGATGAAATCCAGTTGTATGTAACGTAGAATTCAAATATATTGAGAACAAATGACGATACGTTTATGGGAAGATATCGGGCCTGAACTTCTCATTTACAAAAAGGAGGATCGTGATGGTGAAATCACTTCCGCCCCATCGCCGGGGTTGCCGGCCTGAAGACCATCCCCAAATCGGTCGACGCGAACTCTTGCAGATCGGCGGGATCTCGTTGTTGGGGGCGACGCTGGGTGATCTTTCCCGTCTGGAAGCGAACGAGCAAAATCGCTCTGGAACGGTCAACGGTCCCGCGAAATCGGTCGTGTTCATCTTTCAATCGGGAGGCCCGTCGCAGCACGAGACCTTCGACCCCAAACCCGAAGCCCCGGATCGAATTCGAGGCGAATACGGAACGATTCAATCCAGCAATCCCGACTTGACTGTCTGCGAATATCTGCCGAGGTTGGCGCAGCGGGCGAATATGTATTCGATCGTCCGGAGCATGTATCACCCGGCCGATCGCCAGTTTCGCAACGAGCACAATTCCTCGACGTATATGGTCAACACCGGGATGACGCTTCTTCCCCCCGGTGAAACGACTACCTCCATCGCCGTGCAGAAATCGCGGATCTTCGAGTGGCCGTCAATCGGTTCGATGGTCGCGTATGGCGTCCCCCCTCTTCCGGGGATGGGACTCCCTCCGGTGATTCAAGTGCCGCGAACGCGAATAAAAAGTCCGGGAGATTTTAATGTCCCCGGTACCGCACCGGGAATGCTCGGTCCGAAATACTCGCAATGGCGAGTCAATCTGGCTCCGCCATGCAATGCCCCCGATCCGGCGGGTTCGTGTCCGAACTGCTTCAGCCACGATCAGCCCGACGACCCCGAACGCCAGCCGGGTAAGCTCCCCAATTCATGGTACGACAACAGCCGTTGTCGGAATCCCGATTTCACGCTCCCCGACCTGGGGACCGGAGTCGACATCGACATCGACCGCCTCAAACATCGCAGCGAATTGCTCAGAGAACTCGCAGGTCTGCGACGAGAACTCGATACGCATCGTGTCGTCAAGAATTACGATGTATACCAAAATCAGGCGCTGATGATGATCCTGTCACAAATGGGAAAGAACAACCCGTTCGATCTCACGCAGGAAACCGCCCAGAAGCGCGACCAATACGGCCGGGAAGAATGGGGACAATCGTTCCTCGTCGCCCGGCGTCTGCTCGAGGCAGGAGTCCGCATGGTGCAGGTCAACCTGCGCGGGTGGGACACGCATCAGAATGCCTTTCGCGATCTCAAGGGGAAACTGCTCCCCTCGATCGATCATTGTTTGAGCGGGTTTCTCGACGATTTACACGAACGGGGACTGCTTTCCGAAACGCTGATCGTCATGTGCGGAGAGATGGGACGCACGCCGATCATTTCTCCCATCACCGTTGGCGGGAAAAATGCGGCGGGTGTGCTGTTTACCGACGGCCGTCATCACTGGGGCGATGTCTTCCCCTGCTTCTTCGCCGGCGCGGGGATCGAACCCGGACGGGTGATCGGCAAGACCGATCCGCAGGGGGGGCAGCCGATCAGCGATGCTCATACACCGTCCGACATGGCGGCAACCATTTTTTCGCAGTTGGGGATCGATCCCGACGCCGAGTTCTTCGATACCGAGGGCCGACCGTTTCGCATTTTCCAGGGAACCCCGATCACATCGCTCACATAGAAATGTGATTGAATCAAACCGTCAGGTTTTTCCTTCTCGACATGACGGAATAACTGTCTCAAGAATATGTGGCTCATCAGGCCGAGCAATCTTTTTTTTCAATCAATGATTGGAAGCGTATTCTGAAGAGATCGTTATGCGGGTTCACAAGAATCCATTTTTCGCAATCAGAATTGTTTTCTATTTTTGGGAGGTCGTACCATGTGCAAAAAGCGACGGAGCGGATTTACGTTGATCGAATTACTGGTGGTCATCGCCATCATCGCGGTATTGATTGCCCTTCTATTACCCGCCGTTCAGCAGGCTCGTGAAGCGGCACGGCGGACGCAGTGTCGAAATAACTTGAAACAGATTGGACTCGCCCTTCATAATTATCACGATGCATATCTCATGTTTCCAGCCGGCCGTTACTCGCTGACAGCGGGGGTTTATTCCGGGCATAGCACGCATACGATGTTGTTGCCGTTTATCGATCAGGCCAACCTGTATAACGCCATGAACACGTCTCTGCCGTTCTATGTCTCACCGAACTTTAATACTCCCGAGTTAAGCATCATTCCAGGCTACCTTTGCCCCAGCAATCCCGTGGTCGAAGGTGTGAACTGGACGAGCGGGACGAACGCCGCGCCTGGGGCCGACCCCAATCAGGATTCCGCGCGGACCCATTATGAACCGATTTCCGATACCGGTACTGGCCGTCGCACGCCGGCAGGACTCAGCCTTGTCGTTTCCGACGGCAATGGCGTCTTTTTCCACGACTCAAGAATCGGGTTTCGCTTTATCACCGACGGAAGCAGCAATACGATCGGGTTCGGCGAAATTGTTTCCCAAGGTCGGGGAACGTATACCTGCTGTTCGTGGGCGTGTTATGCCGACGGCATCGGTACCGTCAACGGCATCAACGCCCCTTGGCGCTCGACGCCCGGCGGGATTCCGCCCCTACTTCATGAAATGTATGACGGCAATGCTTACAGCGGTCCCGCCAGCTATCACGAAGGGGGTTGCCATTTCCTGATGATGGACGGCGCCGTCCGCTTCCTTTCGGAAAACCTCTCGCAGATCGTATTGAGCGGGTTGACGACGTGTGCCGGATACGAAAACGTGGGTGAATTCTGAACCGTCGAAAATATTTTTCATGCCTTTTGCGTGAGGCCGCAATAAGCACGCGTAACAGCGGCGACAATAAGATGCCCCCGCCAATTCCAAACCCGGGGGCATCTTATCTTTCAAGGCAACCCGCGATTCACTCAACATACGTTAGAGGTCATCATGACGTGCTTTCGATTCCTGGTGTGTGTGCTATTTCTGGTCACGATCACCGGCTGCGGAGGCAACTCGGGGCCGTCGAAATCAAAGATTAAAGGCAAGGTCACATACAACGGTGAACCTATCGCCGAGGGAGATATCTCTTTTAGTCCCGACAATGCCGATGGAATACCGACCGCAGCCCCGATCCGCAACGGCATCTACGAGACCGATTCCCGTTTTGGCATCGCAGCCGGGACGTACAAGGTCTCCATCGTGGCATACAAGAAGAAAGACAACGTCAAGAATGAACTGGGCGAAGCCCGACCGGATCCCACGGGAATTTTAAGTCGAGAACAGATTCTCCCAGAAAAATTCAATACCAAGTCCGAACTCGAAGCACTGACCGTAACGGGAACCGAAGGGACTATCGAAAAAAACTACGATCTCAAAGAATGATCCCGAGTTCTTCGCCGTGAACTACGGCACCGGCAACAGCGGCTTGTGAGCTTGAAAACCGAGCACAGAGAATTCGACTCGCGCTCGCTCACCCTGATTCTGCCGGATGCGTTCGGTCGCCAGTTCCAAACCCTTTAGGGCGATTTGTCGATCGTCGGCTCGTGCATCGCCGTACGAGAACAGGATCACGAGCGAATTCCTGGGTTGCGGATTCGCTCGATACAGGTCGAACAGCCGCTGCGCGAATTCCTCGGCATCGACGGCGCGGAATGGATGCTCACTCTCGGTAACGAGCAGCGTGAACGTGCCGTTCTCCTCGAGATACAGTTCCCACACGTCGGTCCGTTTCCGCAGTTCGACGTACGTCCGCAGAAACTGGAGCAGCCGCTGCTGCTGCGTTTCAGTGACTTCGTCGCCGGTTTCCGTGCGGAAATTCTCAATACCCTCAGCGGGGGCTTTCATCGCACGATCCATCTCTGCTTTTGGTACCGTCAGATATCGCTCGGCCAATTCGGTCAGTCGGCGATTCGCTTCCTGCGAGAATTTCAAGTCGCGATCCTGGTTTTGCAGTTCAACCTGAAGCCGATCGCGGTCGGATTGAAGACGGCGCAGGGCGTCCTCGGTTGCCTGTTGCGACTGACGGGCCGACAGTTGTTGATGCGCGACGGACTGCCGGACTTCCAGATACTGGGCGAAAATCACGATCAACAGCAGATCGAGCAGAGGGGTCAACTGCAATACAATGCGCCTGCGACTGAGCATGTTCAAGGCTCCCGTGAGGGGTTCGTCAATTCCCGTTTGACACGGGTCATCAGCTCGCGCACATGCTGACGATTTTCCGAAAGTCGATTGAAGCGGGTTTCGAGCAAACTGTTGATGAACATCAGGAACAGCGCCGAGAGCAGCCCCGCAAAGGTCGACCAGATGGCGTCGCCGAATCGTTGCACGATGGTCGAAACGGTGGCCGTTGCTTCACCCTGCGCATCGGATTGCAGCGCGGACCCAATCGCCAGGATGGTCCCCAGAATTCCCAGCAGCGGATACGCTTCGATCATCGTCCGGCAGACGTGATAGGCCGAATCGAAAAACAACGAATGCAGGTAGCGACGTTTCTCATCGAGGATGCTGATGCGCTGCAGCAAAGTCTGTCGGTCTTCCCGGCGATGCGGCGACGACA
>JBJXGP010000517.1:0-13345 GCA_046160425.1 Planctomycetaceae bacterium
TCCCTTCCCGCAGCGCCGCCGCCAGTTCGCCCACTTCTTCCATAAACCACATGAACGTCCCGTCAACGCCGCGGGCACGATCCTTCTCGGAATACATCGCCTGTATCAGGGCCTGCCATTCGGTTAATGTCAGCGGCGTCGATGAAACAGCAGGAGTATGAATGCTTCGCGTATCGGTCATGAAATCGCTCGATCGACTTTCGATGAAATATGTTTCTTGAACAAACTTTCGAATGCGGGATCTCACTGAGAAAACTGAAATTTATGAACAGGCTGAATGAAGAAATTTCAGACCCCCGGAAATGTGTCCCTCTATTGTATCACCGATTCCCGGCGAGTGAAGCATGGGGACTCGTCATCGATGAGACAATCGCGAGATATGTGCCCCACACGGCGACGAGTGCCGTCCAATCACTCCGTCTCTTTCAGCGTCCTACGGACTTGCTGCGCCTGCTCATCGTCCGGATGATCCTTGAGCACCCGGTCGATCGTCGCCGAGGCTTTGTCTTTCTCTCCCATTTCGAGCAGACAATTCGCCAGCTTGATCCCCTGCTCGTATTTTTCAGGATCGAGCTTCCAACCGGTCTCGAACGCCTTGGCGGCCTTCGAATATTCGGCCTGCTGCATCCAGCTTTCACCCAGCAGCGGATAAACCTCCGCATCGTGTACATTGACATGCAACACATCCCGGCCGTGTCGAATGACCGCCGGATAATCCTTTCGCTCCCATGCCATTTGGCATAGACGTTTGCTGTGTTCCGGTTCGTCCGCTTCATACTTCGCCAGCGCTTCGAGCGATTGTCTTATCCGTTCCTGATCTTTTTGCTTATCGGCGATGATCAACTCCGCTTTCATGAACGGCACATGCTCGGGCCACTTCTCTCGACCGATGCGACAAGACTCGGAGGCGTCTTCGAATTGTTCGAGCGACAACTGCAATGTCATCAGTCGTTCCAGCACCGGCAGCGATGGATGCTCGGCGTCCCACACATTCCGCAATCGCTCCTGCGCCGACCGAAAATCTTTCTTGGCGATCTCGAGATCGGCTTTGAAAATCGTCGCCAGTTCGTGATGATCGCTCTCCTTGAGCACCTGGTCGACCATTTTCAGCGGGCGTTTTCTCTCGCCGGTCTCCCATAATGCTCGCGCGTAATTGATCTGCACATCAGGGTTATCCGGAGTCTCCTTGAACAGTTTTTCCCACTCCTTGATGGTGCGCTGGGTGTACGCTCCCGTGCCGATTCGCTGGACTCTCTCATGGAGATATACTCGAAATGCCCGTTCGAGTTCATCGAGTTCGATGCCGCACGCCTTGCGGACGACGTCCTCGGTCGAGAGATTCTGCTTATATCCCTTGAGCATATCGAGGCTCACATCGGGTCCGAATTTCTGCTCGAGGAAATCGAGATACAACCGGCTTTGGCAATAGGCCATCTGCCAATCTTCGGACGATTTGGCCCGTTGAAAGCCGTCGTTCAAATTTTTCAGTTCAAACAGTTGATTGCCGGGGACGCGCTTCCGCAGCAGATCCTGCCATTGCGACGGTTCGATTGGCGATTCATATTTCACCGCCAGCGCCTCGGTGAACCAGTGCGGTATTCCGAATTCGGTCTGCTGCAACGTGATGATATGCACGAACTCATGCCGGGCCACGCGTGCCCAGTTGTAGGGCTTTTCCATCGACGTCGGCGAGACGAGCGAAATCACTTTGCCCGTCGAGGCCCCGATCGTGTGCAACCACGGCAGGCCGGTCATGCGGGCGCTGAACCAGGCATGGGCCGTTTCCCCGTCGCCATCATAGAACACGTCGAACTGCGTCGGTTCGGGGGGTTCGTAGCCCAAACCCTGCGTCAGTTCCGAATAGACCTCCTCCAGAAAATCGGCGAGCGCTTCCCCGAAAATCTGATCGTGCCCGCCATCCACGCGAATCACGAAATGATCGGTCGTGATCGTTTGATAGCCTTCGAGTTGGTCGAGCACCTTTCGCAAATTGCTGACGCGGACATGATACGGATCGGCCTTGAACGCCGCATCGAGCAACAACCGCCCTTCATCGAGCCGCCCGATCTGAATATACATCTGCGCGAGCGACGCTTTCGGTTCGGGGAGCTTCGGCATCAAGCGATTCGCCCCGACGAAGCAGACTTCGGCCTGCGGATATCGTCGATGATTTTCGAAAAGTTCTCCCAAGATGGTCAAGGCGTATCCCGGCTTGGGATTCATCTTGGCGAGATCGATTAGAGTTTTTTCGTACTCCTGCCCCTTCGGCTCGTAGGTGTCGATCTTGTCCAGATGTGCGAACAACGTTTCGAGTTCGTCAACGGCGGGCCAGCCCGTTTTCAGCATGTGACAGAACGCCACGCGCGCCAAAGTCCGCTGATCGTGCGGATTGACTTCGAGCGCACTCTTGAGATGGCCAAGCGCCAGGTCGGTGTTCTCGCGCCAGAGTTCCACGTCGGCCAAGACGTGAAAAGCGGATGGATAATGCGGATTGAGCACCAACGCCTCGAGCGCCGATTTCTCCGCCGCTTCGTAATCGTGCTTGATCAACCGCGACTGCGCGATCGCCGTCAGAACTTCAGCCGACTGAAAGTTGATCGCCAATGCCGATTGAAATTCGGACGAGGCATCGGCCTCGTTGTACTTTTCGAGGAACATCATCCCCGCAAAGTGATGTGCGGGCCAATAATCTTTCTCGTTCATCAGCGCATCGGGACAGAGCGTGTTCACGATGAAATCGAAGATCTGCGTCGAGCCGTTGAACCGGGCGTACTGTGCCGCCCCATCGGCGATGATGAGCAGCGTCTCCGCATCGGTCGGCTGCGCCTGATTGTAGTACCGCACGAGATCGCGGTAATTGATCTCCGCCTCTTTGAGTCGACCGGTCTCCGCGTAAACGTGTCCCTGAATGAGTATCGCCAGCGGGAGATTTTTCTCGGCCTCTAACGCCTCCTGAGCCAGCTTTTCCGCCGCAGTATAATCGCCGACCAGATACGCCAACTCGGCCCGTCGAGCGGTGACTTGAGGAGACTTCAACTTCGTCAGCATCTCGGATTCGAGGCACGAGCGGGCCTTGCCCCACTCCCCTTCCGCCTGCTCCAACCGGCTGCGCAGCAGCATATGCATCACAAGTTTTTGTCGATCGTCTTCGGCCAACGGCTCTTCGCGGGGGAGACTCTTTTCGAGTTCATCCAATGCTTCCCGCGCTTCCGCATACCGGCCATTGAGCAGATGCCCCCGACACGCGGCGAGATCATTTTCCTCCCCCCGGCAAGCCGAAGCCATCCCCCACAACACGCAACTCGCGATTCCCAACCGAATAGTGGCCATGCCGCACCTTCCTTGTTCGCTGCTCGATAACTCGCACAGTTAGTTCCCCTATCATACCGGGAGCGGTTGCGCGACGGAAACCGATTCACCTAACAACTTGGTGAAAAACGGGTTGCAAGCCGCAGCGTACCACTGGCCCCAACAAGTCTGGTTTTGGTATTCTCATCGTCGGGTGCCGACGATGACGAGCGGTGATTGACAGAACATCGAGCAACGGCCCATCGGTAAACCATCCAGCATCTCCATAAGCCGGGGCTCCAGCATGTCTTGCCAGACGATGTCCTGAGAAGAGAAGAACACCGACTAAAGCCTGTGGCACTGGGCGCCGCCCATTTGATAACATCAATCTCGTGCTGCCGCCTCATTTCGCTGTCCGAGACCGCATGATGAATGAACTCGCGTCTGATTCACCAATCGAAGCACAAGCACCGCGCCGGTGGTTGCCTTGGGGATGTATCGTTCCTTTGGTTCTTGCGATCGGTTTCGTGGCATGGTTGATACCGGCCGTGCAACATGCCCGTGAAGCGGCCCGCCATACTCAGTGCCGTGGGAACTACGCGCAGATTCGCTTGGCATTCTACAATTACCAGGACGCCTACGGGTGTCTGCCGCCGGCGTATATCGCGGACAAGGACGGCAAGCCGATGCATAGTTGGAGGGTGCTGATTCTGCCGTTCATCGATTGGAATGATCTCTATAAAAAGTATAACTTCAGCGAGCCGTGGAACGGTCCGAACAACCGCCAGCTGTTGCACGAATGCCCGATGGTTTTCAATTGCCCCAGCCGACCGGGTTTTCCAGACACGACCAACACCAGTTACGTTGTCGTGACCGGTCGCGAAACCGCTTTCCCCGGCAGCGAACCGATCTCACTCGATGACATCACCGATGGCCCTGAGAACACGATTCTCGTTGTTGAGATTGCCGATAACGAAATCCACTGGATGGAGCCGAGGGATCTGAAATTTGACGAGATGAGTTTCATCATCGACGACCCGACCAAGCCGAGTATCTCGAGTCCACACATAGTTGGCCCGGCGGTGATGTTCGCCGACGGTGGGTCCGGCGTGCGGTTGCAGAAATACGTAAGCCCGGAGTCAGTGAAAGCCATGCTCACAATTGCCGGTGGCGAAGAGTTCACGATCGACGATTTATCGCCCCGCAGCAAATGACAAGTACCAAACAATGAACGAAACCGCGACTGATTCGACGAAGGCGCGTAGGCTGAGACGTGTTCCAGCCTTTCTCATGGTTCGGGCTTGAAAAACACGTTGCCGACACCAAAGGCATTGACCTTTCTCAATGGAATATCCTGCCCCATCAGCAAAAAGAGCAGCTAATAGAGGGATTCACTCGCACCAAGGATTTGATCGATCCAAATGATTGGTTCGATCCACAACGAGGGTTTGGAGGTCTTGGTCCTTGGGGTGTGGAAGCATATCATCAGATCCGAAGTAACGGTCTATTACAATGAAAAAGAAGTGGACATATTTTAGTCTTGATTGGTGGGTTCGACACCGGGCCTATTTCGCTGCAGTCGTTGTGCTGTTGGTAGGTATTGTAATGTTTCTGACACGTGATTACCGAAATTGGTCGTTCATGAGCAATGGTAACATCTCGAAGCAAAGGCAACAGGAGATCCGTGAATCAATGGATTCCATCAAAACGAAATCCAAGTCCGCGGTGGATTCAAGAGTGAAGTTATGACCTAAGAACGTCCACGCCGGGTGCCACTGCTGACAGCTTTGGGTCGGCAGTGTGATTCTCCGAAAATTGATAAGAACACAGCGCGACGATCTCGTTGACCTGCAAATGTTAGGGATTCAGACCGATGACGCCTAAGCCAACCGATGTCCCAACCGTCGATATGTCGCCCGAAGCCATCGATCGGCGGTTTCGCATGGTGGAAGCCTTGCGCAAGCTCTGCGTCTCGCTGAAGCAGGCGGGTGAAAGAGGGGCGATGGACGAGGCGAACCGAGAACAGATGCCGGATCACAAAATCTAAGAGCCATTCATAATCGCACCAAAGATTGACACCCGTCTCCACCCAACGCAATCCAAGTCCCGGCTCACAGAGCCGGGGCACACGAGCGGTATGACGCCAACCGGGGCATCCGGCATCTCGCTGGACACTCCTCTCAAGCGTGGTATGATAGGCGTAACGTCAGCAAATACATACGCGGATATATTGCCCCACTGCGATTGACTCGTACTGTCGGCCATTTACGGAGCCATGTTCGATGGGCCATCCCTCCGAATTGAATTCCTCTGGATGCGCTGATTTTCGGCAGAGTCGACTCAACCGACTCAGTCGCCGCGAACTTTTTCGCATCGGCGGGGTTTCGCTTTTGTCTCCTGCGCTCGTCAACGTGATCGCGTGGCGAGCGCTGGCCACACGAGGGACGCCGCGCATCAAGTCGTGTCTCATGCTGTTTCAAGCGGGAGGGATCAGCCAGATCGACACGGTCGACATGAAGCCGCACTGCGACGATACGATTCGAGGAGAGTTCCAGCCGATTTCGAGCCGCGTGCCGAGCATGCCGGTCAGCGAGCATCTCCCCTATCTCGCACAGCAGATGGACAAGTTCTGCGTTCTCCGCTCGATGCATCATCGCATGCTCTGTCACAACCCCGCCATCTATGCGGCGCTGGCGGGGCGCGAGGTCGGCGATTCGCTTGCCGTCTCGAATCGCACATTCGCGAATCCCGAGGATTTTCCTCACTTCGGTTCGGTCGTTTCGAAGTTCATCCTGCCGCCGGAAGGGCTTCCGCCGTTCGTTGCATTTCCGTTCCGGCTCCGCAACGGTCCCGCTCCCAGCCCGGGACAATCCGCGGGATTTCTCGGACGTTCGAACGATCCCTTTCAAATGCTGCAAGATCCCAGCAGCGAATCGTTTCGCGTCGAAGAGCTGGAACTCGGCCACGAGATGACTCCCCTGCGTCTCGATCGTCGCAATCAATTGTTGTCTCAGTTCGAGCAGCAGATCGATTCTGTCGAACGCACGCGAGAAGTCGATTCGTACTCCGAATATTACAAAACCGCATTCTCGCTGATCAGCGGGCAGCGCGTCCGCCATGCGTTCGACTTGTCGCAGGAACCAACGGAACGGCGAGACAAATACGGCCGCAACGTCGTCGGGCAATCGTTTGTGCTGGGACGCCGGCTCATCGAAGCGGGGATTCCGTTTGTCTCGGTCTATTCGCCGTGCGACAACATCGACGGCCCGAGTTGGGATACGCACCTCAACAATTTTCCGCGACTGAAAGAGGTGTTACTCCCGCCTTTCGATCGTGCATTGGCGGCGTTGATCGAAGATATGCACGGCACGGGGATGCTTGCGGAAACGCTGGTGATCGTCGCAACTGAGTTCGGGCGCACTCCTCAAATCGGCGTGAGACGCTCGAACAACGGCAACAATTCGACCGGGCGCGATCACTGGCCGGGCTGTTATTCGATTTTACTGGCCGGTCCCGGAGTTCAGGGGGGATCATATTTCGGCGAGAGCGACCGTACCGGTTGGCATCCCAAGACCGACCCGGTCCACGTCGGCGACCTGGCCGCGACGATCTACGATGCATTCGGGATCGACTCGAAGCAGTTCGTCTACGACACCCTCAATCGCCCGCACCTGTTGGCGGACGGTGAACCGGTTGACGGGCTGTTCTAAGTGCGGCGGGGGGGATGCTGCACAAGCAAGCGTTTCTTCGCGATGCACACAGACAAGAATGTCTGTGCCACCGGATCGGCCCCTTGATCCCGGCTACAATGAGCCGAGCGAGAATTCATTCCCTCGCCGTGGTATCATTTCTTTCGCGTCATCCGGCCGCTTCCGACCATTTCCATCGCTCTTCAAGAAGGAATCCACCATGCAGCACTCTTCTCGCAACACGCTCACTCGTCGTCAGATGTTGGGGTCCGTCGGGGCAATCGCCGTGGGGCAGGCGATGTTTCGGGACCACGTTGCCCGCGCGGATGACCCTGCCGTGCAGGTGGAGGATCGGGCATCGTCGATCAAGATCACGCGCTTGACCGCCACGCCGGTCGGGCCCAAGATTTTTGTGAAAATCGAGACCAACATGGGGGTCACCGGCTGGGGAGAAATTGAGCAACTCGAACGGCATGCGGCGGTCGCGCTGGTCAATTCGATCTTCGAACTGCTCGACGGCGAAAACCCCACGCGGATCGAATATCTCTGGCAGAAACTCTTCCGCTCGCATCGCGACATGCGCGGCGGGGCCTATATGGTGCATACGATCTCCGGAATCGACATGGCACTGTGGGACATCGCCGGAAAGCTTTGGGGCGTTCCCGTGTATCGCATTCTCGGCGGGCCGACGCGCGATAAAATCCGCGTTTATCCCTCGGCCAAGGCGACAAAGCCGGGTTGCGGTTCGCCGACGGAATTCTCGGGGACTCCCGCCGAGATTCAGCAGTGGGTCGACTACATTCAGAACGAGCGAAAAAAAGTCGGCCCGGACGGCGTCGTGATTTTCGATGCGCACTGCGCGATGCCGCCGCCGTTTCTCATCCAACTGGCGAACGCCCTCGAGCCGAGCGATGTCATTTTTATCGAGGAAGTCGCCGTCCCTGGCAATATCGAAGTCTTTAAGCGACTGAAAGAATCGATCCGCGTCCCGCTGGCGACCGGCGAACGGGATCGCACGATCTGGGAATTCATTCCTTACCTGCAGGAACGCTGCATCGACGTCTTGCAGCCTGACTGCGCTCACTGCGGCGGCATCACGCAGATGAAAAAGATCGCCACGCTCGCCGAAGCGTATCACGTGCCGCTGGCTCCGCATTGCATCACGACCGACCTCGGCGCCTCGGCGAGCATGCACGCGACGGCGTCGATCCCGTTCTTCATCATCCACGAGTACTACCCGCAGATCACCCCCGAAGGACTCGTGAAGAAAAGCTGGACGGTCGACGCCGATGGATACGCTTCGCTGCCGCAGGGACCGGGACTGGGGGTGGAAATCGATGAAGCAAAACTGGAAGAACTCTCGAAGCTCCCCCACAAAGCCGAATGGCCGACCCGCGGCCGCTTGAAGGATGGCTCGATCTCGGATTATTGACAAATAGGAGCGGAGAAGCCCCCTCACTGACGTTTCGGGTTATGATAAGACAATCACCAACATGGAGACCATCTTGAAAATACGTTTTCTCCTTATACGAAACCGTCCCGTTGTGCTCGCGATTTCCCTCATGCTCGTGCTGATCAACGCGCATGGTTATTCGATCGCGCAGAATCCGACGAGGCCCATGTGGGTTTACTCGCCGGTCCATTTACGTCCATTCTGGGAAGGGGATACGGTCGAGGGGGAGTCGGTGCTGTTCATCAAAGAGACCGCTGATAAAGAAGCGAAAACTTCGGTCTTGTTTCCGGTTCAGAAAATCCTCGCCGTGCGCAATTCCGCGGGAGATATCACCTACGAAGAAGGCCGCGATTATCTTTGGAAGGAAGGAGAACGCGAGATCGTGTTGCCGGCCGATTCGCGCATCGTGTCGCGCACGCCGCAGGATCTTCGCCGGCCGGCGAATTCCCAGAAGTACAACTTGACGCACCGCGACGGCAACGGAGAGATTCTTTTCGGTGCCAAACTCGAATATCACGACATGCAAACCTGCATCACGTACACGCACGCTCCCGGCCTATGGAAATCGACGATACCCAAGTTCGACGAGCAAGCCTTGCCGCGCACGATCGGCAAATTGCGCAACAAACAACCGGTCTCGATCGTTGTGGTGGGGGACAGCATCTCGACGGGGCATAATGCCTCCGGCTATTCGGACGGCCCACCGTATCAGCCGCCGTATCCCGATCTCTTGCAACTCCATCTTGCCGAGCAGTACCAGACGAAAGTCGAACTCACCAACTTGTCGATCAGCGGCAAGGATACCCAATGGGCGTTGACGATGATCGATGGGATCACCGAGAAAAAACCGGACCTCGTGATCGTCGCTTTCGGCATGAACGATTCCGCCGGGCGTTCCACGAAAGACTATCAGGCCAACACGCAAAAATTGATCGATGCCGTGCGGGAAAAGCTTCCCGAAGCCGAGTTCATTCTCGTGGCATCGATGCTCGGCAATCGCGACTGGATCACGTTGCATCACGAGCGGTTCCCCGAATTCCGCGATGCGCTCCAAGAACTCTGCCGACCCGGCATCGCGCTCGCCGACATGACGTCGATCTGGACGGAATTTCTGGAACTGAAGAAAGACTGGGACCAGACCGGCAACGGCGTCAACCATCCGAACGACTTCGGTCATCGCGTGTATGCACAGGTGATTTCGGCGCTGCTCGTCGAACCGGCGAAATCAGAGTGACTGATTGTAGCCGGCCTCCGTCGGGCGGGTAGCACTGGCGGCTTGTCCGCCAGTGGAATGGAACATTGGTGATCGTTTGGCGAAGCGGAAGCTCTCGCGGACGTGCGTTCCCAAGCGGAGCTTGGGAACAAGTCGAAAAACCCTCTTGTCGCTGCGCGACCCGGACACGGAGCTGTCCGGGCTACCCTCTGTATTGGAAAAAATCCCGAGGCGACATCACGCCGGTTTTTCGTAGAGCGCGTAGGTGCGGAGAAAACTGTCGGCGTGGGCGACGGCGACGTGGGCGCGGTCGGGGGAGATGCTCATGCCGCGTCCTCCGCTTTTGAGTTGGAGCTTGAAGTATTCGTGAGGTCCGTCGCCTCTCCAAAAGAAGAACCAGCCGCCGCTACCGCCGCCGGTCAAGCCGATCCAGAAGCCGTCGGGATGATGGGCCACGCCCCAGGTCGCGCCTTTCATCTTGTCTTTTGATTCCAACTGCACGTCAATCTTGTTTTCAGGCAGATTGACCAGCACCACGACGACGTCGCCTGTCCCGGCGAATGCATTCGAGACATTGGTAATCCCGCCGAGCGCCAATAATGCTCCATCGCTGCGAAGGGCGATGCTGCGAGCCCCGCCGATATCGGCCCGGAAGGTCGTATCGTATTTGTGCAACGCCTCCACCGTCACCACGTCGCGCGGAGTCGGCGTATCGATCGCCCAGGCTTTGAGCGTCCCCTTGAGATCGCACGAGAACATCGTCGTCGAATCGGGTGAGAACAGCACGTTGTATATGTGCGACTGATGCCCGGGGAATTCGCGGACGAGCGCCCCGGTTGTGGTATCCCACAACTTGATGAGCAGATCGTTGCCGCAACTGGCGATGTACTTACCGTCGGGGCTCGAGGCGAGGGCGCGGATCCAGCCCTGATGCGCTTCGACGACGCGAATCGGTTCCGGCTTTTCGGCGGTCGCGGGCCACCAGATGAGTCGGCCTTCGTATCCGCCTGTGATCAGGAATTCGCCGTTCAACGACGACGCGAAACTGCGGATCCAACTGTCGTGTCCCGGCATGGCGATCGCGGTGTTCGTCGTGAGATCGACGCGATGCACGAGATTGTCTTCAGCGCCGAAAAAGACAAATCGAGAGGTCGGTTCCCAGTGGCATGCCGTGAGGGGCCGATCGTGCTTGTGCTCGATCAGCACGTGCATCTTTTCAGGATCGATTTTGACGGGGGCCGCCTGGTTCATGCCAGCAACTCCTGGATAGGCGATTTCGCGGGATCGGCGACGGGAAATTTTCTCCCGCCGATATCGAACTCGCCCGAGGAATTCACGCCGACGGCTTGCAGAATCGTATGGAACACATGGCCGTGGTCGACCGATCGATCGGTGACGACCGTCCCGTTTTCGTTCGTCTTGCCGATAACGGCACCGGGTTGCACGCCGACGCCCCCCAGCACGACGCTCCATGCGGTCCCCCAGTGATCGCGGCCGTAGCGGTCGTTAATTTTCGGAGTCCGTCCAAATTCGCTCATGACGCAGACCAGCGTCTCTTTGAGCAGTCCGCGTTCGGACATATCGGCGATGAGCGTCGCGAAGGGCAAATCGAATTCGCCCAGTTGTTCGATGTGAAAATCGAAATTTTCGTGATGCGTATCGTAATCGGCGTGATTGACCTGCACGAACGGCACGCCGTGTTCGAGCAGCCGACGTGCGAGCAGACAATGCTTGCCGAATTCGCTCGTACCATAACGCTGCTGATCGGCAGCCGATTCTTTGGTGACGTCGAAGACTTCGCGCTGTGCCAACAGATCGCGAGCCTGATCGTACGAAAAATTGTAGGCTTCTGTATCGGCGGTCCGTCGGCGACCGGCGAAGCGCGTGTTGATTCGCTCGCGCAACGAATTGCGGAGGACGTCGGCGTCGGTCGTCAATGAAGCGGGGCGTTCGGTGTATTGCGGGAGTTTGCAATCGTAAATTGTCATGCTGGCATACCGCGGACCGAGGTACGCCGCCTTGTGGGCTTCGGATTCAACATTTCGTTCGCCGGGCGAACTGCGAATCAGCAGATGCCCCGGCAGCGTGAATTTATCGGGCATCAGCGACTTCGAGGCGACCGCTCCCAAGTGCGGATACTCTACCGCCGGCGTCTGCTTGCGACCGGTCGTCATTTCGACGACTCCGCGAAAATGATCGCTATTGTGGGTGTCGAGACTCCGCACGATCGACAACAGATGCATCAGCTTCGCGGTATGCGGGAGGAGTTCCGAAATGTGCGTCCCGGGAACCGAGGTGGGAATCGTGCGAAACGGCCCGCCGGTATCGGTGTTGGGTTTGGGATCCCACGTTTCGAGTTGGCTGACCCCGCCGTGCAGAAAGACGTTGAGAACGCGTTTGTGTCCGGTCTTGAATTGCGAGGCGATGGCCGGGTTGCCGGTGAAGATGTCACCCAATCCCATCGCGACCCCGACCGTGCCGACAGCGAGGCAATCGAGAAAGGACCGCCGGCTCAGCAGGTGTTCAGCCGAACGGCAGGCGTAATCGTTATTCATCGGGCATGTCCTTCCGAGATTCACCGTCGCGCGGGCATCGACTCACAATCGGATGGCCACTCATAAACGCACATTGATCATACCCGATAAATCGGTGACGGCAAGAGAACTTCCCTGGAAATCGCACCTGATTGATAGATTCAACTCCATACAGCAATTGAAGATATTGCACAAACCAGATGTTTGTCACACCAGTGGGATACGCTCAGACAACATGCGACCTATTTCTCATCGGCTTTCGCATACACCCGCTTTCCCCCGACGTAGGTCTCCGAAACGGTGATTTCGGGAATCTTGTCCTCGGGACACGTCAGCAAGTCGGTATCCAGTATCACAAAGTCGGCGAGTTTACCGGCCTCCAGCGAGCCTTTGTGCTGCTCTTCGAATGTCAGATACGCATTGTTGATCGTGTAGAGCCGTAACGCCTGTTCGCGGCTGATGCGCTGTTCGGGATGGAACACGTGATCGAGCCGACGAGGTTGCCGGGCGACGGCGATCCACATCGCCAGAAACGGGTTGTACGGATTGACCGCGCGGATGCTGCCGATCTTCTGCATGTGGTCGGAACCTCCTCCCACGATCACTCCCGCATCGAAGATCGACTTGTACGGCTGAAAATAGGCGAGCCGGTCGACTCCGAATTGACGTTCCAATGTTGCCCCATCGAGCCACAACCACGCCGGTTGTAAGTCGGCGACGATGCCGATTTCCTGCATGTTCGCGATCGCTTCGGCGGACATGAAATTGCAATGCGTGATGCAGGGACGCAGATCGCGCACGGGGAGCGTTTTATCGATCGCCGCATAAGCGTCGATCAAGGCATGCACTGCACCGTCGCCGACCGAATGCGCGGTGAATTGCAGATCGCGTTCGAGAGCATAGCGAGCCATTCGTTCCAGATTCTCCGGCGGAATGAACCGAATGCCGCGATATTCGGGATCGCGGATCGAGTAAATGTCGCTGACACCCCACGGTTGCCGCATGTAGGCGCTGCCGGTGAGCATGCCGCCGTCGAGAAACGCCTTGATGCCGCGCACCCAAATCCAGCGGTCTTCGCGATGCATGGGATGATCGGCCGCTTTTTGGATCTGCTTCTCGACCTCTTCGATGGGCGCCTGCCCGTTGACCGTGTATGAGAGAAACACCC
>JBJXGP010000518.1:0-10820 GCA_046160425.1 Planctomycetaceae bacterium
CCGGCTCAGGACGACCGCTTTCTTCGCCAGCTCTTCGAGCGTCCGTTTCACGCGGGCTTCGCTCGCGTGGCCTTCAAAGTCGAGGAAGAACTGGTAGCCTTCCTCCGGACCTTTGAGCGGGAACGACTCGATCCAGGTCAGGTTGATCTTGTTGCGCTTGAAAATCGTCAACGAATCGGCCAATGCGCCGGGTTTATGCGCAATTTGCAAGAGAACGGCTGTCCGATCCGAACCGGTGGCGTGTGCGGCTTCGTCTCCGATCACGGCGAATCGCGTGATATTGTTGGCGTTATCTTCGATCCGTTCGGCGACGATTTGCAAATTGTATTGGACGGCGGCCTGATGACTGGCAATCGCCGCGGCACCCGGTTTGTCGCGGGCCAGTTGGGCAGCCGTTGAGGTGCTCGTCACTT
The DNA here is from genome assembly GCA_046160425.1 of Planctomycetaceae bacterium. Taxonomy (GTDB): domain Bacteria; phylum Planctomycetota; class Planctomycetia; order Planctomycetales; family Planctomycetaceae; genus JAQCEJ01. The sequence continues at coordinate 414 of JBJXGP010000518.1, forward strand.
CGCGGAGCTGCGCCTGCGGCATATTTCGAGAGAGCCATTCGCGACACTGCGATAATGCCTGCGGTTTGCTGTAGACTTCCACGATTTCGCCTCGCGGGACGCTGGCGAGGAGGTGGTGGTGAATGGCGAGTTGCACTTCACCGCAAATCCGCAACGGCAGTCGCGTGAACATGTCGAGAGTATCGACAATGCGCCCATCGGTGCTGTTTTCAATCGGCACGACGCCGAAGTTGGCATGGCCGCGGTTCACTTCTTCAAAGACCGTGGCGATCGTATTGACGGGAATAAGGTCGGCACTCAGGCCGAAGCGTTCGATCGCCGCGACGTGAGAAAAGCTGTAGGGAGGACCAAGATACGCCACCTTGACGGAGCGGACCTTATGTCTGGCCGCACTCAACACTTCCCGAAAGACGCTTCGCACGGTATGAAAGGGGAGCGGCCCGGAATTCAGCGATTCGAGTTCTTGCCAGAGAGTCTCATCCTGTCGGATGTCAAATACGGCCTGATGGGGGTTGGGAAGCTTTTCAATCGTCTTGGTGGTGATTTCCGCGCGCCGATTGAGGAGCTTGATCAGATCCTTGTCCAGCCGTTTCAGTTCACCTGCCGCATTGGGTGGCGATAACTTTGACGTGACTTTGGGAACTTTTTTGGTGATTGTTTTTTTCGACGAAGCAGCAGTAGTTTTGGGCCGCGGTCGTTTTACCGGTTTCTTACTCATCGGTCCCTTTCAGGCAGAGGGAAGTCCGATATAACTGTTGTCCGTAGCAAACCTTATGCTACTTAATGGCGTAACAATTCGCGGTATGGCGATCCGTCGATGTTTGTCGAATTGTCAATTCAAGTCCTGCGATACCATCCTGAGCAGGATTCAGTGGTCATAGATCAATCGCCGTTGTAACCGAGGAGCACCCCGGCCTTAACGGAACTTGGCCTTGAGAAATTGCGTTCGCAAGTTGTAACTAGCGAACGCAATTGATCTTGCCATCGCTTGCTCGTTCTTTACTGAGATGATTCTGAATTTGCATATGTTTTGTACTCACCGGGTTTTCAGGTGTCAAGTTGCCCGGGTGTCCGTCTTGTCGAAACACAAAATCTTTCTGGACATTAGGCTCGGCAAGGATTACCTCCGCATCAGTCAACTGCCGATTTGGCACCCAATGATTTTTGCGGACGTCCATACGATGGTGTCAAATTGGCAGACTTCATGCCACTCTTATGAATACGACGCCAAAGCAGGTGTCGCAAGTCATTATTATATAATCGGTTATAAATTGCATTGTGTTCGAGATGCAACTTGGCACAGGCTTTGCCATGTAGTCCACCAGCATCCATTACTGCCTTGATAATGACAAGGGTGGATAACTAATGTAGATCGATCAACCGGCATGGCTGGTGCCAGCGTAAATGGCTCCGGTTAACCGCCGCAGAAAATTCATACCTGGAGTAACTGACATGGCATTAAAAGGGGAGAAAATCGTCGGCATCGACCTGGGGACGACGAACTCCGTCGTTTCTGTGATCGAGGGAGGGGAGGCCAAGGTCATCGCCAACCTTGAAGGGAATCGCATCACCCCCAGCGTTGTGGCCTTTACCGATAAAGGGGACATCCTCGTCGGGGAACCCGCCAAACGGCAAGCAGTCACAAACCCCACGAAAACCATCTACTCGATCAAACGCTTCATGGGACGTCGGCATCATGAAGTCGAAAACGAAGAGAAAATGGTCCCCTACGAAGTCATGGGGGGAGCCTCCGATTATGTGAAAGTCAAAGTCGGAGAGAAAATCTATACCCCTCCCGAGATCTCGGCATTCATTCTGCGAAAACTGAAAGACGCCGCTGAAAGTTATCTCGGCCACAAAGTCAACAAGGCGGTGATTACGGTCCCGGCGTATTTCAATGACGCGCAGCGTCAAGCGACGAAAGATGCCGGACAGATCGCCGGGCTTGAGGTCGAGCGTATCATCAATGAGCCGACCGCCGCTGCTCTGGCGTACGGACTCGAAAAGAAGTCCGAAGAAAAAATCGCCGTCTTCGATCTCGGCGGTGGGACGTTCGATATCTCGATTCTCGAAGTCGGCGATGAACTCATCGAAGTCCTCAGCACGAACGGTGACGGGCACCTCGGCGGCGACGACTTCGACGAAGAGCTGATCAACTTCATCGCGAAGAAGTTTCAAGCTGATAACGGCATCGACCTGCGTAAAGATCCGATGGCGTTACAGCGATTGCGTGAAGCCGCGGAAAAAGCAAAAAAGGAGCTTTCATCGTCGCAAACGACCGACATCAACTTGCCGTTCATCACCGCCGATGCCAGCGGGGCGAAACACTTGCAGATGTCGATCACGCGATCAGAGTTCGAACGCCTCGTCGATCATCTTGTGGAACGTTGCCGAACGCCAGTGGTTCAGGCACTCAAGGACGCCAAGCTCGACCCGAAACAGATCGATGAAGTCGTTCTGGTCGGTGGTTCGACCCGCGTCCCCAAAGTTCAGGAATTCGTCAAGCAGCTCTTCGGAAAAGAACCGCACAAAGGGGTCAATCCCGACGAAGTCGTCTCGGTCGGCGCCGCCATTCAAGGGGGGATCATCGGCGGCGAAGTAAAGGACGTCGTGCTGTTGGATGTCACGCCGCTGTCGCTCGGTATCGAGACCGAAGGGGGGATCATGACCGCGCTCGTCGAACGCAATACGACGATCCCTACCACCAAACGTGAAACGTTTTCGACGGCTGCCGACAGTCAGACTGCCGTCACGGTCCGCGTCTTCCAGGGGGAACGACCCATGGCGAACGACAACCGCCTGCTGGGACAGTTCAATCTGGAGGGAATTAATCCCGCTCCGCGTGGGACGCCTCAAATCGAAGTGACGTTCGACATCGACGTCAACGGAATTCTGAACGTCTCCGCCAAGGATAAGGCGACGAACAAAGAAACGTCGGTGAAGATCGAACAATCGAGCGGCTTGTCCGAAACCGAAATCGAACGCTTACGCAAAGATGCCGAGGCCCACGCCGCGGACGACAAGCAGAAGCGGGAACTCGCCGAAGCCAAGAACATCGCTTCGCGCATGGTCTACGAGACCGAGAAAATGCTGAAAGAACATGCGGATAAGATCGATGCTGGATCCAAGTCGGCGATTGAGGCCTCGCTCAGCAAGGTCAACACCGTCATGCTGCGAGACGACGTCGCCGCCATCAAGAGCGCAACGGAAGAACTGGCCCAGGCGACACAAGCCTTTTCCCAGCACTTGCATTCCGGCGAGGGCGGGGCAGCCGATTCCGGTCCGCAGGGTGACGGAGCCGAGGCTCCCAAGGACGACAATGTGATCGATGCTGAATTCGAAAAGAAAGACTAATCTGACCGCCCTTGTGAGGGGGATAACGATCTGAAAACACTGGCGGACAGGCCGCCAGTGCCAACCAAAATGAAACATGACATTGGTTTTTGATCAACGATTAAACGAACATTTCACACGATTATAATCGCTAAAACACTTCGCAGATGAAGAAATTCATTCGCGAGGTTCCCACCCCGAGAGCTCTTCGCACGTTCTTTTGAATATCCGTCTGGTCATTCATCATTGAACAACGCACGTCAGGTGAAATCCGGACGTGAGGGTGGAACCTGCGCGAAGTTCAAATGCATTCGCGGCACGGAATCTCGCGGAAAAGGAGGAACGCTCATGTCATTGCCCATCGACAAGTTGACCGTGAAGGCTCAGGAGGGGCTGCAAAAATCGCATCGGCTCGCCGAGCAGGGGGGAAATCCCGAACTACAGCCGCTGCATCTGCTCAAAGCCCTGCTGGACGAAGATCAGGGGATCGTGCGTCCGGTTATTCAGCGGATCGGTACGAATCTGGCACAATTGCAATCGCTGGTCGCGAGCGAGCTGGAAAAACTCCCCAAGGCGTCGGGACAATCGCTGCAAGTCGGAGCCAGTCGGCCCTTCATGCAACTCTTCGATCGCGCTCAGCAGAACGCCGATCAGATGAAGGATGCGTACATATCAACCGAACATCTGCTGTTGGCGTTGACGCAGGTCGACAGTTCCGCCAAGCGGCTGCTCGAAATCAACGGCGTCGAAGAAGCCGACGTGCTGCAAGCCCTGAAAGCGGTTCGCGGCGGTCAGCAGGTGACCGATCAGAATCCCGAAGACAAATACCAGGCACTCGAACGTTACGGCAAAGATCTCGTCGCGCTCGCCAGGCAGGGAAAGATCGATCCCGTGATCGGCCGCGATGACGAGATTCGCCGCATCATTCAGGTTCTGTCTCGCCGGCGTAAAAACAATCCCGTGCTGATCGGCGACGCCGGCGTCGGTAAAACGGCGATCGTCGAAGGCTTGGCGCATCGCATCGTACTCGGCGACGTGCCGCAGAATCTGAAGGACAAACGCGTGATCGCCCTCGACATGGGGGCGCTGATCGCCGGGGCCAAATATCGGGGTGAATTCGAAGATCGGCTGAAAGCGGTCCTCAATGAAGTGCAGCAGGCCGCCGGGAAGATCGTGCTGTTCATCGATGAACTGCATACCGTCGTCGGCGCGGGAGCGGCGGAAGGGGCGCTCGATGCCTCGAACCTGCTGAAGCCGGCATTGGCTCGCGGCGAACTCCACTGCGTCGGTGCGACGACTCTCGATGAATATCGCAAGCACATCGAAAAAGATCCCGCGCTCGAGCGACGCTTTCAACCGGTGCTGGTCAAGGAACCGAGTCTCGAAGATACGGTGTCGATCCTTCGCGGCTTGAAAGAACGTTACGAATCGCATCACGGCGTGCGGATCACTGACGATGCCATCATCGCGGCAGCCACGTTATCCGATCGCTACATCAACGATCGGTTTCTCCCCGACAAGGCGATCGACCTGGTCGATGAAGCGGCGAGCCGTCTGCGGATGGAAATGGATTCGATGCCGATCGAAATCGATCAGGCGACGCGCGAACTCGCCCGGTTGCAGATCGAAGCCACGGCGCTCGCGAAAGAGAAAACTCCTGAAAGCCGCGAGCGTCTCGACGATTTGAAGCAGGAAATCGCCGAACGAGAAGAATCGGTCAATGTCCTCAAGGCCCGCTGGGAGGCCGAGAAGGAATCGCTGTCGCGACTGCGGCCGCTTAAAGAGGAAATCGAGCATCTGCGCACGTCTTACGAGCAGGCGTTTAATACGGCACAGCGAACGAATCTAAACGCCGACTACGAGAAGGCGTATCAGTCCGAGCAAAAGCTCCGCGAAGCCGAACAGCAGTTGATCGAAGTCGAAAAGCGAGTCACCGAACAAGGGGACGCCGATGGTCAGCGGTTGCTCCGGGAAGAAGTGACCGCGGACGATATCGCCAAAGTGGTCAGCGCGTGGACCAATATCCCCGTCACCAAGATGTTACAGGGAGAGCGCGAAAAACTGCTTCACATGGAAGACGAACTCCATCGGCGCATGATCGATCAGACCGAGGCGGTTAAAGCGGTGTCGAACGCCGTCCGCCGTTCGCGATCGGGATTGCAGGATCGCAATCGCCCGGTCGGGTCATTCATCTTTTTAGGACCGACGGGGGTCGGCAAGACGGAATTGTGCAAAGCGCTCGCCGAATTTCTGTTCGACGACGAACGGAACATGGTCCGCATCGACATGAGCGAATTCATGGAACGGCACAGCGTGGCCCGCTTGATCGGCGCTCCTCCGGGTTACGTCGGATACGATGAAGGGGGACGTCTGACCGAGGCGGTTCGCCGGCAGCCGTATTCAGTGCTGCTGCTCGACGAGATCGAAAAGGCTCACCGCGACGTCTTCAATATTCTGCTGCAGCTTCTCGACGACGGTCGCTTGACCGACAGTCACGGACGGACGGTCGATTTCTCGAATACGATCGTCGTCATGACGTCGAACATCGGCAGTCAAGCGATCATGGAACTCGCGGGGAAGGAGCACGAAAAGGAAATCCGCAATCGGGTCTTGAGTGCCCTGGAGCGGGAATTCCTGCCGGAGTTCCTCAACCGGATCGATGAAATCATCGTGTTTCATCCGCTGGGACAGGAGGAAATCCGCCAGATCGTCGACTTGCAATTGAGCAAATTGATTCGCCAGATGAGTGAAAACCAGTACGAATTGTCGGTCTCACCCGCAGCTCGCGACCTGATCGCCGAGGAGGGTTACGATCCCGTGTACGGAGCGCGACCATTGAAACGGGTGATTCAACATCGGCTTCAGAACCAACTGGCGAGCGAGATTTTATCGGGTCAATACCCGGAGGGATGCCAGATTGACGTCGATGTGGAGGAAGGAGAATTCGTCTTCCGAAAACGTGAGATGTAAGGTGAAGTCATCCCGTAACGTCTGCGGGCGAATTATTCTTCGGTCTCTTCGAGCGTAGCCAGCGGGCTGATTACACGCGCTTTCGCAACGATCAATGCGCGAGCATCGGGGTCTTTCGTCGCAGCGAATTTTGCGCGAAGCTTCTTGAGTTTAACCCGGCGCACTCGCCGACGTGCAATTTCACGATCTCGTTCCACACGACCCATAGTCTCTTGCTACTCCCAAATCCAATGACTTCATTCGGCTTACGCAGGGCAGATGCCCCGCTCCCGACCGCTCACATGACGAAACAGGGATTCTATATCGTTTTCATGCATAGGTCAACGATACGGGATGCGAGCGGTTGATAATTCTCCTGAATGTCGAAATATGGCCTCCGGATCGATCGACTCGTCCGTGGGCGAACTATTTCCTCATGAGAAGTGTCAATTTGGTAGGGTTGTAGGCTTGCTCCGGAAACGGGTCCGGTTTATCTTTCACAAGTCCCGTCGCAATGAAACGCATTCGGGGTCCAGCCTGAATTTTTATTCGAATCATGCCGATGCATGATTGTCGTATCCATTCGAAGCACCACATGCCCAAGTGGCGGAACTGGCAGACGCGCTAGGTTGAGGGCCTAGTTTCCTTTACTGGAAGTGCAGGTTCGATTCCTGTCTTGGGCACTTTTGATGAATGTCGATTTGAGCGAGACAAGTTCCGATGGCGAACTAAAAGCCCTTCACTTGAAGGGCTTTTTTGTTTCAACTTTCGGTAATCAAGGACTCAACCTTGCATAAATTGATACCGATGAGTCCTCCGAACATTCGTATTTTGCCACTGCAACGGCTCAGATCAACTCTTTTAGCGGTTTACCGGCATCCAATAGATACTGTGGTCGTCCATGCGGGTCGATGAGCGACGTTGCCAGGGGATCGATGCCGAGCGTGTGATATAGCGTCGCGAAGATATCCTTGTAATCGACGGGACGCGAGACCGGCGCGCTCGCCGTGCTGTCGGTCGCTCCGATGACCTGTCCGGTGCGCAAACCCCCGCCGGCGAGAATGACCGGCCCCACGCGCGGCCAATGGTCGCGGCCGCCGCTCTTGTTGACTTGCGGAGTCCGCCCGAATTCTCCCCAGGCGATAATGCAGACGTCGTCGAGCATGCCGCGATCGGTGAGATCCTGAACGAGTGCCGAGAGGCCGTGATCGACAATCGGCAGCAGTTGGCGCATCCGCGGGAAATTGTCGCGGTGCGTATCGAAATCACTGATCGAGAGGCTGACGACGCGTGCCCCCGCTTCGATCAGTCGGCGGGCCAGCAGGAACTTGCGAACGGCCTGCGGACCATCTGCCGTGTTAAACTTGTCGGCGGCCAATTGCGGCGGCAAAGTGAATTTGGCGAGCACGCGCGGATCTTCTTTTTCGAGATCGATCGCATCAGCCAGTCGACCGGAGGTGAGGATGCCGACCGCCTGCTGTTCAAAGCGATCCATGGCATCCATCATACCGCTGGAATCGACATGATGTCGGATGCGGTCGAGCTTTGACATTAGCGCGCGACGGTCGTTCAACCGATCGACGGTGATCGCATCGTTGAGCGTGAGACTGACGGTGTGATTCGATCCCAACCGGGCCAGTTCTCTCTTCATACCCTGTTCGAGTTCGCGTTCGAACATGTGAGAAATATCCGGACGAAACGCCTTGTATCCGGGGCCGAGAAAACCGGGGCGTGCGCTGTTGCGCACGAGTGCGCGGCCCTGCATCAGATCGATATACGCCGGGGAGGAATCGGAGGGAGACCCCTGGAGTTTGGCGACGATCGACCCGAGTGCCGGACGACCGCCGACACCGGCCATGTCCTTGACGTCGAATCCCGACTGACATTGGAACGCATCGTGATGACCGGTCGAACCGACGAGCGAGCGGACGAACGCAAAACGATCGGCAGCCGCAGCCATTTGCGGCAGCAATTCGCCAATCTGCACACCAGGGACACTCGTCGAGATCGGCATGAATTCGCCGCGAATTTCGACCGGAGCCAGCGGCTTGAGATCGATCATGTCCATCTGCGGCGGACCGCCGTCGAGATGCACGAAGATGATCGATTGATTCGTCCGACCGGCACCGGCCGTGGCATCGGATCGAAGAAGGTTGGCGAGGGTCAATCCGCCGAAGCCGATCGCACCGGCGGTAATGACGCCGCGGCGGGTGACCAATCGGGCTGGTTGCCGGTTATCGTCGAACAATGTGAGCATTCGCCGACTCCGTTCCGAGTGCGTGTGGTCTTCTGCAAAACCACAACGGATCACTTTCATGCAAGGATCTATCGAAGAGAATCCCATCACGGATTGTTTATATTTATAAGCGATCGTCGTTGAGGTATCAACAGCGATTCGTGCGAATTCGCCCGGTTGTCGAATTAACGGACGTATCTGCTTTATGGACGTGCTGCGAAGACTCACGCTTTGAAACCGCGTGACGTGGTGTCAAAGGTACGCATCTTGCACATGAACGAGAGCAGAGATTCTCAGCATCGGCGAATCGTTCGTGACGGCTTTGAAATAATTCACGTAATTGATCCTAAGAACGACGGTTGATGGATCGAGAAAAGGGTATTGTCCACTGAAAAGCATTCAGTGACTCCGGCGGTCACACCACTGAAAACGTCAAAATACGATGTCATTGAATGACGAAGATCGTCAATCAAGACATACGAATTAAGCTGTTTTTATTGGGGCGATTGGCTCCTCACTCCGCATTCTTACTGTCACGTGTCAAAAAGAGTTAAAATTTTCGACTGCAACTCCTGAATGGATTGTAACAACTGTAATGATCCTTGCCTTTCTCGATCCCAATCTGATCGGGCTGACGGTCATGGCGACTGCAATTGCCATGGCGATGACGCTATTTGCTGCGCCGCGGATTCTCGCGCAGTTGAATACGCCGAATCGGCAACAACGGTCGGAGATGGGCCGGGAAACTCCTCACTGGAAAAGATCGGTGGTCCACAACCTGTCGTTATGGATGGGGATTCTTTCTGGAATCGTCGCCGTGTGTTCCTGGGGATGGACGGCGAATGCATTCTGGCGCGACTGGCTCTTGTTGCAGGAAGTACTGACCGCGGGGATCACCGTCTCCTGCCTGGGATTGATCCACGATGCCTTTTCGCTTCGCCGACGCGAACTTGCCGCAGGCCAGATCCTTGTCTGCATGATTCTCGTTTCGTCAGGAATTGTCATCCGTAAAGTCGCATTCGATGAGGGAAGCCTCGAGCTTGGCATCTTCGCCGTCCCCGTGACTTTGGCATGGCTGTTCGCCGCGATCAATCTGTTCGCATTCGTCGACAAGAATCTCGGATTGTCCGCCATTTCAGGAATTATTGTGGGCGTCGTACTCATCGGCACGACGATCGGACACGCCTATTTCGAGGCGATTCTCCTATGCAGTCTGATCGTCGGCGGACTTATCGGATGGGCGATCTATGGTATGACTCAAGGGGAAACATGGCTCGGGCGGACAGCCACGATGCAGTGCGGGATCCTTCTCGGCATCGTGTCGACCCATCTCATTTCCGTCGGGCGCAACGATCCCGGTCTGGTGCGACTGTCGCCGGGGCTTGCCGTCTGGGCTTTTCCGCTGATCGTCGCCATGCTGCATGCGGCCTATCGAGGGACATTCAGCGCCAAGGCGTTTCCGATTCCCACGACCGCGCCAGGACAAGCCGTTTCCCCGTCGCGATCACTTGCGATGCCGCGGGTTCACCCCCGGCATCGGCCTCATGCGCACAGCAATACGACGGGGTCTCGCAATTGGGAGCCTCTCTGGGAAACATTGCGAGCCTGTGCCGATCAACTCGAGTTGAGCACGATCGAGTTGCAGATCGACTTGCCTTCGCAGGGTGAAGCATTTCACAAGGCCCAGGTCCGGCAGACTCACCCGCGTCCGTCGGAACTCTGGCAGTTGGAATTTCCCCTGCGCGCCGGGGAAAAACAAGTCGGTCGCGTGCATCTCGTCGGGGGAGCTCCGCACGAGTCGATCAGTTCGGGGTTGAGTCAGGTGATGATGGGGCTGCGCCCCTTCGAAATCCATTTTCTGGCCTTGCTCGAAGCGCATCCCCATCTTC
>JBJXGP010000519.1:0-11704 GCA_046160425.1 Planctomycetaceae bacterium
ATGACGCAGGAGGTCGAAACGTTCGATCGATTAGGGCGTCAGCAAGTGCGGCATATCAATACCCAACAGGAACGGATCTGCGTTCTCGCCGGAAATTACGAGAAAATCGATGACCCCCTCGCACAAAAAACGCTCAACTGGATCAAAGTCAAGTTTGAGCCGAAAAGCCTGAACGGTGCGAATTTCAAGCAGACTCCGGGTCGCCCCAAACCGATGAGCGGTGCGTTCATGACGATGAATCCCTTATTGACTCCCGATGAAGTCAAAAAGAAGCGCAAAGACCCGCTCCTCAAAGAACTTAATGCGGGCGCCGAATTCTCGCTCCTCGATAATCCCAGCAAGTACACCATCGTCGTTGCATCGTTCTACGGAAAAACCCTGACGCAAATGGGACACGTCGACCAGCAGAAAGCCGATTCCGTGTTCAGCAAAGTCTCGCGGCTCGATGAAGCGGGAATCGATGCGTGGAAGCTGGCACACATTCTGCGCGAGAACCGCAAAATCGAAGCGTACGTCCTGCACGATCGCTTTCAGTCGGTGGTGACGGTCGGCTCATTCGATACCCAGGACGATCCCGAAATCGCAAAACTGATGCAACTCTTCGGTGCCAAGATCACCATTCACCCCGAATCGGGCAATGAAATTCTCACCGCCGAAGTCATCACCAATCAGGAACGAGACGCGAAACAAGGAAACGTCATCCGCACGTTCGTCTTCGACCCGAAGCCGCAGCTCATCGAGGTTCCTCGAGTCCGGTAATCGCTAATACCTCGCAGCCAGCCGGTGGTCGAGCGCCGCGATACCACTACTCGAAGCGCTCCGCTACGGAAACCTTCGCGTCGCGGCTAACCGAAATTTTGTTATTAGCGACTCCGGGTTGCCCCACATTCGAGGTCCAGCAAAAACTGCTTCCACCGTAAACCGCCGGCGTAGCCGCCGAGTTGGCCGTCTTTGTTGACGACGCGGTGGCAGGGGATCACGATCGCGATTCGATTGAGACCGTTCGCCCGGCCGACGGCTCGCGCCGCTTTTGGTATGCCGACGGTGCGGGCCAACTCCTCGTATGACCGGGTCTCGCCATACGGAATCGCCAGCAATTGGTCCCACACCCTCCGCTGAAACGGAGTCCCCGGATAAACCAGCGGGACCGTGAATTCGCGCAATGTCCCTGCAAAGTAAGCTGCGAGTTCTTCGTGCAGCGTTTTGAGAAGTGCGTTCGAACCAGGGATCGCGGGGAGACCAAACAACTTTTTGATCGTGACGAATTGCGTTTCGAGCATCATCCGGTCGGTGAATTCGAGCAGGCAGATGCCTTCCGACGTCGCCCCGGCGACGAGCGGGCCGAGCGGACTTCGCACCCACGACAGAACGATGCACTCGCCGTTACGGTAACGGCCCGGAGTCTCGCCGAACGTGCGTGTAAAAGCTTCACGAAATCCGCTGTGCGAATCGAATCCGCTCTCAAATATGGCGTCATCGAGCATGGTCTGTTCGCGGATCTGCTGAAACGCCCCCGACAAGCGGCGTCCCCGCGCATAGGCCTGAAACGTCATACCATACCGGCGGTGAAAATATCGCCTCACGGTCGCCGGGTCGATCCCGCGGGCGGCAAGCTCACCGTCGGTAATTCTCACGGCGGGGTTGCGTTCGACTTCACCGAGCAGTTCGAGCGCCCAGGCCGGTTGATCGTCGGGTTCCAAAGGTCGGCAGCGTTTGCACGGCCGATAACCGGCGACGAGCGCATCGCCAGCCGTCGCGAAGTATTCGACGTTTTTTGGCAATGGTTTTCTCGCCGGGCAAGTGGGCCGGCAGAAAATTCCTGTCGTGCGGACACCGAAGAAGAAGAGTCCGTTATACGAGGCGTCACGATCGAGGTACGCCTGCTGCATTTCAGAAACGGGGGGCATGGTGCTCATGCAGGAAGTGTACCGCGCATCGCGGCAGGCATTCCACCGATTTTCGGGCGCGGAAGTGGGAAAATGTTACGGCCAGTGTACGCGCTCCGCTGCGGAAATCCTTCGCGTCGCGGCTAACCGCCCGCGCGCTTTTACTCCCGATCACCCAATCACCCACTCCTTCTTCACTGCCGCGCCGGCTCATACCCCAAGTTCGGTCCCAGCCAGCGTTCGGTCTCGGCGAGGGTCATGCCGGTTCGCTTCGCATATGATTCGACCTGATCGAGCGAAACGCGGTCGACGGAAAAATAGCGAGCTTCGGGATGAGCGAAGTACAAACCGCTGACCGACGCCGCGGGGTACATTGCATAATTCTCGGTCAGCGTGATGCCGGTTTTCTGCTTGGCGTCGAGGATCTCGAACAGCGTGCGCTTGCGGGTGTGATCGGGACAGGCGGGGTAGCCGAACGCCGGGCGGATGCCGCGGTATTTCTCCTCGATCAGTTCCTCGTGCGAGAGATGTTCCTGCCGGCCGTAACCCCACTCGCGGCGGACGCGGACATGCAGCATCTCGGCGAACGCCTCGGCGAGCCGATCGGCGAGCGCCTTGACGAGAATCGAATGATAGTCGTCGTGCTGCGTTTCGAACTCCTTGACGAATTCGTCGCAGCCATGTCCGGTCGTCACCGCGAAGGCGCCGATGTAATCGGAGCGTTCGCTATCGACCGGAGCGATGTAATCGGCGAGCGAACGGAAATAGTCCTGCCCCTTTCGCTCCCATTGCTGGCGGAGCATCGGAAAGCGAGCGTATTCACATGAATGCGAATCGTCGGTGTAGAGGATGACGTCGTCGCCGTCGCTGGCGGCGGGCCAGAAACCGTAGACTCCCTGCGCCGTCAGTTTATTCTCGGCGACGATGCGCGCGAGAAGTTTCTGCGCATCGTCGAACAATTTGCGGGCTTCGGGGCCGACGTACGGATCGTCGAAGATGCGGGGATACTTGCCGCGCAGTTCCCACGTCATGAAGAACGGCGACCAGTCGATGAACGGGATGATCTCTTCGAGCGGTTGCGGATTGAGTTCCCGCAATCCGAGAAATTCCGGACGATCGATGCTGACGGTTTTCCAGTCGGTGGGAAATCGCCGGGCCAGGGCCTCGGAATACGGCGTGAGCGCTTTCTGCTGGCGGTCGGCGAAACTCTGACGGTCCCGTTCTTGAGTCGCGCGGTTTTGTACGGCGAATTGGTTTCTGCGTTCGGGATTGAGAAGTTGCTCGACGACGGGAACCGAGACCGACGCATCGAGAACGTGGACCGTCGGCTGATCGTACGCGGGGGCGATCTTCACCGACGTGTGCTTCGAACTCGTCGTCGCTCCGCCGATGAGCAACGGAATCGAAAACCCCTGCCGTTGCATCTCGCGGGCGACGTGGACCATTTCATCGAGCGACGGGGTGATCAGCCCGCTCAGGCCGATGATGTCAGCCCGTTTTTCGAGCGCCATGTTCAGAATGGTTTCGCACGACACCATGACGCCGAGATCGATGACTTCGAAATTGTTGCAGCGCATCACGATGCCGACGATATTCTTGCCGATGTCGTGTACGTCTCCCTTGACAGTCGCCATGATGATGGTCCCGCGCGTGCTGGCGACGCCGTCTTTTTCGGCCTCCATGTAGGGAGTGAGCCAGGCGACCGCTTTTTTCATCACGCGGGCACTTTTGACGACTTGCGGGAGAAACATTTTACCGGCCCCGAAAAGTTCGCCGACGACCCCCATGCCGTCCATCAGCGGGCCTTGAATGACATCCAGCGGGCGGGGATATTTCAGTCGGGCTTCTTCGGTATCTTCGTCAATGTAATCGGTGATCCCCTTGAGCAGGGCATGTTTCAATCGTTCCTCGACCGGGGCATTCCGCCATTCGGCGGTCGCTTCGACTTCGCTTTTCACTTGCCCCGAATTCTTGATCCGCTCGGAGAGTTGAATCAACCGCTCGGTCGCATCGGGACGCCGATTGAGCAGCACGTCCTCGACGTGCTCCTTGAGTTCGGGCTCGATTTCTTCGTACACGGCGAGCTGACCGGCGTTGACGATCCCCATGTCGAGACCGGCCTGGATCGCGTGATACAGAAACGCGGCGTTCATCGCTTCGCGAACGATGTCGTTACCGCGGAAGGCGAACGAGACGTTGCTCACCCCACCGGAGGTTTTCGCTCCGGGGCAGATCTGTTTCAACTGGCGGACCGACTCGAAGAAGGCGTTGGCGTAATCGGCATGTTCTTCGATACCGGTCCCGACCGTGAGGATGTTGGTATCGAAGATAATATCTTCAGGAGGAACGTGCGCCTGCTGCGTGAGCAGATCGTAGGCCCGCTTGCAGATGGCGACCTTGCGATCGGCTTCAACGGCTTGCCCTTCTTCATCGAAGGCCATCACGACGACGGCGGCACCGAGACGGCGGGCTTCTTTTGCCTGCTCCAGAAATTTTTCGGGGCCTTCCTTCATGCTGATCGAGTTGACGATGCACTTCCCCTGCGCGCACTTCAACCCGGCGACGATCACCGAAAACTTCGAACTGTCGACCATCAGCGGCACGCGCGTGAGATCGGGTTCGGCGGCAACCAGATTGAGAAACTTGGTCATCGCCGCTTCGCTGTCGATCAACCCTTCGTCCATGTTGACGTCAAGGATGTTGGCTCCCCCTTCGATCTGCTGGCGGGCAACCGATAACGCCTCGTCGTAATTCTCGTCTTTAATCAAGCGGGCAAATTTCTTCGAGCCGGTGACGTTGGTTCGTTCGCCGACAAGGATGAACGTCGATTCGGGACGGACTTCGAGCCGCTCGGTTCCGCTGTAGTTCGAGTAATGCGGTACCTCGGCGATCTTGTGCGGTTTGAGTCCCTCGACGGCGCGAGCGATCGCCCGGATATGATCGGGAGTCGAACCGCAGCAGCCGCCGACGAAATTGAGCCAACCCGCCTCGGCGAATTCATGGAGGTAATCGGCCATCTCGGCGGGAGTCATGTCGAACGTTCCCATTTCGTTCGGCAAGCCGGCGTTGGGATAACAACTGATGAAGCGGTCGGCGACCTGCGAGAGGTTCTCGACATAGGGTCGCATCTGTTTGGGACCGACACCGCAGTTGAGGCCGACGCTCATCATGGGGAAATGCGAGATCGACGACCAGAACGCTTCGATCGATTGCGCGGTGAGCGTGCGGCCTCCGTCGAAGATCGTTCCGGAAACCATGACTGGCATCCGAATCCCGTGATCTTCGAAGAAGCGGTCGATCGCATACAGGCAGGCTTTCATGTTGAGCGTATCGAACGACGTTTCGGGGAGCAGGATGTCGACTCCCCCATCGACAAGCCCCGCGATCTGCGCGGTATAGGCGGCGACGACCTGGTCGAACGTCACTTCGCGTTTACCAGGATCGTTCACGTCGCGCGACATCGACAGCGAACGGTTCATCGGCCCGATGCTCCCCGCGACGAAGCGGGGTTTTGAGGGGTTTCTGCGCGTGAACTCATCGGCGGCGTGCCGCGCCAGCCGGGCGGCTGCCGTGTTGAGTTCGGTCGTGATGCCGGCGAGATCGTATTCGAGCAGCGAGACGCCGTTGGCGTTAAAGGAATCGGTCTCGATGATGTCGGCGCCGGCTTCGAGATAGGCGCGGTGAATGTCTTCGATCATTCGCGGCTGTGACAACACCAGGATGTCGTTGCAGTTCTTGAGATCGTAGGGATGATCGGCAAAACGCTCGCCGCGATAATCGGCTTCCGAAGGCTTTTCAGCCATGATCAACGAGCCCATGGCCCCATCGAGGATCAAAATTCGCTTCGAAAGCAAGTCGTAAAGCTGGTCAGTTGTCTGGTCGGGGTTTCGCAAAATCGTATCCAACAGTGAGTTCTAATCGATGAGACTGAAAAGCCGTGGGCAAAAATGACTCTGACCCGGAATCACATAATTCATCCAAGTATAGTGAATGGATGATTTTTTCCCAAGACGTAGCACGGTATCAAAGGACGATGACTGATCCGATGACCGGCGCAAGCAGGGGGAATCGTATCTCTCTCAATTGGACACTGCTGACGGGGACGGGGTTCCATCCAGCCGCGAGGAATCACCAGATCGTCATCGATTGGAGAAAAAGCTCCGCGAGTTCGGCTTCGCCCGCCGGTTTCGGAGAGAGTTTGGTGACGCGATGTTGCGGCAATGTCCCCTGTACGAGAGCGGGGATGTCGGTTTCGGTATAGCCGACCGCTTTCAAGCCGTTGGGCATGCCGAGTTGCCGCATGTAACGGATGACGGTCTGTGCGAGGAGTTCACCCACATCGGCAGGAGCGACACTCCTGATATCGGCCCCCAATGCCTGCGCGGCGCGCAGATGGCGCTGGGGATTGGTCTCGGCGGTAAAGCGAACGACAGCCGGCGTGTGCAGAATCACCGACATGCCGTGCGGCACCATCGCGTGATCGACGCGGTAGCCCGCAGGTTTGAAGTCACGGACCATTCCTGCCACCGGATAGGACATGCCGTGCGGCAAGTGGACGCCGGCGTTGCCGAAGCCGATGCCGGCGATCGATGACGCGAGCAGCATGTTCGCGCGGGCTTCTTCATCGGAGGTATCGGCGACGGCGCGGGGGAGAAACTCGGTGACGAGTTCGAGAGCACGCAATGCCCAGACGTCGCTGATCGGGTTCGTCCCCTGATATGCGGGGCGTTCGATCGGCCGGGCAGGAAGCGGGCGGCGATCGTAGGGGATCGCCGTGTACGATTCGAGGGCATGGCTGAGGACGTCGAGCCCGGTGCAGGCGGCGACCGCTGCGGGCATCGAACGGGTGTTGTCGCAGTCGACGATCCCCAATGCCGGTTTGAGGTATCGGTGGGCGATCCCGGTTTTGGCTTTTTTATCGGGATCGTCGAAGATCGAGACCCCCGTCGTTTCGCTGCCGGTCCCGGCGGTCGTCGGGATGGCGATGAGCGGCTTGAGTTGACCGGGAACCGGCTGACCCTTCCCGATGGGGGCATTCACATAGTCGTAAAAATCGGCGGGATACGTGGCATACAAGTTCGCCGCCTTGGCCGTGTCGATCGTGCTCCCGCCGCCGACGGCGACATACGAGTCGAACTGACCGGCGCGGGCAAATTCGATCGCCGCCTGAAAACTGAGTGCGGTCGGCTCGACTGCGATATTGTCGTACACAACGAAATCGACGCGGGAATTTTTCAGAGATTCCCGAACGATGGCGGCGACGGCTAGATCGATCAATGCCGGATCGATCAGGACCATCGTGCGGCGGCAAGGCCAGTCGGCAAGATCCATCCCCACTTCGCGAGTGATCCCTTTGCCGAAACGGATGTTCGAGGCGGACATCTGAAACGCGGTATCGTGCGGTGAGGTCGCAGTATTCACGACGATTTCCTTTGACAAGGTGAAACCCAGTGGATAGCCGAGATCCATTTTATCCGTTTTGCCGATGCAGTTCATCCCAGAACGAGGAGCGAATCATCGACAAAAAAACCTCCCTGCGAAGGGAGGTCGTGCATGCGGATCGAATTTTAATTGAAGACAGATCTAATCGAGCGAAGCGCGTTCGCCGAGGCTACGGGTGGCGATTGCTCTGAGAACCTGATGGTCCATCGTTTTCGAGATCGAACGGGACGAACCGTCGGCCAGCGCGATATTCACGAGATCGGCGGTGTGCCAACTGCCGATGCCGAAATATCGAATCCCGCTGCTGGTGTCCATCCAGTAGGCATCGAAGTCGGGTTGGCTCAGGTCTTCGCGGACGCGGAAGCAGCAACTGTAGGCGTCGCCCCAAAATCCGTACAGCGACTCGGCGACGAGCATCGTGTTGGAATCGCCATCCGAGATTTCCGAAAACTTGACGGCGCTGTTGCGTTCGAACATGCCGGGGTAGTCGATTGTGCTGCTGGCATTATTGGGGTCGATGATGCGAATCCCCAGCGAACCGCGATAGGTGGTGTAGCCGTAATCGCCGGGACGGGTTTCCGAAATCGAAGCGGACGGGCAGACGAAGCTGTTGATATTAATGCGAATCGCAGCCTGGTTGTTGGCGCTCGTCAGTTTGTCTTGCTTGAAGTCGACATTTGCGGTCAGCTCGCCCATCTGCGAGAGAACCAGCGAATGCCAGCCCCATTCCGCCGAGTAGACCCACTGCTGGCCCGGAGTCATCGAAATCCCCGCGGCGGCGGCTACTGCTTCAACCGTGGGTGGCAATACGACGCCGTTCGTGAGCGCGACGGTGAACGGCGAGCCGGGAACGTAACCGGCAGCCGCGTTCCCTTCGATCCAGCCCGACGGGAACGTGCGATGGCTGCTCTCATAGTTGTGGCAGGCCAGGGCAATCTGCTTCAGATTGTTCAGACATTCCGTGCGACGGGCCGCCTCGCGCGCCTGTTGAACGGCGGGGAGCAAGAGCGAAATCAGCAAGGCGATAATCGCCATCACAACGAGCAACTCGATCAGCGTGAAACCGTTTCGAGTGCGATAAGCATTCATCGCCGGACGCTTGTGGTCTCGAATCATGTGCAATTCCTCCGGACACAGACAGCAAAAATGCGGGGGGGGGTTGACGATATCATCACCTTCGCGGCGGTTTTGGCCCCGGCATTTTCCGCGAAGTCTCTGCATGAAACCAACTTGACAAGGTATCAGGTTTATGACCCAAAGGCAAATGGGAAATCGTTAAGACGGCTACAATTTAACCCACCGATCGATCCTGATGTTCGCGTGTATTTCGGCGGATTTCGCGGCGACGGGGGCGGACACGCTCATGCAGGAAAACCGATTCGATTCCACGGGACGACAAACCTGTGGAATCGAATCAGTCGAGAAACTTACGCCAGCACGAGTACTTCGGCGTCGTCAACTGGTGTGACAGCACCGGGCTGCGCGCGGGCTTGATGGGGACCGTCCGCAGCAGCATCCCCGCTTCCAGGGGAGTCCGCCCCCCTTTGCGGATATTGCACCGCAGACACGCACAGACGACGTTTTCCCACGTCGTCAATCCCCCCTGGCTGCGAGGGACGACGTGATCGAGACTCAAATTCTGCGCGCCGAAGCGGTTTCCGCAATATTGGCAACAGTTCTCGTCGCGCAGGAAGACATTACGCCGATTGAACTTGACGGCATTGCGCGGGTATCGATCGTACTTCACCAGCCGGACGATCCGCGGAACCTGGATGAAGAAATTCACCGCCTGAACCCAGTCATCGTCAGGGTTGTATTCCTCCAGCGACGACTTGAGTTCGCTGATTTCCAGCCAACCGGGGAAATCGTAAGAGAGAAATACCCCCTCATCGACGGTGATCACCTCCGCCAGATTCTTGTACAACAGGCAAAAGGCCCGCCGCGGCGAGATCACGTGGACCGCCTCGAAGTAGCGATTGAGGGCCAGCACGCTGCCGTGCAGCGACGAGACCACGGTCATCTGGTCGCCGGATTTTCCGTTGCCAGGAGCGGTAACACAAGTGGAGGCTGTGATTGACTTCGTGATCATCGTGCGACCATTTACAACGCCAACAGGAATGAAGACAGACCCGCATCATCATTGCATCTTCCGGTGGCCCGATTCATGGCGAATCGGTCTCACATCGCGAATGGTTTCGCAATCGGCCATTGCACCGGCACGATGAAGTTCACGGTCGTCTTTCGAATTCATCAAATGGATTATTCAATTTCAATCGACAAAGACCTGCTCGCCCGCCAATTTTCGATTAACCCGGTATTTTGCCCGAATTATGGGATTCTTGGCAAGAGTGAACGGCCACTTCGTTCGGCAAAATTCGATTTCGTGTTATAACTTCTCCCCCCGGAAAGAAGGTGGGCAACGATTGGAAGATTGCTTTCCTTGCAGCGTTGGACACCACTCCATTCCCACGGGTTCGCCGATCACCAGCCGAGAACTTATGGCATTCGCACAGATGACACGCCGGTACTAACCTGCTTTAATCACTCACCCGGACATTCGGCCTCTCAAGGAAAAATGCGGACCATGTCTCACCTCCTCGCCAAAGAGCGAATCATCGCCCCGCCGGCATTCAACCGCTGGCGCGTTCCGCCGGCGTCGGTCGCCATCCATCTCTGCATCGGCTCGGTCTACGCCTGGAGCATCTTCAATTCTCCACTCACGATGATTCGCGGAGTCGTCGCGAGTTCCGGCAGCGATTGGACTCTCGAACAAGTCGTCGGCATCTTCACGGTGGCGATCGTCTTTCTCGGTCTCTCCGCCGCCGTCGCCGGCAAGTGGCTCGAAAAAGTCGGCCCGCGCTGCGTCGGGACCGTCGCCGCATGTTGCTGGGGAGGAGGCTTTCTCATCGGGGCCCTCGGCGTCTGGACGCATCAACTCTGGCTCCTCTATCTCGGTTACGGCGTCATCGGCGGTTGCGGCCTGGGGCTTGGTTACGTCTCTCCCGTCAGCACGCTCATCAAATGGTTTCCCGATCGCCGAGGGATGGCGGCAGGGATGGCGATCATGGGTTTCGGCGGGGGAGCGATCATCGGCACGCCGATCAAGGAGGCTCTCCTCGAACATTTTTATCGCGCTCCGCAATATCTCGGCACCGCCGCTGACGTTTCCCTGATCACGCAAGGGGGGAAGCGATTCGCCTCCATCGCCGGTACGCTGCATGAAGTCGTCGTCGTAGGAAAGACGGAAATCGAGCGACTCCCAATCAAATTGTCGGAAGGTGTCTACATCGTCGGCACGGGAAGCGTCGGCATCGCCGAGACGTTCTGCGCGCTCGGCATCATTTATTTTCTCGTGATGCTGACGGCGGCGTTTTCGTATCGCCTTCCCGCCGACGGCTGGAAGCCGCAAGGCTGGACACCCCCCGACGAACAGACGAGTTCCCGCAAAATGATCAGCACGCACCACGTCGGCGTCGATGAAGCGCTCAAGACACCGCAGTTTTATCTATTGTGGATCGTCCTGTGCTTCAATGTGACCGCGGGGATCGGCGTCCTCAGCGTCGCCAAAACGATGATGACCGAAATCTTCGGGACCACGTTGCCGCACTACGTCAACGGGGCATTCGCCTCGACCTATGTGCTGATGATCGGCGTGTTCAACATGCTGGGCCGCTTCTTCTGGGCTTCAGCGTCCGATTATCTCGGACGTAAAACGACCTATACGACGTACTTCGTGCTCGGCATCGTCTTATATGGTTCGATACCATTCACAGCGATGCAGGTGAGTGCGCATCCGTCGGTCGTCTGGTTAATCTGGTTTTACGCGGCCACGATGATCATCTTCACGATGTACGGCGGAGGCTTCGCCACGATCCCCGCATATCTCGCCGACCTGTTCGGCAGCAAGTTGGTGGGAGGCATCCACGGCCGGTTGCTGACGGCGTGGAGCACGGCAGGAGTGCTCGGCCCGTGGGTCTTGACGCGCTCGCGCGAGATCAGCCTCAGAAGTGCGATGACGAAATTGGCGGACCTGATCGACCCACAGGTCTTCCAAGAGAAATTCGGCGCACCGGTTTCGCAGCTTACGGAACTGATCGCCCAGAAAACCGTCACGCTCTCGAAACTGATGGAACTCGTCCCCCCCGGAACGAGCGACCCCTCGGCGATGCTCTACAACTCGACGATGTACTACACGACGGCATTACTCGCCGCCGCATTGATCGCGAACCTGCTAGTGAAGCCGGTTGATCCGAAGCATTACCTGCGCGAGGAAAAAGATGGGGTGATCGGGGGATAGGGAGATCGGGAGTGAAACTGTTTTTGTAGGGTGCGTCGTGACGCACCGAAAGATTAGCCGCGACGCGCAGGGTTTCCGC
>JBJXGP010000520.1:0-8823 GCA_046160425.1 Planctomycetaceae bacterium
AACGGCGTTACGGACGCTGGGTCAGCGTGTTCGATGCCGAACAGCGAAACGAATTACTCACCCACGATTTCCGGGCGCCTCTCGAACAGTCGGATCCGTTTTCGTTCCTCGAAGAGGCCTATCGCGCCTGCCCCTCTCGCGATTTTGTGACCCGTACCAGTTGTGCCGACGTGCTCACCTACCTGCCGGGAGACATTCTGACAAAGGTCGATCTGGCGAGCATGGCGTACAGCCTCGAATGCCGCAGTCCGCTGCTCGATCACCACGTCGCCGAGTTCGCCGCCCAGATGCCTCTCGCCTTGAAAATGCAGGGGAAGCAGCAGAAAAAAATCCTGATCGACACCTTCGCCGACCTGATCCCGCCCCGTTTGCGAACTCGCAGCAAAATGGGCTTCGGCGTTCCCCTCGATCATTGGTTTCGCGGCGAACTGAAGGAACTCCTCTGCGACACGCTTCTCTCCCCGACAGCGAAAGAACGCGGGTACTTCCAGCCACAGGCCGTCGAAAAACTGGTCCAGCAACACATCAAATCGGAAGCCGACCACAGCAATCGGTTATGGTCGCTCCTTTGCTTCGAGTTGTGGCATCAGATGTTTTTGGATGGGCCGATACCGACGTCGGCGCCGGGGAGGTAATCGTCGAGGTTACCCATTCGGTGAGGCGTTTTTAGTTTGTGAGATCAATTACATTCGTCCGAACAATAACGAATCATCTTGGGCAAACTCATTACAGAGGTCGATTCTTCATCGCAGAAGAAAGCATATCAGATGCGCAAGAAAAAGATTGTTTGGGCTATCGTGATCGCGCTATTGTGCCTCGCTCCGTTTATGCTCGACGTTTTCTCATGGGGACCGTCACCGAGCGACTATTACACCGACGCGAAAGTAATCTCCCTGATCAAAGCGGCCAGACGGGGCAAAGTGAAAACGATCGATCGTCTGGTAGCAGAAGGGGTCGACGTCAATGCGAAAGGGAAAGACGACATCACCCCGTTATTTTTTGCTTTGGAAGCTCGCAACAAGGCCGGGTTCTTGCGGCTGCTGGAGCACAAGGCAAATCCGAATTTGCCCAACAGCCTAAGCGGTGAATCGGTGATCAGCATTGCCGCAAAAATCGAAGACGATTCCTCTTGGTTGAAAATGGTACTCGAACATGGGGGGAACCCGAATACCCCGGACATGGTTGATAGTATGGAGCAATTTCGTAATGAAACCCCTATCTTCCGCGCGTTGTGGAGTCGCAATGTAGAAAATGTGGAATTGCTAATTAAGGCGGGTGCAGATCTGAATCATCAAACTGAATTCGGAGAAACGCCTTTAATGTATGCCGCCAGTTTCAATTGGTATGACCATGTATATCGTTTTTTGGAAGCGGGAGCTGATTGGACAATCAAAAACAAGCGGAACCAGGATCTTGCATTTTCCTGCTTTATGTCCCCCGCCAGAAGTTCCAAGAAGTTCCCAGAAAATACCCGCTCTTATGAAAAAGTCCTTGAATTCCTGCGGGAAAAGGGGGTCAATTTGGAGGCGGCGAAGGCAGAAGCAGATAAGCATATGGGGCGGAAGTAACGCGAATCATTGACGCGATGCGGCGCTCATCACGTTCGTCAAGTACCAGGGGATCATCTCCTCCGGGCGCGATGCCTATGGCGGGGTGGCCCGGTCGATAAAGCGTGTGTCGTTCGATAACTCTGCCGTGTGCCCCGGCTGTGTCAGCCGGGTGATAACACATTTAGCATTGAAGTTGTTCTCACGTCCTCGTCTTTTCGAGTCAGCCCTGCATCGACAGCGAGTGAGCAAAGACTCGGCTCGCAAGCATCGCTATCCTCACCATGGCCTGTTGTCATGCGGGGCACCCGACACCAAAAAATAAAGCCGTGATCGGTGAAGATCACGGCTTTGCAATAAACTCATTTCGTGATTTGCGACGGAGGAGTCGCTGCGAGAAGGACGGAGATCTGGTCGTGCGAGCACGCACCATTGTTGATCCGGTCCACGCTATGTGTTAGGCACCACCGACGGAATCAGCGAGTTTATTGTGTATCGTTCGGCTGCATGCAGATTGATTGCGACACGCGAGGGAATTTAGCGAACTTCACTCCTTCTGGAAAGAGGAGTTTCCAGCGACGTTTTCACCGTCCCGAACGGCGTCATTCGCTGACTCAGAATACATCGGCAGAAGCGCAAGGAAAATTCGCCCTATCGCGCATTTCGATGCAGATTTCGCGCGAACAATCAGGTCGTCTTGGCACCGTGCTTCATCAGCAGCCAGCCAAAAACGGCGACGCTGATGAGCAACCCGCCGTATTTCATGGGTGTCAGATCCCGCCACTGTCCATGTGCATAACTGATGTAGAAATCAGTGTATTCCGAGACCGTCAAAACAATGGTATCCCACATGATGTACTCGCTGCGGCTAACTGTTAAAACGTGTGGCACTGCTGGCTTGCCCAGCAGTGAATGACTCTGTCAGCCCGCTGAAAAATGATCAAATGCGTTCATGAGCCGGGTGGTTTATCCACCCGGTCTTTTTCCGACAACGGGCTGTGAGATTCTGTTAAAACCCCTACAGCCGATATCGACCATACAGGCGGCCTCACGGATCGCGAGTACAACTCGCGTCCCATGATCGAGTCTAGCTCACAAATCCGTCGCAGGCTTCGAGCAGCGGAATATTATTCTGACAAGGTCGCCACGTCGGCAGGAGTCGCGAAATTCGCCGAGAGTCCCTGACACTCCTCGACGGTCATCTCTCCATCCTGCAACCAGACGCGGTACGTGATCTTGACCGGCGATCCACCTTCGGTGAGGGTCTGCGAGCCAAACCACGAACCGAATCGACCGTACACTCGCTCCGAATAGAACGAGGGCTAGGGATTCTGCGGATGATCCAGATACACGGCGGTGAATCGCCTATCGCCAAGCACGAATGACATCGCATTCCAGGGGAGATTGCTCATTGCAGGATCTTCGGGAGCGTTGCGTGTCTCGCCGAGCGCTCCCTTTCCGTGGACTCGCAGGTAGTATGTGAGGTTCTCTTTCTCGCGGACGGCAACTTCATCGGCGGCGCGGAACTGAAAACCAGCATGCTGCGGATCGCCATCGAGTACCACAGTCCCCTTAGCGGACGAGAGCTGCGATGCGAATTCGACGAGCGTCCCGCCAGCGGTGTTGAACGCCGTCATCTCGCGGATTTCGTTGCAGAGCGGTTCTCCTTTTTGATTCCGCCAGACGATCTTCACGCGATGCCGGCCGAGAACCGGCCCGGCGACCTCTTCGATCACTTCTTCATGCGATTGATATTCGCCATCGTGACAGTACCAGAGATTGGCGGTCTCGCCGTCGCGGGTGATGCGGGTGAATCCGTAGAACAGTCCCTGATGATGCGTGTAGAATCCGCCGGAACCTTTCGTCACCAGCATTTTTCCCTCGGAATCGAACAGGTGATGAAACGGCTTGTTGTTGAGATCGCGTTTGTCCTCGGCATTCACATAGGCGGCATACTGATATCGCATCACGGGACGCTCGCCGAATAACAGGTCGTTGTATTGCCCTGCTTCGTCGCGCCAGTGGAAGGCAGCGGCGGAATCCGCCGGCTTGCCGGGTTTCAACGTGACGATTGTCACATTGAGCGATTCACCGGCGGCGATCGCCGGCACGGACAGCCACAACCGATACGTGCTTCCCCTTTCGGATTCGAACTGGTTCGTGTCATCGAGCAGCGACAGCCCAGTAACCTGAGCGGGGATCGATTGACTATCAGCCGTTTTGGCTTCGACGACGATATCTTTACCCCACTTGGCAGGGAGTTCGATCAAAGTCGATACCGGTGAAGCAGCCCGGTCTTTGTCCCCAGCGGAGATGCGTACCGCAATCGGTTTCTCGGCCCCTTGCATCGTCGAAGCGGTTCCGACAACAGCAACCGCCAACAATGAGAACAAACCCTTCAGTCCGGTTATTCGATGACGACATGTGCAGGGAATCGACATGTGGGTCTCCCATGATGCTGTTAATTCGAAGAAATTCCCGGTGGGCACAGCCCACCCTACGCGAAACTTTCGGCGAGGTTGACGAGCGTGCGGACGATGCAGCCGGTGGCACCCCCTTCGCGGGCCGGTTTGTTGCCCGACGCGAATGACGGGCCGGCGATATCGAGATGCACCCACGGTTTGCCGTCGACGAAACGTTCGAGGAACTTCGCGGCGGTGATCGCCCCGCCCCAGCGTCCACCGACATTCCGGATATCGGCGACGTCGCTCTGAATCAATTCGTCGTAGAGGTCGAACATCGGCATCTGCCAGATGAGTTCGCCGCTCCCCTCAGCAGCCGCCAAAACCTGATTGCATAATTCCTGATGGTTGGCGAAAGCCCCGGTGACATCTTCACCCAGCGCGACGACGCAGGCGCCGGTTAATGTCGCCATGTCGACGATGTGAGTCGCCCCCTGATCGACGGTATAACTGAGCACGTCGGCGAGGACGAGCCTCCCTTCGGCATCGGTATTCTGGACTTCGATCGTCACGCCGTTGCGAGCGGTAAGCACGTCGCCGAGTTTATACGATTTACCGCTGACCATGTTTTCGACGCAGCCCATCAGGCCGATCACGTTGACGGGAAGTTCGAGCCGGGCAATCGCCGACATCGCACCGAGGACAGTCGCCGCCCCGGCCATGTCGCATTTCATCGTCAGCATGTTATCGTTGGATTTGATCGATAACCCGCCGCTGTCGAACGTTACCCCTTTGCCGACGAGGGCGAGAGTCGGACCATTCTTCGGTCCCTTTTTGTGGCGCAGCACAACGACTCGCGGAGGCTGGTCGCTCCCTACGGCGACCGCCAGCAGTGAATCCATCCGTTCGTGGACGAGTTGATGTTCATCGAGAACTTCGCATTCCAGGCCGACTTGCCGCGCGACCTTTTCGGCATACGTCGCCAGTGAGGCGGGAAATATTTCGCTCGCCGGTCGGTTCACCAGTTCGCGAGTGATGTTGATCGATTCGCCGAGCAGCACACCTTTCCGCAACGCGGCATTCAAACTTTTGACTTCCTTGGCGGACGATGCGACGAGTGTTGCCTCTACGAGCGGGAACCGTTTCGGCTCTTTATGATACAGCCCCTGACCGACGCTCCCGACGACCGCTGCCGTCCCCACCATCTGTGCAAAATCGACGGGGGTGATCGACTTGCCGAGTTTGGCATGGGCCACGGCGATTTTCATGTTCGGACGGGAGCTGACTTGACGGATCGCGGTCATCAACGCTTTGTCGACACCGGCGCGATTGAGTTCCGCCGTTTGTCCCAGGCCGACGAGCAGCAGGCGTTTCGCCGCAAGTCCTTTGATATCGGGGACGGCCAGCGTCTCCGCGAGTTTTCCGCTGAAGTCGCCGAGGTTCTTGAGGCGCTGGAGTTTGCCTCCGAGGTCGCCGTCGAGTTCGGCAAGAGGACCGGTCCAGGATGAATCCTGTCCGCAAGCGACGATGAGCCAATCGGCTTCGACTTTTGACCAACGCTCGTTGATGACTCGACTCTCCACGTGTGTCCCTTTCAAATCGGCAAGTGCTTGCAGGCGTGACTTTGATCGTTCGGGTGAAACGAACATCACATTAGCAACCTGCCGAAATTTTCGCACGTGATCGACCACGAAACGCTCGCAACAACCCACAAAGTGCCGTAAAATTAAGAATCGTATCGACCCAATTCAGCGACCCTTATTTTTACGCTGGAATTTCGAGCGCGGAAAAATTATCATCTCGGCACGTTGGTCGTCGTGTGTCTCCCTGAAGTTCAGACGGTTGAAGGACGCCTTTCCATGCCCAAAGTGACGTTTGTGAACGAAAAGAAGACGATCGAAGTTCCAGCCGGGGTAAATCTCCGCAAGGAGGCGCTCAAGGCGGGGATCCCGTTGTATCCCGGCATCCATCAATATTTGAACTGTCACGGTTTCGGCCATTGTGCCAGTTGCCGGGTCCAGATCACCAAGGGAAACGAAAACGTCAATAGCCAGGGTTTTATGGAAAAAATGAGACTGATTGCCGGTCCAATCACCTATTTCGCCCGGCTGGGACACGAGCAGGATTTGCGACTCGCCTGCAAAACCAGTGTGAATGGGGATATCGAAGTCCAGACGCAACCGGCGGTGAACTGGCATGGCGAGAAGTTCTGGGGATAACAGGATTTGCAATCGTCTGACGCGATCTGCCCGTCGAAACCATCGCCGTTGTGGGGGTTCCGCTTTTCTCGCAAAAAGGCGTATCGTTCGCCTATATTCTTTACGGCGCCCCCTCAAATCGTATATGATAAGGTCTGCGGAATTCATGGTTTGTGTTCACAATTGAGATATTTCATGCAATTCCCGTCAGAGGTGTTGCCGGCAGATGTGATCCTTCCGTTGATTCACATGCGATTCATCGACCGAAGAGAATCGGCGGGTGGATGGGAAGCTCCTTCATAGACGAGGTTCGTAATGCGACGATTCTGGTTTCTCGGTGCATTATTGTTGGCGATTGTTGGTTTGGTTCCTGAGTTTTCCTTAGCTCAGCAGGATCAACCGACGGCGGAGCAGGCCAATATCAGTTTCTACCGCAAAATTCGGCCGGTGCTGCAACGGCGATGTTCGGGCTGCCACCAACCGGCGAAAGCGGGTGGCGAACTCAATCTGACCAACTACGACGGTTTTCTCAAAGGGGGCGAAAACGGAGCCGCCTTTGTCCCCGGCAAACCGGATGAAAGCCAGGTGATGAAGTACATCACGGGCGATCCTCCACAGATGCCGCTGAACGACGCTCCGCTCAGTCCCGAACAAATCGAGTTGATTCGCCTCTGGATCGCGCAAGGTGCGGTCAACGATACGCCTGCATCGGTCGCGGATACGATCAGCAGCGAAAACCCGCCCGTGTATCAGAATTCGCCGGTGATCACGTCTCTGGCGTATTCCCCGGACAGTCAGTTGCTGGCCGTCTCAGGTTTTCGCGAAATCCTCGTGCATAAAGCCGATGGATCGGGAATCGTGGGCCGTTTGATCGGGCGTTCGCAGCGCATTGAGTCCGTCAAATTTTCGCCCGACGGCAAGTTGATCGCCGCGGTGGGGGGTACTCCTGCTCTGTTCGGGGAAGTTCAATTCTGGGACACCGCCACGCAGAAGCTCACGTTCTCCGGCACGTTCGCCAACGAAACGTTGTTCGGCGGCTCGTTCAGCGATGACGGGACGAAATTCGCATTCGGCGGCGGCGACAACAGCGCCCGAGTTCTGCAAGTCGCCGACGGCAAGCAGATCATGCGGTCGGATGCCCATTCCGATTACGTCTTCGGGACGACCTTCTCATTGCAATTGGATCACCTGATTACCGTCAGCCGCGACATGGCGATGAAGCTGATGATCATCGAGAACGGGCAATTCGTCGACAACATCACGAGCATTACACCGGGTGCCCTCAAAGGGGGACTCACCGCTGTCCAGCGACATCCCAAAGAAGACAAAGTGATTATGGGAGGCTCCGATGGCGAACCGAAATTGTACAAAATCTTCCGCACGCAGAAACGAGTGATCGGCGACGATTTTAACCGTCTGCGCGGTTACGCCGTCATGCCGGGCCGAATTTACAGCGCGCAGTTCAATGCCGACGGCAGCCGGTTCGTGATCGGCTCCAGCACCGCGACATCGGGCATGGCGCGCATCTACGATACCGAAGCCGGCACGCTCCTTCACGAACTCAAGGGGATTGCCACTCCGATCTATGCGGTTGCCTATCGACCCGACGGATTGGAAGTCGCCGTCGCCGGGTTTGACGGCATCATTCGATTCTACAATCCGGAAACCGGCGAGCAGATTCGCGAACTGGTCCCGGTGACGATCACACCCGCCGTCGCCAAACAATAATTGTCTATTTGATTTCGCCTGCCAAATCCATCAATAATCGATTCAGCTCAGCCTCAGCGAATGAAAACATCAGGAGCAGAAATATGACCGTTCGGAATACGCTCTCCCTCGCCACGATCCTCATCGTGAGTTTATTCGCCGAGTCCGGGTTCAATTCCCAGCGAGGGCATTCGCTTGTCGCCGCCGAACGACCGGCGATCGTTGAACTCGTGCCGTTTCCCGCATCGTTGACCATCGCCTCGGCGCGAGACAGTCAAAGCCTGCTCGTCTCGGGGAAGGATGCACAAGGTTTGCTCTACGATCTGACGGCATCCGCCAAGGTGACACCCGCGGGTCCGCAGATCGCTCTCGATTCCGACGGATATATCGTCGCCGTCCAGGCCGGCACGACGGAACTGCTCATCGAAGCCGCCGGATTGCAGATCAAAGTGCCGGTGACGGTGCAGTCGATCGATTCACAACCGATCAATTTCATTCGGGATGTCGCCCCCCTGCTGGCGAAAGTCGGCTGCAATGCGGGGACATGTCACGGCTCCCAGAAAGGTCGCGGCGGATTGAAGTTGTCGCTGCGGGGATACGACCCGCTGTTCGACTACACGGTTCTGGTCGACGATATTTCGGGACGGCGTTTCAATCGTTCTCAGCCCGATCAGAGCCTGATTCTGCTCAAGCCGACGCAGGGCGTGCCGCACGAAGGGGGCTTTTTGTTCGATGAGAATTCCCGCACGTACAAATTGATTCACGACTGGATTCAGGAAGGCTGCAAGTATACTGAAACGTCGCGAGTCACGAAGATCGAAGTCTTCCCCACCACGCCGATCCTGCAAACCGAAACCGACGTTCAACAACTTCACGTCAAAGCGCATTTCGATGACGGCTCGATTCGCGACGTCACCCGTGATGCCATCTTCGACACCAGTAGCTTCGAAGTCGTGACCGTCAGCAAGA
>JBJXGP010000521.1:0-15685 GCA_046160425.1 Planctomycetaceae bacterium
AACACGCCGAACGTGACGGGTATCCCATGTTTAAGTCCCGCGTTCATCAGGCCGGCTGCGACTTGATGATTGATGTATTCATGATGACTCGTCGAACCTTGAATCACCGCCCCCAGGCAAACGATCGCTGCGTACTTCCCGCTCGCCGCCAGTCGTTCTGCTGCGAGCGGAATTTCGAAGGCTCCCGGCACCCAGGCGACCGTGATCTGCTTTTCAATCAGACCGTGTCGCAGAAAAATATCGATTGCCCCATCCAGCAATTTCTTCGTCACGATGCTGTTAAAACGCGAGACCACGACGGCGAAAACGCCGGAGGTCGCTAACAGATTGCCTTCCAGTTGCCGAATCATGATGTTGCCGAAATCGCTTGCTGTTGAGTATTTATTTTATCCCAGGATCAAGACAAATTCATACTCATCAGGAATTCTTCGTTGGTCTTGGTCCGTTTGAGGCGGCTGGTCAACAGTTCCATCGCTTCCACCGGGTTCATATCGTTGAGCACCCGGCGGAGAATCCAGACCCGACGCAGTTCGTCCTCGTCCATCAGCAGTTCTTCGCGGCGAGTTCCCGAGCGATTGACATCGACCGCGGGCCAGACTCGCTTTTCGACCATTCTACGGTCGAGATGCAATTCGGTGTTACCGGTCCCCTTGAATTCCTCGAAGATCACTTCATCCATACGACTGCCGGTATCGACGAGAGCGGTTGCAATGATTGTAAGGCTGCCCCCTTCTTCGACGTTTCTCGCCGCACCAAAGAATCGTTTGGGATGCTGCAGCGCATTGGCATCGACGCCGCCGGAAAGGATCTTCCCCGAGTGTGGCGTTTCGGTGTTCCATGCACGGGCCAGCCGAGTGATGGAATCGAGAAAGATCACGACGTTCTGTCCGTATTCGACCATCCGCTTGGCCTTTTCGATGACCATTTCAGAAACTTGAATATGCCGGCTGGGAGGTTCATCGAACGTGCTGCTGATCACCTCGCAGTTGCTGCTTTTGACCTGCCGTTCCATATCCGTCACTTCTTCGGGACGTTCATCGATCAACAGAACAATGACGTACGCATCGGGATGATTGACCAGCACGGCTTTGGCCATCTTCTGGAGCAGAATCGTCTTACCCGCGCGAGGCGGCGAGACGATCAAGCCGCGCTGCCCCATGCCGATGGGGGCGACGATATCGACGACGCGGGTGCTGAGTTCGAGCGGGTCGGTCGTGAGCTTCAAGCGATGTTCGGGATGCAGAGGAGTCAGATCGTCGAAGAAGACTTTTTCCGTCAGCAGATTCGGATCTTCCCCATTGATCGCCTCGACTCGGAGCAAGGCAAAGTAACGCTCGTTCTCTTTCGGCGGACGAATTTGTCCCGCAACCGTCGCCCCGTTTCGCAAACCGAACCGTCGAATCTGGCTGGGGGAAACGTAGATGTCGTCGGGACATGGCAGATAGTGATAGTCGGGGCTGCGCAGGAATCCGAAGCCGTCAGGGAGGATTTCAAGAGTTCCCTCGCCGAACATCAGGCCGTTCATCTTCGTTCGCTCTTTGAGGATCTTGAAGATGAGGTCTTGTTTTTTGAGGCCGGTGTATTCGGAGACGTTTTCCAGCCGTGCCAGGTGCAGCAGCTCTTTCATCGTCATCCGCTGCAACTCGGCGATGTGAATGTCCCCTTTTTTGATTTCTTCATAGCGTTCGTCTGAAGAAAATGCCGGGGATGCACTTTCGGCGTCGAGGGTCTCCTCATCCTTGGGAGGAAGTTCGGAGGGATCGATCGAGAGGCCATCGTCAGATTGAGACGTGCGGGAGCGAGTCAATTTTGCCATGATTGCGCGTTCCTGAAATCACAAGGCGGGAAGAATGAGGGGTTGTACTTCAAGACAGGTTCAATGTTGAGGGATACGAATTGATGGCGGTGTGCATCGCGAAAGCGAATCAGGCTGTGCCGAACTGACAACAAACCAACAATTAACAAAACACGGAGCAGTGAATTTGGGTTATGTGGGATTTTGAGAAATGAAAAACTCAATCGGCTTTGGCGGAATCATATTGGCGCTGAGATTGTTGGAATGCTATCTGTGGAAATATGAAGTGGAAAATGTAGGAGGATTTCGATTATTACATGTGTCGACCAGCCGATTCGCGGACCTGACGAATAATTTGTTGTAATTGTAGGCCAGCCTCCTCAAGAGTTGTCGAATTATCCACGATAAAATCCGCCAATTCCCGTTTTTTCTCCAGAGAAAACTGACTTGCTTCTCGCATGCGCCAATTTTCATCGCTCCAGCCTCGTTGCTGCTGGACTCTTTGTCTTCGTAACTCGGTTGGAGTGTCCAAAAATACCAAACTGTCACAGATCGAGCGCCAACCCGCCTCCAGAATGACTGCGGCGTCCAGAAGAATCACCTCGGGCAGCTTGCCAGCCGGCATTGGCTGACGTGCGGCGGCGATTTGTGCCTGAATCTCCCGTTTGATCAACGGATGGACGATTTTCTCCAACTGCTTTTTTCTCATTGATGTCTGGGGATCGTCGCCGAAAACGAGTTTTCCTAATGCGCGGCGATCGATGGCTCCCCGATCATCAAATATCTGATTTCCAAATTCACGCCTTAAGACAGTATGTATGTCGGGGCGAGTCAGGACATGATGGCCGATTTGATCCGCGTCGATCACCACTGCTGATATCTGTGAAGCGACGTATCGGATGATCGACGATTTGCCCGATCCGACCCCGCCCATGACGGCTATAATGGGAACAAACGGTGGCTGCACGGTTGAAATAGAATCTGAAGGGCGTTGCAATCCTTTGAAGTCGGCAGGGTTGAAATGCACTTCCTGCGCATTTTCCAGTTGCAGAAACACGGAACCCGTTTCGTTGGGTTTTCGCTGAGAATAACTCAAATGAACCAGGGATTTTTGCGGAGAAACGTATGATCGCAGACATGTATCAAGGCATGCTTCTTTAATAGTGCCGTATCGATGGCCGTCTGTCAATCATGAATCGAGATCCTGCGCTCAGTTTCTGAAAAGTCGTGGAACCGTTTTTTTCGCATAAAATTGGGGAATTCCACCCCACGCTCGCCGCACTTATTTCGATTCGGCTTCCCACGATGTGACGTCCAGCCAATTCTCCCCGACCGAGACATCGACGACGATGGGCACATCGAGTACCAGTGCCTGCTCCATGTCGTTGCGAATCAAGCGGGCCATCTCGTGCAGTTCATCCGGTGGCACTTCGAAAACCAGTTCGTCGTGGATTTGCAACAGCATGCGGGTCGAACGGCGTTCGCACTTCAAGCGACGATGAATATCCAACATAGCGCGTTTGATGAGATCGGCGGCCGATCCTTGAATGACGGTATTGATTGCCGTTCGTTCCGCCATGTTGCGCTGGCGGTTCATTACGGGCCGGACCCCTTCAATCGCCCGCCGTCGTCCGCAGATCGTTGTCGCGTACCCGGTCCGCCGGCACTCTTCCAACAATTCGGTGAGATAGCGATCGACGCCGAAGTAGCGATTGAAATACTGCTCGATAAACATCGCCGCTTTCTGCTGGTCGATGTCCAATGCTGCTGCCAATCCGAATGGGCTTTGCCCGTAAATCACGCCGAAGTTCACGGCTTTCGCGATGCGGCGCATATCGCTCGTCACCTGGTCGAGGGGGACTCCAAAGACATCCGACGCCACCGAGGTGTGAATGTCGGCTCCGGCCTGAAAGGCTTCGAGTAATGCGGCATCGCGGCTGAAATGCGCCAGCACGCGAAGTTCGACTTGCGAATAATCGGCGCAGAGAAGCTTCCAACCCGGCTCGGAAGGAATAAACGCCCGTCGAACCTGACGACCTTCGGGAGTTCGAATCGGAATATTCTGCAAGTTGGGATCGCTCGAACTCAAGCGACCGGTCGCCGCCACGACCTGATTGAATGACGCGTGAATCTTGCCGGTATCGGGATTGATCATCTCCGGCAACGCATCGAGATACGTCCCCTTCAACTTTGCCAGTTGTCGATGTTCGATCATTTTCGCCGGCAGAGGATTCAGTAGCGCCAATTGCTCGAGTACATCCTGATCGGTACTCGGCCCGGTTTTCGTCTTCTTGATGACGGGGAGTTTCAGTTCATCGAACAGGATCGACCGCAGTTGCAAGGGAGAATCGACATTGAATTCTCGCCCTGCGAGGTCGTAAATCTCGCGCAGCAGATTGTGCAACCGCTCCGTCACGCCCAGGCTTTGTCGCTTGAGTTCGACTGGATCGACCTTGATCCCATTGGCTTCCATCTCGACGAGCACGAGAATCAGCGGACGCTCCAGATCCCAGTACAAGTCCCACAACCCCTGAGCACGAAGTTCTTGCGTGAGCAGTTCCGATAATTGCCACGCCACGTCGGCGTCTTCGGATGCATATTCGGACACTTTGGAGATGTCGACGTCCGCCATCCCTTTCTGATTCTTGCCGCTTCCGATCAGATCTGCTATCGGAATCGGGCGGTAATCGAGATATCGTTCGGCGAGGGCATCCATGCCGTGGCTGCGGGCGCCGGCATCAAGCAGATAACTGGCGACCATCGGATCGACTCCGATATGCTCGACAACGATTCCCGCTCCACGCAAAACCAGAAGATCGTATTTGATATTCTGATTGCGAAGTTCGATCTCCGAACTTTCGAGCATCGGCTTCATGGAGGCAACGACGAAGTCGGCATCCAACTTCGCTTGGCCGGCGGGACCTTGGACCGGAATATAATAGCCCGTATGAGGTTGCCAACTGATTGCCCAGCCGACGATTTTCGCCCGCACCGCATCGAGACCGGTCGTTTCGAGGTCGAGGCAGAACGATTTCTGATCCTGGAACTTCGCTAGAAATTGAGCGAATCTGTCGGGGGTATCGATCGTTTCCCATGTGCGAGTCGGATTTACCGGGGAGGAAGTGAGAGAAGTCGCCGAACTGTCGACAAGGGGCTGATTCGCCATGTCGTCGAACGTTTGTGCATTCGCATCGGGATCGAGTTGCTCGGGCGTGAACAGACTCAGGGCCTGTGAGGAGACTGACGGAGCCAGAGCGGGACTGGGGGTCGGCCAAAGCTGCCGCACGTCGTCCGAAAATCGGCGAAAACCGAAATCGCGAAACAATTGAGCGAGTTTCGGTTGGTCCGGCGGCGTGACGCGAACGTCGTCCCAGTTGACCTCCAGCGGCAGATCGGTCTTCAAGCGGACCAACTCACGGCTCAATAATGCCTGTTGAGCATAGGCGATCAAATTCTCTCGAGATTTTTTCCCCGTGACCTTCTCGGCATTTTTGAGGAGTTCCTCGAGCGTCCCATACTCATTGAGCAGCGTCGTCGCCGTTTTGGGTCCGATGCCGGGAACTCCCGGAACGTTATCGACGCTGTCGCCGACGAGCGATTGAAAATCGACGACCTGATCGGGCCGAATTCCCCAGTCTTCGAGCAGATAGTTCTCATCCATGAGCGTGTTCTTGCGAAGATTCAGGATGCGGACCTGTGGTCCCAGTAACTGACGGGCATCCTTGTCGCTCGTCACGATGATGACCGACATCCCGCGCTCCACCGCACGCACGGTCAGCGTTGCGAGCACGTCGTCGGCTTCCCATCCCGGCGCCAAGATTTGTGGAATATGGAATCCGCGGATCACTTCTTCGATCATGGGAATCTGCGGAATCAAATCTTCGGGCATCGCCGAGCGATTGGCCTTGTACGCAGGATACATTTCCTCGCGCTGTCCCGGACCGGGAGAATCAAACGCGCAGATGAGATGCGACGGCTTCTTATCGCGAAAAATATTGAGCAAATCGCGGGTGAATCCGAAGACGGCGTTCGTCGGCTGTCCCGCCGGCCCGGTCATGGACGGAATACCGTGATACACCTGAAACATCAGGGAAAATGTATCGATCAGGTACAGATGATCTGCCACGGAAATTCACCTGTGGATCACGCGGGGAGTTATTCAAGCATGCCGATTGACCGCGAAACGCATCCGAATTCATCGAACGAATGATGTCGAGAGGCTCAAATATCGCTGATGGAAACGAACTTGTTGGAAGAAGGAGAGAGGTCCCTCCCTGGACCTGTTGAAAGCGGTCTCCTGCCCGCCTTGTTTCATGCTTGACGGCATCATGTATTGCGACTTGGAGAATCGATCACTTAGCGAGACGTGAATATAACCGGATCGATGCTGAAATCCCACCAAGCTCCATCAAACTTTGTGAAGCGATCGACAAATTCTTCAGCACGACGAATTATTGCGACTTCGAGTTACAATCCGAATGCGGCATTCAACGCCCGCAATGCTTTTTCTCCGAGGTCCGGCGCGACGACCGCGCTGATCCGGATTTCGCTCGTGTTGATCATCTGGATGTTGATGTTGTTTTCGGCCAGCGCACGGAACATCTTCTCACCGACTCCGGTGTGCGTTCGCAGGCCGATCCCCCGGACCGAAATCAGGGCAATCGCCGGATCGGAGGCCAGATGCGACTCGGACCACTGCGCAATCACCGGGCGAATCAACGTCAGGCATTTTTCCAGTTCGGTTCGCGGAACCGTAAACGACAGATGCGCATGACCATCGTGACCGATATTCTGCACGATCATATCGACCATTACCCCGCCGTTGGCAACGGCGGTGAAGATGGACGCCGATACGCCGGGAACGTCGGGGAGCTGGCGCACGGTGACGCGAGACTGTTCGGTGTCGAGATGCACCTCGCTGACGACGATGTCTTCCATATTGCTCAACCGGGCAACGACGTCCCGTTCGAGTTGCGCGCGGTTCATTCGCTGTTCGGTCGAGCGTCCCCGCTGCTCGCCGATATGCGGAGCCTCGGCGATTTCCTTCTCGAGCGCGAACGTTTTATGCACCGCCAGCAATGCAGCCTCGCTTTGATTGCGGTCGACGAGCACCGAAATCTTGATATCGCTGGTCGTGATCATCCCCACGTTGATACCGGATTCCGCCAGCGCCTCGAACATCTGAGCGGCGACTCCCGAATGCGTGCGCATGCCGATACCGACGGCGGAGACCTTGGATACGTTGGTCCCGTGTGTGATGTGACCCATCCCCAGTTGCTTGACCGCTTCATCGGCGGCGGTCAGCGTCTCGGCGAGGTCGTCCTGAGGGACCGTGAACGAAACTTCGGCTCGCTCGTTCGTGCCGATATCCTGCACGACCATGTCGATCGGAATCTTGCGGCTGGCCATTTTAGAGAGGATCAGGCTCATCACGCCGGGGCGATCGGGGATGTCGCACAGACTCACGCGTACTTCGTTCTTCATCAGTGCCACGCCGGAAACAACCATATTACCATCGTCGGTCTCTGGCACGATGAACGTTCCGGACCCGTCGGAATACGAGGGCTTCACGCACAGCGGCACGCGATATTTTTTGGCGAATTCGATGGACCGCGAATGCATCACGCCGGCTCCGGCACTCGCCAGTTCCAGCATCTCATCGTAAGAGATCGAATTCACCTTGCGGGCCTCGGCGACTTGCCGCGGATCGGTCGTGAAGACCCCTTCGACATCCGTGTAAATTTCGCACAAGTCCGCCTCGAGCACGGCAGCGAGCGCCGTCGCCGTCGTGTCGCTCCCGCCTCGTCCTAATGTCGTGATATTGAAGTCGTCGTCGATTCCCTGAAATCCGGCGGCGATGACGATGTTCCCGTCACTGAGCGCTTTACGAATGCGTTCCGTCGAAATTTTCTTGATGCGAGCCTTCGTGAATGTGGAATCGGTGACGATTCCGATTTGCGCACCGGTCAGGCTGATCGCTTTCTCGCCAAGTTCCTGTATTCCCATGGCGACGAGTGCAACCGATTCCTGTTCTCCCGTCGCCAGCAACATATCCATTTCACGAGGCGGCGGTGCGGCCGTCACTTCGCGAGCGAGTTCGATCAGTTCATCTGTTTTATGGCCGCGAGCGCTCACCACCATCACCACCTGATGACCGGCGCGATGCGCGGCTACGGCCCGGCCGGCTGCGGCGAGGATCTTGGTCGCATTGGCCACGCTGGTCCCGCCAAATTTTTGCACAATTAGAGACACGATATTCCAAACCTTCTGCTATTTGCCGGCAAAGAACGTTTCACGCAGAAAACTATCGATAAGGGCTGACGCGAGAAAAATCGCACAGCGCCGGAGCACAAACCTGCATCGCGCACTTGTCGAATGCGGACAGGGTACCAAAACCGTCGCCGCGTGTGAAACGAACGGGCCGGGAAATCGATGCATCAATGATGACGATTGTGTCCAGAGGCGGAATAGCAGGCGGAATAGCGGTCATTCAATTTTTGCGGGAGTCCCTTTGACCGGGCCTCGACCGCTGCGAACATTCGCCGACTGGAGAGGAACAGCCGTGGGATCGCCGTCGAATACCTCAGATGGGACGGCTCCCTTGGGCAGTTTTCGATTGAAGACCGCGGGATCAAACGGGTCGGGCAACAATTCGGGGGGATCGACAGCCCCGGATTGATAACCTTCAATGGTCGAAGTTTGCGGCATTTGATTGCGTCGTGCGTGAGATGCCGGATTCGTGACGTCGGCAACATCTGCGGTTGTATCGGGCTTCGATCCCCGTTTCTCGCGAGCGACGTTCACGATCCAGTCCCGAATGATTTTTTGCTGTTTGCTGCCGACTGGACCGTGGAAAATCGATTCCGCACGAGGACCATGTGCGTCTTGGGTCTTGACGATCGCAGGGCTTAACAAAGGCTGGTCGAGGTCGACAAATTCCATCAGTTCCGCGAGATTGCGTTCCATATACATGCGATGCGTTCCGGGACCGGGTGGTATCGGAATGAGGTGAAAATTGTTATTCGCTTCCGAGCCATGACAACTCGCGTTGCTGCACTTGTTGGTCAGTATCGGCTGTACGCTGCGGATGTAGGTCAGGGCATTTTCGCGTGCGAGACCGGCCAGCGATTTGATCGGCGGTAAGGGATCTCCGTGCAGATCCATTGTCACGCGATTGCTCTGAGAATTGAAACCGGTCTGCTTGACCTCGGTCGGTGTGGGTGCCAGGATCTTTTCTTCGAGTCCTTTGAGCAGGAGTCTCGCTTCTTTGCGATGGGGTTCGAGAAGGATCGCCTCGCGCAGTTCCGTGCGTGCTTCATCGTAGAGCTGATACGCAAGGCACCACTTCGCCAATTGCAGATGCGTCGACGCCGTTCTTTCTTCGGGATGCAGCGCTCGCGCCTGCTTGACGTAGGCGTTGTTCAATGATTCCGCTTCGAATTGCACGATGTCGAAGGGAATGAGGACGTCTCCATTTTTTTTCAGCAGCATATATCCCCCCGCGACCTGCTTGAGACGGCCTTGCACAATTCGGCCGCTCTTGAGAAGCAGCATGGTTTCGTTTGTAGAAGGCGGACCATCGAATGCGGAAAGCGAAAAGGTTACTCCCGCCGAGAGCACGAGTAAAAGTCCCAACTGGGAGAGATAGATACTCGGACTGCGAGTGATGCAATGAGCGTTTGCGTACATGTGCTCTTCTCAAAAAATGGGATGGGCGTTTCGACTTCGGCGTGTCGCGAAGTGATGCCGCTCGAAGGGGAGATAGGAAAATGAGTGGGTAGAACTTTAGGCAAGAATTGAGCGGGAACGTATCATTCTCTAACAATAACGTCAAGGTGAATGCCGTTCCTCAGGACGCAATTATTTACCTTAAAGAGATTTACGTCGATTGCATTACGGCGGTAACAACCGCGGGGATTTCACCGTTGAGAACGTTTTCCCTTGAAAGGCAGTCAAGTGTCGCTTCTCGGATGGATCGCTCGTCTTGACAACTCATGCCAGACCAGCCCGACGGCGATCAACCCCAGACCGATCATCCAGATCAACGGCTCGACCCAGAAAGCCAGGAATAAGCAAGAAGCGAGGCCCAGCCAGGGAATAAGTCGGGGATAGAGCCGCTCCTCTTCTTTCAATCGAATCGCAGCGAGATTTGTGATGGCGTAATAGATTAATACTGCAAACGCGCTGAATGACCAGGTCGATTTCACGTCGCCGATCATCACCAGTCCTGCAATGAACAACCCGACGAGGATGACAGCCGAAGCGGGTGTGGCGGCCTCTCCCCTGATTTGCGCGAACACCGAAGGGATATCGCGCCGCCGTCCCATCGCCAGCACGACGCGAGAAAGGCCCAATATTAAATTCAACAGCACACCCAGCATGGCGGTGACGGCCCCTGTCGCCACAATCAACGGGGTACCGGGAACCTGGAATCGGCGGGATACAATTTCAAGTGGAGCGGCCGTCTGAGTCCCAGCCGCGGCAAACGTCTCGGCCCCCACGGAGGCCACTCCGATCCATCCCACCGCCAGATACAACAACATCGACACCAGCAACGTCAAAATGATCGCCAGTGGAATCGTTCGGCGTGGCGAGTGGACTTCCTCGGCCAAGGTGGCTATCCGCCCGTAGCCCGCGTAGGCGACGAACATCAGGGCACAGGACTGTAGAAAACCAGTCGCCGGATTTAGGTTGCCGACTGCGGGGCTGAAAAACGGAGTCAGATTCGTCATACCTGAAGCGATTGCAGTTGGCAGTCCAGCCAGCACAAACACAATCAGCGAAAAAAGCGTCAGAGAGACGACAATCATGTTGGACCTGTTGGAGCGTCGGATTCCACCCAAGACCAACGCCGTCAGCGATACGACGACGGACAAAGCCAGAGGAACCATCCATCTTGCCGAGTTCTGCCCGAACGCATGAAGAATGTACCCGGAGAAGCCCAGTGCCGCAGTCGCTGCCGACGCAGATTTGGCGCAGAGGAACATCCATCCGGCAGTGAAACCGAGGCTCGGATGCAACCAGCGATAACCATATTCGTATGTGCCGCCGCTGACCGGATGATTGGCGGCAAGTTGAGCACTGCTGAGTCCATTGCATGAGGCGACCAGTGCGGCGACGGCGATGGCCAACACAACCGCTGGGCCGGCAGACCCCGCCGCGATACTGATGCTGACAAAGATCCCCGTCCCAATGATCGAGCCGAGACCCATCATCGTCGCACCGAATACGCCAACTTCCCGCTTCAGTGAACGATGCTCGTTTTTGTGCAATGTGGTCGTCATACCAGCGGGTATCGTATAGTTCCTGCCGCAACGTTGGCGGAAAGATCGTCGATGGCACGGCGGCTTGTCCGCCCGTATTTTCAGGTTGTCTGTTATCTCATACTGGCGGACAAGCTGCCAGTGCTACCCAATGACGAGCGATTCCCTGCCTGCCCTGCTCCCTACATCAAAGGCAGGCGATGCAGGCGTGCCCTCTTGAATCGAAGTGAGGGAGTTCGCTCTTTCCCGGTCGTGCGGACATTTCTGTCAAGGCACCGCAATGTGGAAATAGGGGGAATAATGAGAATGCCGTATTTGACATACAAAATGCTCTATTTTGGAGAAACTCTGGCCGATGATTAGATTAAGTTATTCTTGCGTTCAGTGAAAATCCACGTGTTCAACACTGTTGGGCAGAATGACCGTTCAGCATTACAAATATCGTTAGTTGATAACGATCAAAATACCACCAATTCTGCACAGGAACCTGCACATGAGAAACGGAATTCTCACT
Organism: Planctomycetaceae bacterium; assembly: GCA_046160425.1. GTDB lineage: Bacteria > Planctomycetota > Planctomycetia > Planctomycetales > Planctomycetaceae > JAQCEJ01. The sequence continues at coordinate 11,573 of JBJXGP010000521.1, forward strand.
GCGGTGACAATACTTGTCGCAAGCGTCGCATCGGCTTGGTCTCAAGATACTTCGTCATCGATACCCCCGTTGATTCGAACGTCATCCAAAGTGAAGGCGGACGATCCCGTGATCCCGCCGGATTCGTTGTCAGAGAATTCTGAACCCGCGTGGATTGCCGACAATTCTACCAACTCAGGTGGTCGAAACGGATACTGGATCAGTGCCGAGGCCTTACTCTGGTCGATCAAACCAGCGGATGTCCCGGCATTAGCGTCGACGGGAACGATCGGCCCAGGAACAGCCGTGCTGTTTGGCGGCCAACACGATTCCGATTGGCGCGTCGGTGGACGCTTCACGGCCGGAACCTGGCTCGACGATGGGCGAACAGGTATCGAAGCCAGCTATTTCTTCCTCCGAGGCAACGAAAACTTCAATGTGAGTTCCTCCGGCGCACCGGGATCGCTGCCTCTGTCTCGGCCATTCTTCAATGCGATCACCGGCCTGCAGGATAGCCAAGGGGTGGCGGTCCCCGGAATCTCTGGCGGGTCGATCGGGATTTCTTCGGGGAGCATGTTCCAGGGCGCTGAAGTGAATTTTCTTCGCAACTTGTGTTGCTGTGAAACCCCTTGCTGTGAGACCGATTGCTCCCAAAAGGAATGCAGTGGGGGCGAAAGTGGCGAGGCACATTGCTGCGATGCATCGGGCTATCGGAGCTACCGACTGGACTTGATCGGCGGCTTCCGCTATCTCGGGCTCAATGAAAGTCTGACCATTGCCGAAAACATCACGTTTCTCCCCGGGGCACCGTTTCCGATCGTGCCCGGCACGACGATCACGATCATCGATCGCTTTGCCACCAGTAACAACTTCTATGGTGGCCAGATCGGTGCTCGCGGCGAATGGTGGCGCGATCAGTGGTTTGTGAACGTGACGGGCAAAGTTGCCCTCGGCACCACTCACCAGGTGGTTCGAATCAGCGGGTCGACGGACTTCACCATCCCCCCCGGCCCGACGGTTCAACAACCAGGTGGCTTGCTGGCGTTGCCGACGAACATGGGAACGCGCAGCCGGGATGTGTTCGGCGTGGTCCCCGAAATCGGTTTCAACGTCGGGCGTCAGGTGAACGATAACGTGAGAGTCTTCGCGGGTTACTCATTTTTGTACTGGAACAGCGTGGTGCGGCCGGCCGATCAGATCGATTACGTCATCAACCCGACGCAACTGCCGACCCCTGGCGGGCCGGGAGTGCTGGTGGGACCGGCGCGGCCGGCACCGATGTTCCGCGATACGGATCTCTGGGCACAGGGAATCAACGTCGGCGTGGAGTTTCGCCGGTAATTCGGCCTGGTACGGACGGTATGCTGAGCAGAGCAATTCCGTGCTCGTTCCCGCGACACAAACGAATCACCACCAATTATCAATTTTGAATTCCGGTGGTGACGAAAATCACTTCGTGATCGGCCAGGTCAGTCCCCGAATTGCGGCCTGACCTGGCTGTTTCGCGTTGACCGGCAGCAATCGGCTGATGTTGCGGGACAAGTTCATTCGACGATTGACTTATAACAGCTAACAAAACCTCTGTGCGACATAATTTTCTGCGATAATTCAGGCATTTTTGACAAGCACAACCGGTTTTGTTAGGGTTTCTTAGCTCCACAGTCCGGTTTTCGTGAAGGCGTAATCGAGCGATGTCAGGTCGGTACCCGGTCCGGTAGCCGACAGCGATTGGGCCAGCACGGTATCGAAGCCTGTGGCATTGGACGACTTGCCTGCGGTGCGAATCACCGAAGCCAGGTCGTCGAGTCCGAAGACTTCATCCAGGTTCGCCAAGCTTTGATATTCGGCGGTATCGTTTCCACCAAGCAGAGCATTTGCATCGACCGCATTGAAATTAAATACAGAGGCCTTTTGACTGTTTTCCCACGTCATATAACTTGAAGCGGGGGTATTGAGGAAGAAGTCATTTCCGCTGGAATCCATAATAGTTGTGGTATCCGCGCCCCCCAGTCCAGCATAGGCGTTGACCGTGTCGAAGAATGACACATCGTAGAAATAGGTGCTGCTCGACATCCTCGAATTATCGCGGCTGGTGACGAGCGCATCGTTTCCTGATGTGCCGTTGAGATCGGCCCGATCGACACCGCCGTTGATGGCGAATGCATTCACTTTGTCAAATCGCGAAGCCGAGGCGTAATAGTTGTTGCTGTAAATGATGCTGCGGGCTTCTTTGCCGACGAATCGGTCATTGCCGCTGGAATCAAACAGATTGGCTGTATCCGAGCCGCCGCCGTATGCATATCCATAAACGCGGTCGAAGTTTTGCCCCCTGTTATCGAAGCCAACCCCGGAGAGCATTCCCATGACGTCATTCGCCTGGAACAAGTCATCCCCCGCTGAATCCCACATCATGGAGACATCGAATCCGGTCGTGACAAGAGCATTGACCCGCTCGAACCGCGACGCCGAGTTGTAATACCCGGTGCCGGTCATCCAGCTTCTCGCTTGTTGCCCTACAAAATTGTCGTTGCCGCTGGAATCATTCATTTGAGCAATGTCGAATCCGCCGGCATACGAATAGGCGTAGACTCTGCGGAACCCATCCGCCTGATTTGAGTAGCCATCACCTTGGAGTCTGGCACTTGTGGACGACGACGTAAACGTGTCATTACCGGCCGAATCGAACAGGGAGGCCAAGTCCTGACCGCCCCCCGTCTTCACATCGATGGACGAGAAGCTGTTGGCGTTCACGGTGATATTCGCGGCAATGAGTTCGAGCGTTCCCGGCCCCATCGTGACCGTGTCGTTTCCAGACGTTCCGATGACATGCAGGATGTCGTCTCCCGAAAGTCCATGCACATTGATCTCATCGACGCTGGCCGGGTTGATGATGAGCAGTTCGCCGTTCACTTGAATATAATAAAGCGAACCGAGCGTCAGCGAGATTTCATCGTTGCCGGTGGTTCCGAAGACTTCCAAAAAACGTCCCTCGACGTCGACAATGGGAGGAATGCTTACAGCCATGAGCGTCATCATTGAGGTCACGTTGAAATCGGCCTCAAAGATCTCCGTGACCTGCTGCTCGTTGTATCCCGCCAGAAACAACCGGAGGTAATACTTTAGACCGTCAATGTCGGGAGCGCGGCCGAGCAATGTCTGATAGAGGCCTGCTACAAAATTGGCCTGTCGTGCAAACGTGCCGTTCAGCAGGTTTTCCAAGTTTGAGCCAATCAGCAGGAGCTTGTTGATGTCAACCAGATTGACGACGGGAATGTTTCCGAAGAGGACACCCGTTATCATGCCGCTGTTGGTCGTGACGACGATATCGGCGGGATTATCCGTCATTTGCACGTAATCCACCTGTCCGACTTCCAACACCCGGTAAGTTCCCGGAGCCAGGTTGCCGAAAGTGTAGTTACCGTTGACGTCGGTGACGGTGCTGACTTCACCCGGATCAAAGCTGCCGTTGAGATTGGCGTCGATGAAGATCGTCCAGCCGGCGAGTCCCAGTTCACCTGCCTGCCGCGTGCCGCTGCCGTTGATGTCATTGAATTTCGTACCGCTGATGCTGTTGATAATGTCGATCAACTGGAAGTTGCCGAACGCGATGCCGCTGATATCCACTCCGCTGGTGACGGTGATGTCGAGGGGATTGACCGACGTCTGCGTGAAGTCGACTTGCGCCACTTCCCGGATGCGGTACGTTCCCGCTGCGAGATCTCCGAAAGTGTAGTTGCCATTGATGTCGGTGACGGTGCTGACTTCACCGGCGTCGAAGCTGCCGTTGAGGTTGGCATCGATGTAGATGGTCCAACCGGCGAGTCCCAGTTCTCCCAACTGCTGAATGCCGTCGCCGTTGAGGTCGTTGAACTTCAGGCCGGCGAGGTCGATCAACTGGAAGTTGCCGAACAGGATGCCGCTGATATCCACTCCGCTGGTGACGATGATGTCGAGGGGATTGACGGACGTCTGCGTGAAGTCGATCTGCGTCACTTCCCGGATGCGGTAAGTACCCGCTGCGAGATCGCCGAAAGTGTAGTTGCCGTTGATGTCGGTGACGGTGCTGACTTCGCCGGCGTCGAAGTTGCCGTTGAGATTGGCATCGATATAGATGGTCCAACCTGCGAGTCCGAG
>JBJXGP010000522.1:0-11144 GCA_046160425.1 Planctomycetaceae bacterium
TTCGTCCAACTCTATCATTCGACGTGGGACGACCACGCCAACCTCGAACATTACCTCGGCGTCAACACGTCGATGACCGATCTTCCCGCCGCGGGCTTGATCCACGACCTGAAGCAGCGCGGGTTGCTGGAAGATACGCTGGTCATCTGGGGCGGAGAATTCGGCCGCACGCCGATGAACGAAGTTCGCCGCGGCGTGAACCCCAAGGCGCTGGGGCGCGATCACCATCCGTATGCGTTCAGCGTCCTGCTCGCCGGCGGCGGTATCAAGGGTGGTCAGGTCGTCGGGAAGACCGATGAAATCGGTTATCATGCGGTCGAAGATCGAATCCACGTCCACGACTTGCAGGCGACGATGATGCATTGCCTGGGCTTCGACCACACGAAACTGACGTTCAAACATCAGGGACTCGAAGCCCGCCTGACCGGAGTCGCAGGAAATCTCGTCCCGAAACTTCTGGCGTAACGGCGTGTTGAAATTACGATTAATGGTAAACCTGCGGGTGCCACGGGCGGCTCGTCCGCCCGTGTTTTTTGATAAACTACCGCCTCACTGCTGGGCAAGCCAGCAGTGCCACCCATTTTTCAATGGGCTGAGAGGAACGGCATGTTCATATTGCAATTCTGGGGTCGATGTCGTGATTTGCGCATCGTCATCTCTGCCATCCTGTTGTTTGTGGTGACTATCGCTCGTTCCGCATCGGCGCAAGAGAACGTCATCTACGTGACGCTCGACGGCTTTCGCTGGCAGGAATTGTTCTCCGGTGCGGAAGAACGCTTCATCGCCAAAGATGCGGGAGTTCGCGACGTGGGCGCCCTGCGTGAGCGATTCTGGCGACAAACTCCGGAAGAGCGTCGTGAAGTATTGATGCCCTTCCTCTGGCAGACGATCGTTAAAAACGGTCAAATTTTCGGCGATCCGTCGCGCGAGTGCATCGCCAAATTGACGAACGGGCACAAATTCTCCTATCCCGGTTATAGCGAGATGTTCGTCGGTTTCGCCGACCCGCGGATCGATTCGAACGACAAGTTTCCCAATCCCAATGTGAACGTGCTCGAATTTCTGAATTCGCGCGAAGCGTTCAAAGGGAAAGTCGCGGCGATCGCCACGTGGGACGTCTTTCCCTTCATCTTGAATCGGGAGCGAAGCGGCATCTTCGTGCATGCTGGGACCGGACCGATCGTCGATGAGCCGTTGACCCCTCGGCAGCAATCGCTCAATCACGAGATCGCCAATGCGCTGGTGCTCTGGCCTACCAACCAGCTCGATCTCTTCGCCGTCGAACTGGCTCGCGAGCATCTGCTCAAGCATCGCCCCCGCGTGATATACCTGGGGCTTGGCGAAACCGACGAATGGGGACACGAACGCCGCTACGATCTGTATCTGCACGCCGCCCACAAAGCCGACCGTCAGATCAAAGAACTCTGGGAGTTGATTCAAAGCCTTCCCGAATATCAGGGAAAAACGTCGCTGGTGATTTCGACCGACCACGGCCGAGGGGAAACGCTCGGCGACTGGACGAATCACGGCAAGGATGTCCCCGGTGCGGAGTTCATCTGGATGGCGGTCATGGGGCCAAAGACGCCTGTTCTCGGCGTGCGCGAAAAAATCGAAGTGACCCAAAGCCAAATCGCCGCCACGCTCGCCCAACTCGTCGGCGAAGATTTTCGTCAACCGGTTCCGCAAGCCGCGGAGCCGCTGCCGGGAGTCCTGAGAAACGAACAGAATTGACAAATGTCACCTGCCGGTTTCTAATGGGATAAGGCCGAGGTGTTGGCAGCTTGGCTGATTTCAGCATTTTGGATTCCGAATAACGTGCGCACATTATTTGGAATGATTCTGAATAGACAGCAATAGATGGATCTTGTTTCTAGAGTAATATAATCGGTGTGTTACAAATCACATCTTCAATTGGAGATTATATATGCCTATCGAAGTTGGAATCTGGCGACTGGGCGCAAAACCTGAAAAGGTTTCTAAATCTGCCATTAATTCCGAAATGATGCTTGAGGATGCGATTGTAAAAGACTTGTCCATTCTTTCTTCGCAGTTGATGCTTATTGGTCGGCAAGTATCTACTTCATACGGCAAATTCATAGACATGCTGGCGATGGATGCATCTGGCAAGCTTACTATCATTGAACTCAAAAAGTTTCGCACGCCTCGTGAAGTTGTCGCGCAGTTACTCGATTATGCTTCTTGGGCGCAGTCGCTTTCATACGAGGAAATTGCTGCTATTTATTCTGATAAGAATCAAGGCAAGAAATTGGAAGAAGGTTTCGATGAAGCTTTCGGCATGAGTTTACCGGAACAGATAAACCAAAATCACGAGTTGATAGTAGTGGCGTCGGAACTTGATTCGAGTACAGAGCGAATAATCAATTATCTGTCGGATAATTATAGCGTGCCGATCAACGCGGTATTCTTCAGCTTCTTCCACGATGATGGTCGTGACTATCTAGCTCGAACATGGCTCATTGATCCCGAAGAAGTTGAGAGAAAGGTCAGCCAGTCTAAAGTTAAGAAGGGTAGTGAACCGTGGAACGGACGCGATTTTTATGTCAGTCTTGGCGAAGGCGAGTGTAGAAACTGGGAGGATTGCCGAAAATATGGCTTTGTCTCTGGTGGACAAGGTAAATGGTATAGTCAAACATTAAAGCTGCTGTTTCCGGGTTCGCGTGTCTTTGTCAATATCCCTAAAACCGGATATGTTGGTGTAGGTGTAGTGAAAGAGCCTGCCGTTCCTGTGAAAGACTTCAAGGTAACGGACAATGAAATGACGCCCATTCTACAGGTACCCCTTAGTGCGCCAAAGATGGATGAAAATGCTGATGATCCAGATTTATGTGAATACCTTGTGCGTGTGGAATGGATCAAAGCACTTCCTAGAACAGAGGCATATTGGGAGAAGGGATTATTCGCCCTGCAACATACTGCGTGCCGTCTGACAAGCAGTTTTACCATTGAAAGATTATCTCAACATTTCGATTTGGATGATTAGCTCGCCAACTAACAACTCATTCATCATTCAACACGATAACGTGATAGCTTCCCATTCATCATTATCTTCCCTGATAATAATGAACGCTTCATGCTCGGTGGGTGGCACTTTCTTCGCCAGCCAGTCCCAACCTACTACTACAACCGGTGAAGTCCGGATACGATGAATCCAACCCGGTTTCGATTTGCATTTGAGAGAAATGGGTCGAGACTCGCCATTGATGTGAAGGATCTCCACAATGAAACGGCTCTATGTTCTGACGCTTGCATTCGGTCTCGTCGGCTGCGGAGGGGATGATCCCGAATCGCTGGTCGCCCGGATCCAGTCGTTGAGTGCCGTTCCCATCAATTCCCAGCGCGAGGCGGAAGGGGTCTCTGCCAGTTTAGCGGAGACGACAAAAAAATTAAGCGAGCATGGCGAGGCGGCGCTGCCGGCGATGATCGAGGGACTCGGCACCGAAAATGTCCTCACTCTGCAAACGCTGGCAAACGCGTTCCTCGATATCGGCGCACCGGCGGTTCCACATCTGATCGCGGCGATTTCCGATCCCGAACCGTTGCGGAGAAAAACGGCACTTGACGTCTTGCTCCTCTTACATCTGCAAAACCAGATCGATATTTCGACCGCCGTTCCCCAGTTGGAAACGGCAACCAAGGATAGTGACAACCGGGTTCGACAATCGGCGCTATCGGGCTTGTACATCGTCGCGCCCGATGTGGGCCTCCCCGTGCTTCTGGCCGCGATCAACGATCCCGACGTCGAGATTCGCAAGAACGTCGTGCAGGCGTTATCGATGGGGCGGGCGGAGTCCGATCCGATTCAGCAATCGACACCCTATCTGGAAGCGGCCGGCATCAATCGCCTCATTCCGGCAGAAGCCGCCCCCGCCTTGATCGCCGCCTTGGACGACGAGAATGAGTTCGTGAGAAAATATGCCGTCGTCGCGCTATCGAAACTGGGGACACATGCTGAACCCGCCCTGCCTCGCATTAAGGAATTGATGGTGACTGAGCCGAGCAACGAACTCGGCCAGGCTTTTGTCGGCATCGGCCCTGCGGCCATCGAAACGTTGAAGGAATTGATGGAACACAAGAATCCCAATGTCAAACCACGCGCTCGAGTGGCCATGAGTCTGCTGGCGAGAAAGCACCCTGCAGCATTGGCCGTGATGATCGACGGACTCAGCAGCCCAAGTTGGGAATCTCGATATCACCTTGTCGTAGCACTGGGACAACTCGGACCGTTGGCCAAGGCGGCCATTCCTGAAATTCGAAAAATGGCGAACGACCCCTCTCCCGAAATGCGGCAGATGGTCGCCGACGCCATCCAAAGAATCGAAGCTGAAGAGCAAGAGCCAGACGGAATTCCGCCGCAGAAGACGTCGCCACCGACTCCGCCCAATCAATGAACAGATACTGGCGAGATTGTTTATCCGTGTTCTCAATGTTCTTTCTCATGAACGTGGCCGTGACTCATCGCTGGGGATTGATTACCATGACAACAGAAACATGGTGCCACCAGTCTATGAGAGTCGCGATGCGAAGACTTACCCGACAGCGTTGCCTGCGATTGATCGTGATCGCCTTCGGTCTGTTATTGCTGAGCGTGGGAGACCTCCGCGGCGATGATGAGCCGGGCGAAAATGCCGGGATCGACTTTGAAGACGAAATCGCACCGCTGGTCATCAAGTCGTGTCTCGGTTGTCACAATGCTTCCGAGAAAAAAGGGGGACTCGATCTGTCCACCGCCGCCGGTTTGCACGCGGGGGGTGATTCTGGCCCGGCGATTGTCGCTGGGGATGTCGCCAAGTCGCTGATTCCGCAGCGACTGCGCGCGGGAACGATGCCCCCGAAAGATTCAGGGATCAAACTCGCCGATGCCGAAATCGAACAGATCCAACGCTGGATTTCGCAAGGAGCAAACTGGCCCGCCGAGCGGACGCTCAGTCCGTTCGAATTCAGCACAGTGCTGCGCGCCGGTTACGACTGGTGGTCGCTGCAACCGATCGGTCGCCATTCGCTTCCCGACGTTCGGCACTCCGAGCGATTGCAAAACCCGATTGACGCCTGGATTCAGAAGAAACTGGAATCTTCCGGAATGCAGATCGCAACCCAGGCCGACAAGGCCGTGCTGCTGCGGCGGGTGACGTTCGATCTGATCGGTCTTCCCCCGACACCCGATGAACTCGCGGAATTCCTCGCCGACGATGCTTCCGATGCGTATGAACGCGCGGTCGATCGGTTGCTCGCTTCGCCTCATTATGGCGAGCGCTGGGGGCGGCATTGGCTTGATGTGGTCCGTTTCGGCGAGAGTCACGGATTCGAAAATGATTCGCTCCGTCCGCATGCGTGGCGATATCGCGATTACGTCATCGACAGTTTCAACGCCGACAAGCCCTACGACGAGTTTGTCGTCGAGCAACTGGCGGGGGATGTGCTGACGCCGGTGACGCGCGACAAACTGGTCGCGACCGGTTTTCTGGTCGCCGGTCCGTGGGACGAAGTGCAAAACGTGGGAGCGAGCGCGGCGGAGAAACAGCGGGCGCATGAAGAGCAGATGGATGAACTGATCGCAGCCGTCTCACAGACGTTTCTCGGGTTGACCGCCAATTGCAGCCGATGCCACGATCACAAGTTCGACCCGATATCGCAGGCCGATTATTACCGCATGAAAGCGATCTTCGACGGCGTCGAACACACGAAAGATGGAAAACCGGCCGACCGCTCGATTTTGACTCCCGAAGAAACGGCGGTGAGGGAGTTGCGGTTGAGTCCTTTGCGAAATGAGTTAGCGGAACGCCAGAAAATCCGTGACGAGCATCAGGAAGAGAGGCCCCTCGATTTCGCCGTTCCCGAAACTGTACGCACGCAGGAAGGTATACTGACAGCGGGACGTTTTGGCTCGGCGTGGGATGCGAGAAAAGCATCGCTGACCTCAGCCGGCAAGCCGAAATTGCATCGCTTGCCGTTGACCGTCGAATGCTGGGCGAAAGTTTTCTCCAAATCGCAGTTCAACATCCTTGTCGCCAGCAGTGCGAAGGAATCGAACCGGCATTGGGAAATCTACACGTATGCCGGCAGCGGTGAATTCAGTCTGTACATGCCAGGTTTTACCCCGGCGGAGATCAAGTCGGGATTCGATATCACCGACGGGAAATGGCATCACGTCGCGGCACAGATCGACGAATCACACGTGAAGTTGTTCGTCGACGGACGCGAAGTGAAATCGATCGACGTGAAACGAACGAGCGATAGCGGCGACATCGGCAATATCTCGATCGGCGCGATTCCACCGCACAACCTCGGTTGCGACGGGCTGATCGATGAAGTTCGGATCTCGTCCGGGCGACGGGAGATTTCCGACATTCCGAGTGAACCCTTCGCCGCGGATGAACGGACCGTTGCGTTGTGGCATCTGGATGAATTCGCCGATCATGCCATTCGTGATGCATCTCGCAACGCGGCAGCGGATCGTCTGGAGTCGGACACACGAAACGCCCAATTGCAGGCCGACATCGACGCGATTCAGCAACAGATCAACGCCGACGTCGAACCGCTGGCGTACATCGGCGTCCGCACAATGCCGCCGGCCACCGTGATCTACGAGCGCGGCGACATTCTGCATCCCGGCGAAGAAGTACAGCCCGCCGGTTTGACTGCGGTTCAATTGGTTTACATCCACCGCGAACCGTGGGCCACCATATCGGTATCTGGTCCTTACGATTGGAATCTGACCTCGGAAACCCCCGAAGGAGAACGCCGGCTGGCGTTCGCCGAATGGGTGACCGACCCGCGTCATCCGCTGACCCCCCGCGTGATCGTCAATCGCTTATGGCAATATCATTTCGGAACGGGACTCATCGAGAATTCGAGCGATTTCGGATTTCAGAGCGGCCAGCCGTCGCATCCCGAACTGCTCGATTATCTCGCGACGGAATTGCTCGATGCAGAATGGAGTTTGAAACATCTCCAGCGATTGATTGTCCTTTCGGCGACGTATCGTCAGACATCGGCAGGCAATGAAACGGGACTCTCCGTTGATGCCGACAATCGTTTGTACTGGCGGTATGCCCCGCGTCGGCTGGAAGCGGAAATCGTGCGGGACGCGATGCTCGGTTCGAGCGGCGAATTGAATCAACACATTGGAGGAGCGAGTTTTCGTCCCTTCACGGTCACGAAGCTGTTGACCAATTTTTATCAGATCTTCGATTCGGCAGAGCCGGAATTCAATCGCCGTTCGATTTACCGCATGCAGGTCAACACGGGGAAGAGTCCGTTTCTGGAAGCGTTCGACTGCCCTGCCCCCTCTTTAGCCATGCCGCAACGGCGTGCGACGACGACCACATTACAGGCACTCGCCTTGATGAACGATGCGTTCGTGTTGCGGCAAGCCGATCGACTGGCGGAACGAATTCAACGGGAATCCGGTCAAGAAAATACGGTCGCGGCTCACGTCACGCGCGGCGTGCAACTGACATTAGGACGCGAACCGACAGCGCACGAGTTGCCCGCATTCGTGCGATTGGTCGAACAGCATGGTCTGTCGAATTTCTGCTGGGTCTTGCTCAACACGAGCGAGTTTTTGTATGTGAGGTAATGCGTTCGATGGAAAAACCATTAACCATGAATCGGCGTGATCTGCTGGGGAACTCGGCGGTCGGACTGGGGGGCATTGCCCTCGCCTGGCTGCTCGACGAACAAGGGCTGCTCGCGGAAGAACCGGCTGTAACGAAGGTCTCCCGAGGAGCATACGCGTCTCTCGCTCAACCGAAGGCGAAGCGGGCGATTCACATTTTCTCACCCGGCGGCGTCAGTCACGTCGATACGTTCGACTATAAACCGGCGTTGGTCAAACAGAACGGCAAGCCGCTCACGGGGAAGGGGGATCTCGATCCGTTCTTCGGCAAGCCGGGGAACCTGTTGCAGAACCTGTGGGAATTCAAGCAACGCGGCAAAAGCGGATTGTGGGTCAGCGATCTGTTGCCGCATCTGGCGAATTGCGTCGATGACCTGACGTTCTTGTATACGCTCACCAGCAAGAGTTCATCGCATACGCCCGCCTGTTTTCAGATGCACTCCGGCTTCACGCGAAACGGATACCCGAGCATGGGGTCGTGGTTGTCGTATGGTTTAGGGACCGAAAACCAGGAATTGCCGACGTTCGTCATTCTCCCCGATCATCGCGGACTCCCCAACGGCGGATCGAACAACTGGAGCCAAGGCTTTCTCCCCGCCGAGCATCAGGGGACCGCGTTCAGCACGTCGGCAACCGAACCGATTCCCAATCTGCTGACTCCCTCGACGATCGATTCGCGCGCACGGCAACAGAGTTTGTCGGTCCTCGCCGATCTCAATCGCCGATTCGCGGATGAGTATGCCGAAGAGAGTAGCCTGCGTGCGAGAATCAATACTTACGAGATGGCGGCCCGCATGCAGTTGAGCATTCCCGATCTGTTCGATTTCAAGGATGAAACCGAATCGACGCTCGAGATGTACGGGATGAACAACCCCGACATCGCTCCCGCCGCGAAAAACTTTCTGCTCGCCCGCCGCATGATCGAACGGGGAGTCCGCTTCGTGCAGGTCTTCAACGGGGCGTCGCTCGGTGGGAACCCGCGAATCAACTGGGATGCCCACGAAGACGTCTATACGAACCATCCCGAACAGGCGAAGTTGCTCGATCAGCCGTGTGCTGCGCTCATCAAGGATTTGAAGCAGCGAGGCCTGTTCGACGACACGCTCGTTTTATGGTCGTCCGAATTCGGCCGGACGCCGTTCACGCAAGGGGTCGATACGCGCGGCCGCGATCATCACAATCTCTGTTTCACGGCATGGATGGCGGGAGCAGGATTGAAGCCCGGAATCGGTTATGGTACATCCGACGAATTCGGCTACCTCCCCGCGGAAAACCCGACGTCGATTTACGACCTGCACGCCACGATTCTGCATCTGTTCGGCATCGATCACACCCAGCTCACGTATTACCACAACGGTATCCAGCGCCGACTGACCGACGTGCATGGGCATGTGCTGGAGGGGATCTTGGCGTAGTTGTTGCGAGACTGGCGCCATCTTTAACTGATGAATGCTTCACATGAAGGACAGCGATTCGCCGTGTCAGGAACGACTTTCTCGCCACACATACTACATGTCACGGCGAGAATGATATTCACACCATGTCATTGAAATTCCGGAAAGTCGATGGCTGGTTGTGTTGCGTCGGGCACGACTTCGAGTGTGTCCAGATTGTGGGCTACGAACTTGTAGCAGCATTCAGGGCAGAACTTGCTCGCCCGGGATGTGACCCAGCCGCATTGAGGACAGACCATCTCTTTCGCAGCCTCTCGAAGTTCCCCGGCGATGCGTTGATCTTCAATCATTTGTTTCTTGACCTCCGCCGTGCGAGGCAGGATGAGGGCAATCAGAATTGAGAGAGGAGCCAGTAAAAATCCAAAAGTAAGACTGAGAATCAAACTGAGCGAGACGTTGTATCCCTTTCGAGTGGCGACATAAGTGCAAAGCAAACTCGTTACAAATCTCATGAGAAGCCATTGAAATGATTCGTAACTATTCATGAACTCCATCCTTTGTGATTCGCGGGGTCTGCAAGCGATTCCATGATACCCGATCGGCCGCTTTGGAAACTCGTTGATGCTATCTGTACAAAAAACTTCCGTCAATTCGCTTGGGTATTGAAGTGAATATCGGACCCAGCCGCGAACCGGCTTCCCTTTGGTCTCGAACATCCCCCGTCTTGCGAGTAATATGAGGAATCCAACTCTACAAGCGTATCGGCGTGCGGCGAGGACAGGAACCAATCGTTGAGGATCGAACGTGACGACAGGCAGGAACGAAACTATCGATCGACAGCCGAAACGACGCGCAAGTGCGCTGATGCATGAGGTGCGATCGCTTGGATCACGGTCATCCCTATGGATGGCGGTTCTGGTCTGTGCGGGGCTGGTGACATTGATCGCTTTCAGCGAATGCCAACTCCACGCCGACGAAACCCCCATCCCCTGGCTGCGACTGGTCTATTATCGCGGGCCCGGCGGCGGCGATCGCATCACGGCTCCAAAGATCAGCGACGGCGATGCCGACTCCGAATGGCAGGCGGCGGGGCTGAAAAATACGACGCTTGGTCCTCCATTCGAATTCGTCTTCGAGTTCTTCGACGGGGCCGAACGGGAACTCGCCGGTATCAAACTTCTCGGAAAGGGCTCCGTCGTCGCGCAGCGAGGGAAGAAATTTGAAATCCGCGTCGGTTCCGCCGATGATCCCGATGATTTTTCGAAAGTCATCTACACCGGCGAACAATCGGACGTCGACGACCCGCAGTCGCATCTCTTCACCGAGCCGGTGTCGGTCAAACGCTTCATGTTCAAGTTGATCTCCACGCAAAGCGATAAAGATGCCGCTCAACTCAATGAACTCTGGCCGATCTTCGATGCGGGGGAGACCGCGAACGTCTCGTTCGTTCCCACGGCAGAGTTATCGTCGATCCCCGTGTTGAAGCCGGAACCTCCCGCTGCAGGCTCTGCCGCGAGTTACCCGTATCGGCCGTTGAGCCAGTTGCCGATTCCGTCTGTCGAACATCGCGATGACGTCTGGCAGCCGATCGACGCCTGGTTACTGGCAAAACTCGAAACAAAGAATCTTTCGTTTTCGCCGCTCGCCGAACGTGACGTCTGGTTGCGGCGAGTGACATACGATCTGACCGGATTGCCGCCAACGCTTGAAGAACTCGATGAATTCAACAACGATGACTCGCTCACCGCGCGTGAGAAATTGGTCGATCGATTGCTGAATAGTCCGCACTACGGCGAGCGAATGGCCCAGCATTGGCTCGACCTCGTCCGTTATGCCGATACCGATGGTTTCGCCGCCGACGGACTGCGTCAAGAGGCCTGGCGATATCGCGATTACGTCATCTCGGCGATCAATGACGACAAGCCCTACGATCGCTTTGTCGCGGAGCAACTGGCCGCGGATGAACTCGAACCGGTTCCATACGAGGCGTTGCCAGCTCTCGGTTTCAATCGGATGGGGCCATTCCGCACGAATTCGGGAAATCAGAACCTCGAACGCAACCGCCAGGAACTGCTCATCGAAATGACCGGGGCGATCGGCACGACGTTTCTCGG
>JBJXGP010000523.1:0-4427 GCA_046160425.1 Planctomycetaceae bacterium
AACCTGTTCGATTGAGCCATCTTGCGACTCGAACTCGGGTTCGGCGTCTGCTTGAGTCGACGCTCGAACGATTGAAGACGAACGGTCGGCGATGCGATACGGGTTCTGCTTGAGTTCATCGGCATGACTGACGCGGGGCGGCGCGGGGCCTAGAACCGGGTTCTCGACCTTCGCGGATGAAAAGGACTCACACCCGGCACACAAGCCGAGCAGCGAAATCCAGACTAATCCGCGAAGAATCAAACTGTTACCCTCGTTTTCCGTAACGCCAAATTCAGCTTCTACGCGGGAAAAATGTCCGCGGGACGAACCCTTCGCACGGGCCGGCAGCGGTCGCGACGGGTTTTGCGCGGAATATTCCCCTATAAAAGGGGGCGGATTATACGGCGATTCCCGAAAACAGGTCAACGTGATTCTCGCTCCGAATTCCCGCCGATTTCTTCAAAATGCAAGAGTTGCAATTCTTAATGGGTCAATTGTTTCCCCGCGTCGTCACCTCTCCCGCAAGGGGGCGAGGTTGAATGAAGTTCCCTGAGCCGGGTGGTTTATCCACCCGGTCTTCTTCCAGCGGCTATAAACACGGCACACTCCCACGCGATCTCCTCGCCCAAATGAGCATCGCGAGCCATGCAATGACTTTGTTATAATGGCAACCATTACGCTTCGATCTCTCGAAGATCACCATTCGCCGTTCACAACCAACATGTCAACGACCGATCGCATCATGAATTCCGCACGAGCCTCATCCGGTCAACTGTGGTGCTGGTTGAGCGTCTCTTTGATTGTGCTGGGCGGCAGCCTAAGTCTCGCGGCATTCAGCAACGGCTGGGTTGTGCTGTCGTACAAGCCGTCGCGTGAAATCGTTTATGTGTGGGCGGGATTCGAACTGCTGCTCGTCTTGTGGATCATCGCAATTGCCCCCTGGCGACCGCTGAATAAGGTCCGTGCAATCTGCATATTCTGTCTGTTCAAGACATTGCTGTGGATGCTGATTCACGTCGAAGGTTACTACGGCGACGGCCGACCGATGATCGCCTGGCGGTACGATTTTTCATCGCATCATTTTTCACTGCGAGACAAACAGGCGACGGTCGTTAAACCTTCATGGGGAAACGCGAGCGACATCACGCATCAACCGCTTGACGAGACTCGACCGGACATCGCATACCCTGGTTTTCGCGGAGCCGATCGCACGGGCGTCGTGCAGGGAGTGACGCTCGATACCGATTGGGTGACGAACCCACCAGAACTGCTCTGGAGGCGTCCGCTCGGTGCCGGTTGGTCTTCGTTCGCCATCATCGGCAACAACGCCGTCACGCAAGAGCAGCAGGACGATGACGAAGCGGTCTCGTGTTACGACGTGCTCACCGGGACCGAGCACTGGACGCATCGCGATCCGGCGCATTTCCGCGAAGTGACGGGGGGAGAAGGGCCCCGCGCCACTCCCTGCATTCACGAAGGCCGCGTGTATGCCCTCGGAGCGACCGGCATCCTGAATTGTCTCGACATCGCCGACGGAAAACGTCTGTGGTCGAGAAACATTCTGCACGACGCCGGCGTCGAGAATCGCATCTTCGGCATGGCCGGTTCGCCGATGATCGTCGGCGAGCAGGTGATCGTCAGTCCCGGCGGTAACAATTCCACGTTGACGAGTTACGATGCAAAAACCGGAAACATTTTGTGGCACGGCGGAGACGCGGACGCATCGTATAGCTCGCCGCAGCGGGCATTGTTTCGCCACGGCGAACAGATCGTGATCTTTCACGCGGCGGGATTGTCGGGTCACGACCCGCACACCGGTGAGACGATGTGGGATTACGAATGGATCAGCCAACCCCAGGAACGAAACAACGTTTGTCAGCCGATTCCGTTTCCGGGGACCGGCGATCAGCCCGATCGCATCTTCCTCTCGTCCGGTTACGGCCAGGGTTGTGCATTGCTCGAATTGACGTCGACTAAAAACCGATGGCTCGTGAAACCGCAGTGGCAAAACCGCAACCTCAAGGCGAAGTTTTCCAGCGTCGTGCTGTCGAACGGATTTGTCTACGGCATGGATGAAGCGATCCTGACCTGCATCGATATCCGCACGGGCGAACGGCGCTGGAAGCAGGGACGTTATGGATACGGTCAACTGATCCTGGTCGGCGACGTGCTGCTGATTCAGGCCGAAAAAGGGGACGTCGTGCTGGTCGCCGCCGATCCGCATGAGTTTCGCGAACTGGCCCGCATCCCTGCTCTTGATGGCCGGACATGGAATCACCCGGCATTGGCAGGCCCGTATCTCATGGTCCGCAACGACCGCGACGCGGTTTGTTTCAAGTTGCCGGTGGTGAAAAATGAACGCCAATCGGAAAGTATCGGCCCCTGAACGTTATCGATGACGTAAAATTCAGATAGAATCCTTGTCGACATGCGGTAACCAGTTTTTGACGTTGAATCAAGTGGAGCCGTATCATGACCAAACCGATACCGTGGGTCGATGGCATCACCATCGGCCAGATGTTGCGAAAAACTGCCGAGGTGTACCCCGGGCAAGAAGCGCTCGTCTTTCCTGAAGCAGCGTATCGGCTGAACTATCGGCAGTTCGATGACGAAGTCGATCGCGTCGCACGCGGTTTGATCGCACTGGGCATCGCGCGGGGGGAACACGTCGCCATCTGGGGGACCAACTGGCCCGAATGGGCGCTCTTGCAGTTCGCGACCGCTCGCATCGGCGCGGTGATGGTGACGATTAATCCCGCGTATCGCACGTCCGAATTGAGTTATGTCCTCAAGCAGTCCGACGCGGTCGCTCTCTTTCTAATCGACAAATTTCGCAAGTCGAACTACCTCGACATGATCACCGAATGCGTTCCCGCCTTGTCTTCGCCGATGGGCGAGAATGTCTCGGTCATACCGCGAATACCCGCCGGGCTTCAATCGGCAGAATATCCCCGATTGCGTCATGTCGTGGTGATGAAAGGGAAGCCGCTCGCCGGCATGATCGGCTGGCGCGATTTTCTCGACTGGGGACTCGCTACTTCAGCCGAACAACTCGCCGAGCGCGAGGCCGCATGCAAGCCGAGTGATCCGATCAACATTCAATACACGTCGGGGACGACCGGATTCCCGAAGGGAGCGATGTTGACGCACCGCAATCTGTTGCTCAATGCGTACTGGATCGCCGACTGCCAGAAACTGACGACCGCCGATCGGATGTGCGTCCCCGTCCCGTTTTATCACTGCTTCGGTTGCGTGCTGGGGGTTCTGTGTGCGGCGATCTCCGGGGCGACGTTGATGATCCCCGCCGAATACTTCGACGCCGAGGCGACGCTCAGATGCATTTCCGTCGAACGGGCGACCGTGATCTACGGCGTGCCGACGATGTTCATCGCCATGCTGAATCATCCGTCGTTTGCAGGATCGAACATGACGTCGCTGCGGACCGGGATCATGGCGGGAAGCCCCTGCCCCATTGAGATCATGAAGAGAGTGGTCGAAGAGATGGGGGCACGCGAAATCACCATCGCCTACGGATTGACCGAAGCCTCGCCCGTCATTACGCAGACGCGAACCGACGATCCGATCGAGCTTCGCGTGACAACCGTCGGCCGCCCGCTCCCCGACCTCCTGGTCAAACTCGTTGATCCCGCGACCGGAGAAATTCTCGGCGACAATCAACAAGGTGAACTCTGCACGTTCGGTCACGGGGTGATGGTCGGATATTACAACATGCCCGAGGCGACGGCCCTGGCCATCGACGCCGACGGCTGGCTGCATTCGGGCGATCTGGCGCTCCGCCTGCCGAACGGTTATTACAAGATCACCGGACGCATCAAGGACATGATCTGCCGCGGCGGGGAAAATGTCTATCCGCGCGAAATCGAAGAGTTTCTGCTGGGACATCCGGCGATACAAGATGTCGCGATCGTCGGCGTCCCCGATCACAAGTATGTCGAGGAGATCGCCGGATGGATCAAATTGAAAGCGGAAATGTCATTGACCGACGAGGAACTCCGCGAATATTGCCGGGGTAAACTTGCGCATTACAAGATTCCCCGCTATCTCCGATTCGTGGACTCGTTCCCGCAGACGGTGACCGGTAAGATCCAGAAGTACAAAATCCGCGAAACGATGATTGAAGAACTCGGCCTGGGTGACGTCGCACAGACCAAGATGGCGTAATACAATGCAGCAGATTGAGAGCGAGAGCGTCTTTCGGTTAGCCGCGACGCGCTAGCGGAGCGCGTCGAGTGTGCTTAAACGATGAATGACATATCGCGAAGCAGAAGCTCTCGAAGACGTGCGTTCCCAAGCGGGAGCTTGGGAACGAGGGAATCACAATGCAGCAGATCGGCAACTTTCAACTTTCGACGATCTCCGGAGGACGCTTCGTCATCGACGGCGGGACGATGTTCGGCGTCGTTCCCCGAACGATGTGGAGCCGG
>JBJXGP010000524.1:0-21533 GCA_046160425.1 Planctomycetaceae bacterium
CCCCAGTGGCACGGCGGTCGCCGAACTCGGCCTCGCCGTCAGCCGTCAATGGTTCGACAAGCAATCCAATTCAAAAAAAGAAGAAACGACCTTTGTCGACGTGACGCTCTGGGGTCGGCAGGCGGAAATCGCCGGCGAATATCTCGCCAAAGGACGTTCGGTATTGATCGAAGGGCGATTGCATCTCGATCAATGGGACGATAAAGAGACCGGTCAAAAACGAAATAAGCTCAAAGTCGTCTGCGAAAGCATGACGATGGTCGGCGGAAAAAGTGACGGGGGCGGACGTGCGGGAGGCACCGGCGGCGGTGCCGGACGACCCGCAGATTCATCGGCGGCGACCTACGACGGCCCCACCGATTCCTACGATCCCGGTAGCGAACCCCCGCAGGACGAAGTCCCTTTTTAAGCCGTCCCGCCGAATATGGAATGCCAATCAATAAGTGTCGCCGCTTCCGAAGATGAACGCGGCGGATGAACGAGAATATTCAGCAGAAAGTCGAGCGAGTACGATGTCTCAATCCAGTGCAGCCAATCAGATGGGAGTCAGCCGGAAAACCATCGAAGTCCTTCTCGCAGAAAATATCCCGCAAGTCGGGGAACAAGGGGAGATCGTCCGCGTCCGCAAAGGGTTTGCCCGCAATTATCTGCTGCCGCAGGGACTCGCCACCGTCGCAACCGAAACCAACAAGAAAATGGTCGAGCGTTACAAAATGCGTCAGTTGGAAGTTCAGGCCGAACGGCTGAAGCTAGTCCGCGATCAGGCGGTCGCCATCAGCAAGTACAGCGTGACGATCGAGGCGAATGCCAACAAAGAAGGTCATTTGTACGGTTCGATCTTGGCCCACGACATCAGCAAGTCGCTGATCGCCGCCGGTTTCGCTATCGACGCCGAACATGTCCGCCTGGATGGCCCACTCAAAGAGCTCGGTATGTATACCGTCAAACTCGAGTTGCATCCTGAAGTCAAAACGGAAGTTAAGGTCTGGGTGGTCCCCACCGCGGGAACACACGCCTGATTTCTCGCCGAAAATCGGTCACATTGTAGCCAATCGCAGAGCATCTCTGGACAATCAAGAGGTGCTCTGTTTTTTTCGTGATCGGCTCGTTAAAGTGACCCCGATTGGCTTCTCGATAGCACTCCGCAGTCACTCACCTCATGAGTGACGGATCATCTCCCCCAGGATATTCGCATGAGCATGATCACCACCGTCAGCGAACTGTTCGACAAACAGCCTCCGCACAACCTCGAAGCCGAGCGCGGCGTGCTCGGGAGCATGCTGCTCGAAAACGAGACCATCGATGAAGTGACCGAACTCATCACCGCCGATCAGTTCTACAGCGACAACAACCGCAAGATTTACGAGGCGATCTCTCGGCTTCATGAATCGGGGATTCGCGGCATCGACGCGGTGACGCTCCACGAGGAAATGACCCGCACGAGTGAACTCGAAGAGGTCGGCGGGGCGGCGTACGTCCTCAACATTCTCGAATCGGTTCCCCATGCCGCTCACGCCCGTTATTACGCCACGATCATCCGCGACAAGGCGATCCAGCGGAATCTGATTCGTGTCTGCACCGAAATTCTGCGCGATGCTTATACCGCCAGCGAAGAGACCTCTTCACTGTTAGAAAAAGCCGAACAGGGAATTTTCCGCATCCTCGAGCAGCGCGAGAACAACGAAAACTTCGCGATTCGCGACATCCTCATGGAAGCGTTCGACCGCATGAACGAACGCTGGGCCAAAGGTGACGCCATCAGCGGTCTCGCCAGCGGCTTCACCGACATGGACACGCTGACCAACGGCTTTCAATCGTCGGAACTGATCATCCTCGCCGCCCGCCCCAGCATGGGGAAAACGGCGTTCGTCTGTAACCTCGCCGAAGCGGCCGCCCGCGAATCGCAGGCCGGAGTGATGCTTTTCAGTCTCGAACAATCGAAGCTCGAACTCGCCGAACGTTTTCTGTGCATCCGCTCGGGGGTCAACGGACATTCGCTCCGATCGGGCGAACTCGATGAAGACGACCGCTTGCGGCTCATGGAGGCGAGTCAGGAGTTGAGCGAACCGCCGCTAGTCATCGACGATCAGCCGGGGCGCACGATCTCGCAGATCGCCGCCATCTGCCGCCGCATGAAACGCCGGCACCCGATCGGCCTGATTATCATCGACTACCTCCAGTTGATCGAACCCGAAGACAAACGCCAGCCGCGCGAACAGCAGATCGCCCAGATCACGCGACGGCTGAAAGCGCTCTGCAAGGAAATCAACGTCCCGCTCATTGCGCTCGCGCAGCTCAACCGCGGCGTGGAATTGCGGGAAGACAAGCGTCCGCGATTGGCCGACCTCCGTGAAAGCGGCGCGATCGAACAGGATGCCGACCTCGTCATGTTCCTGCATCGTCCGGATGCCTACAACCCCGAAGATCAGCCGGGCCTCGCCGAGTTGATCATCGCCAAACACCGCAGCGGCCCGACGGGGATCGTCAATCTGACGTGGCTACGCGAATCGATGCGGTTCGTGAACTATCGCGGCCTGACCGAACCCGCCGGCGGATATTTCCCCAAAGGGGACGCCGGGCACGTCAACGATTCGTTCTGATTGATCGACCACCCCGCGAATTTCCGGCGAAACGACGCGATCGTATTGACATATGCGATCGCCTGCCTGAAAATATGGACATCGGTAACGTGCATGAAAACCATTCGGCCTGGAAGGCGTCGCATGCGAATCATTGCCCTTGTCTGTCTGTTGGTGGCAGTCGCGTTTTTGTTGTTGCTCAACGGGCAAGTTTATACGAATAGCCTCGTCAGCATGATGTTGGCGACGGTCGCCAGTATCTTGTTGCTCATCGCCGCACGGATCGAACCGCGAAGTGATACCGGCTCAAATGCGACGAGCAAGAGTCCTTTGCGACTGCAGTTGATCGCCGCGCTGGCGATGACGTTTGCGGTGGCATTGGTGACACGACTACCGGCGGCCTACGACGAGCAGCAGCAATTCAATCGCAAGATGGACGAACTTCGGGCGAAGCGCAACGAACGGAAGCCGATCCGATCAACACGCAAGGCAATGCCGAATAGCCCCATCGCAGGTTCCCCTGTGGAAGCATCAAGTTTTACGTTTACGCATCCGAAGCTTGAGGCATTGTTCCATATCGTCGATCGAAACGCCTGCCGATTATCCAGCGCAGATTGGCATCACACTCCTTACCATGTTCCAAATATTCAAGCGGCTCCTGAAAATATCCATTATGTGGCAAAATGGGATCGAAATAAAATCGACGAGCAAAATGAAGAGAGCTTCGTTCGCAAATTCCAACTTCCTCACACTTACTATCACTTGACGCTATTTCCAATTCAGCCACAGATCCATCCACTATTGATTCGCAAAATGAAGCTTGAAGTATTCGATGCTCCTCAAAATGGCTGGGGAGGATTGGTTAGTATTGAATGCAATGCATTGACAGCACATGTTCTTCCAGAAGTGAAAATCAACTATGGGGTTTCTCTATCCCGAATGGGCGATAGTATCGAAGGATTTGAAATGAATCGATTTTCGCTTCAAGGTTCAAAGATCGATAACGGTCTGGTATTTCGCTATCTGAATTCAGAAGGCGAAGAACTCGACGCGGAAACATTTCGTGATAACTTCAATACGGCCGAAAACTTTCGCGATACGGCGTTGAAACTGCGCGATCGCTGGGAAGAAAACATTCGCGAGAAGTTTCGCGGTGGGCCATTACTCGGTATCCCTGTGAGTTGGGGTGGAGGTCGCGTCCCGCCGAAAAATCCTCATTATTATTCAACCGATGCGCAAAAAGATGAAATCCTGCAAACCATCTTGTCCGACGTCGAACATCAGCGCGAGCTGATCCGGAACCATTATCTTGAAATGCACGCGGCGCTCGATGTTGTGTTTCCACTTCTGGATTCGTTGAATGAAGCGAGAATCTTAGCGGGTGCCCCGGAATGACGGTGATGCGATTTCCTTTCCATGCCGCACTCTGATCGCCTCAAATCCGCGACAATCGTTGCGATCCCACCGATGAAACCTCCCAACATCAATCCGCGATTGAACTTTGTGAATCCAGTGCGTCTGGAGAAACTCCTCCGGTTGCACCGGTTTTGCTTTGACGGTCGCCCTCACCCTCAGTATGATATTGGTAGATAAACGCAAGTGAATAAGTCGCGCGCGACCGCTCGCCACCCGACCCGCCAGTTGCTGCTGAGATCATCGCAGTCGATTTAAGCCTTCGCAATATTCATCGACCACGGGTAACTCGATTATCGTTTCGCCGTCAACCCGGCTTTGAACGAGTCCATGCAATGTCCGTCCTGCCACTTCGGAGCACTCCAGAATGAATATCAATTTCCGCTATCCACGCATTCTCGTCGGCATCGTCAACGCCTTTATCCTTGTGACAGCCGGTCAATTGATGGCACAGGTTCCCGCCCCCCCTTCCATCGGTTCGATCACGCCTCAGGCGGCTGCGCCGGGAAGCACCGTCGATGTGATCATTCGCGGAGGCAACCTCGCCGCCCCGACTGAATTGTGGACGAGTTTTCCCGCGACGATTGCCCTCTCTCCCGACGTCGCCAACAACGGCACCAACGCCGCTGAAGTCGTTTATCGCCTGACGCTTCCTCCCGAAGCGCCGGTCGGCGTGCATGCGATGCGAATCGCAACCGCCGGGGGGATTTCGGCCTTGAAGTTGTTCATCATCGACGACCTGCCGAGCGTCGCTTCAGTCGCCAACAACACGGCGGCCACGGCGGCTCAAACGCTGACGATCCCGTGTGCCGTGGATGGAACGATCGGCGGACTCACCGGACAATATTTCAAGTTCACTGTCGCCGCCGGACAACAAGTCGCATTCGAAGTTCTCGGCAAACGCTTCGGTTCGGCACTCGACCCGATGTTGCGATTACTCGATGCCAACGGACGCGAAATCCTGTACAACGACGACGCCATCGGCCTGCATGGCGACTCGCGATTCACTTACACGTTCGCCAATGCGGGCGACTACATGGTTGAAGTGCGCGACATCCGCTTTCAGGGTGGCGGCAATTTCCAGTATCGCTTACGGATCGGCGATTTTCCCGCGGTCAACGTTCCCGTTCCGCTGGGAATCAAACGTGGCACAACCGGAACCGTGTTGTTCGCCGGTGAACACATCGAAAATGTCGGGCCGGTCATGCTCAACGTCCCCGACGATCCATTGATGACGGCACTCAACGTCGGAGCCAAACGACAAGGGGGCGTCAGCAGCGGTTTCGCGACGATTAACGTCTGCTCAGAAAACGATACACTCGAAGCCGAACCAAACAACGCGCCCGAACAGTCGAATCGCGTCGAACTCGGCGCGCATTTGAACGGCCGCTTCGAAACGCCGGGCGACGTCGATCGATTCATCTTCACCGCCAAGAAAGATCAGCAATTTGTGTTTGCCGGTGAAACGCGGCGATTCGGTTCGCCTACCGATCTTTACATGCGATTGTTTAATGCCGCCGGTGGTCAAGTCGCCGTTGCGGAAGACGTCGGAGTCGCCGAAGGTTCGATCAACTACAAGTTTCCCGAAGACGGTGACTACACGCTCGTCGTCGAGGATCTCCATCGTCGCGGCGGGAGTGCCTACGGCTACCGCGTGCGGGTGAATCCGTATCAGGCGGGATTTCTTCTCGAAGCGACGGCAGACAATCTGAATGTCCCCGCAGGAGGGACGGCGATGATCACGGTCAACGCCACTCGCGTCGATTACAACGGGCCGATTCAAATCGCGGCCGTCGATCTTCCCGAAGGATACACGAGCAATCCCACCGTCATCGGAAACGGACTGCTCACCACCGTCTTGACGGTCAATGCTCCGGCGGAAGCGGTCGGCGGCAAGATGAAGCCGATCCGCATCATCGGCACCGCGAAGATCGGCGAAATCGAAGTCCAATCGCGTGCCTCGAATGCACCGGCCATCAAAGCCGCCAACAATAACATGCCGTTTGTTCCGGCGGCGGTCGAGAACGTGATTGCCGCGTCGGCCGCAGCGAAGCCCGCCTTTACACTGAAGGCCGAACCGGCCGAAGTCATCTTCGGGCAAGACTTGTCGGCGACCGTAAAAATTATCGTGACACGAGGCGAAGGGGTCACCGAGGCGGTTGTTCTGGCATTGACACCTCCACCGATGGGCGGAGTCCCCGCCGGCTTGACGCCGACGGTCGCCCCCATTGCGAAAGATACCAATGAAATCGTGGTGACATTCGCCGCCAACAATCAGGTTCCGCTCGGCGATTACACGGTCGTTTTGGTCGGGACGCACACAAAAGACAACGTGAATATCACACAACCTATCCCCGGAATCACGCTCAAGGTTCAAGCGCCATACCAACTGGCGATCGACCCCGCCGATGCCAAAGTGGTTCGCGGCGGACAAGTCGCCGTCAAAGTCAATGTGGTGCGAAATCCCGCGTATGCCGGGGTGATCAACCTGACCTTCCAGAACCTGCCGACGGGGGTCACTGCCCCTGCGGCGGCGATCGCCGAAGGTCAAAATACGGTGGAAGTCGTGTTGTCCGCCGCGCAGGATGCCGCCGTCGGCGCGATTGCCAACTTGACGGTGACGGGCGAAGGGATGAATGGAGCCGCCAAGTTGACAGCGGTATCCGGCCCCTCGAAATTGACCGTCGAATAAGAAATCGAAAGACAAAAAGCGTTTTTTGAAGAGTTTGTTGACGTATAATTTTCGACTGACGTAAGCAGTACAGCGATTATCGTGACGGACATCGGTATGAAATTCGCCTGTCTGGCAAAGTCCGTCGTAGAAATGCGTAATCCATCACCACAGCGTTGATCATTAGCAGCGGTGTTGATTATTCGCAACAGTTGACGTCGCCATAGGGCGTCGATGGATACAACTGAGGATAGCGATAGCGAATATGATGTCGCTGTGTCTGTCCTCAAGGGACGTTCGAATGTTTTGCTGAAGAGCGGCGAATGCCCGATTTCGGGTGGCAATGGGAATTCACACCTGTTACACTGAATTGACATCGGCCATACGACATATGTATTTAACGGTTAATATTCATTGTGGTCACAAACAAACAATTTGAGTTCGAAGCAAACGACTCGATCTTGAAATGAGGAGAGGCGAACCATGCTGAGCAATCAGGCGAAATTCGTGAACCTGTTGCAAGGGACCGGCAGGATGCTGGGGATTGTCCTGCTGTTGGCCGCTGCGCCGGCAGTATTCACTCCGACAGTATTCGCGGATGATGCCGCGGCTCCCGCAACCGATAAAACGGCAGTCATCGTCGGCGAACCGACGGGCCTGAGTCTCGAACCGGCCGCGTTCGATCTCAAGGGGATCAGAGCCGAACAGTTTCTGGTGGTGACCGGTCAATATGCATCGGCGGAAGTTCGCGATCTGACCTCGATCGCCACGTACACTTCGTCCGACCCCAATGTCGTGAAAATCGAAAATGGGATTGCCCGCCCCGTTGCGAACGGCACCGCTCAGGTGACCGTCCAGGTCGGCACCTTACAGGCAGCGGCGACGGTCACGGTGGCCGGCCTCGATCAGCCGCACCTCGTCAGCTTCAAGAACGAAGTTCTGGCTGCGTTGACGAAAGCCAGTTGTAACATGGGGGCCTGTCACGGTTCTCCTTCAGGTAAAGGTGGTTTCCGCCTGTCACTGCGCGGCTACGATGCTCCGCTCGACATCATGACTCTGAAAACCGAATATTTCGGCCGACGGACAAACGTCATGTCTCCTGAAGAAAGTCTGATCCTCAAAAAGCCCTTGATGGAAGTCGCTCACGGCGGAGGACGCCGACTCAAGAAAGATGAAGTCACCTATCAGGTCTTGCGAAACTGGATCGGCGAAGGGATGCAACTGGACGCGGCGGAAGTCGCCAATCTCGATCGTGTCGAAATTTTTCCCCCGCAGCGCACGCTCCAGCAGGAATGCGGCCAACAACAGCTCATGGTTCTGGGATATTTCAGCGACGGCACTCGACGAGACGTCACGTCGCTGTGCGTTTTCAGCTCCTCGAACGAATCGGTCGCCACGGTCGCGCCCAATGGAAAAGTCACGAAAGTCGGTCGCGGTGAATCGGCCATTCTCGCTCGTATTCTCGATAAGATGGTGACGAGCCATGTGACGTTCCTCGAACAAGTTCCGGGTTTCGCCTGGACCAATCCCGAAACGAAAAACTTCGTCGATCAGCGAGTCTTCGAGAAACTCCTGCAATTGCAGATTCTTCCTTCAGACGTCTGCTCCGACGAAGAATTCCTTCGCCGGTCATTTCTCGATACAACCGGTCGCTTGCCCAACCTGACCGAAACGCAGGCCTTCCTGGCCGATGCGGCTCCCGACAAGCGGGCCAAGCTCGTCGATCAGTTGCTTGCCTCCGATGATTTTGCATCGTTCTGGACTCTGAAATGGTGCGACATTCTCCGCTCGAACAGTAAGAAGCTCAAACTCTCAGGCGTGCATAAGTTCCGCCGCTGGGTCTACGATGCCATTCGCAACGACAGGCCCCTCAACGAATTCGTGTACGAATTGATCACCGCCCGCGGCAGCGTCAACGAAAACCCGGCCGCCAACTACTGGCGCGCCAGCCGCGATCCGAACGACGCCACCGAAACGACGGCTCAATTGTTCCTCGGCATTCGCATTCAATGCGCGAAATGCCACAACCATCCGTTCGAACGCTGGAGCCAGGACAACTACTACGGCATCGCCGCCGCGTTCACGCGCATCGGCCGCAAGGCTGCCGTCGATCCCGAAGAAGAAGTGATCTTCGTCGCCGATGCGGGCGAAATCACTCAGCCGCGAACCGGCAAGCAGATGAAAGTTCACCTGCTGCTGCAAGGGGACGTCGACGTTCCTCAAACCGAAGATCGCCGCGACGTCTTCGCCAAATGGCTGGTTGCTCCGAGCAATCCGTTCTTCGCGAAAGCGACCGTCAACCGCATCTGGGGCCACGTGATGGGCCGCGGAATTGTGGAACCGGTCGATGACTTCCGCGATTCGAATCCTCCTTCGAACGACAAGCTGCTCAACGAACTGGCCGCCGGGTTCGTGCAGAACAACTTCAGCCAGAAGTGGGTCATCCGCACGATCATGAACAGCCGGACGTACCAGCTCAGTTCCCGCAAGAACGATTTCAACGCTAACGATGAAATCTACTTCTCGCACGCCAATACGCGGCTGCTCAGCGCCGAACAGTTGCTGGATGCGATTTGCGAAGTGACCGGTTCGCCGGAAAGCTACGCCGGCCTGCCGGCGGGAACGCGGGCGGTCGATCTTCCCGATCCTCCGACCGATCACTACTTCCTGAAGATCTTCGGTCAGCCGCAGCGCGAAATGGCCTGTCAGTGCGAGCGTTCGAACGAATCGAATCTCTCGCAG
The DNA here is from genome assembly GCA_046160425.1 of Planctomycetaceae bacterium. GTDB lineage: Bacteria > Planctomycetota > Planctomycetia > Planctomycetales > Planctomycetaceae > JAQCEJ01. The sequence goes on from JBJXGP010000524.1 coordinate 9,406, forward strand.
GCTTTGCAGATGATTAACGGCCCGGTCGTCCATAACAAGCTGCGAGCCGATACCGGCCGCATCGCTACGATGCTCGCCGCGAGCAAGACTGACGACGAGATCATCCGCTCGCTGTACCTGACGGCGTTATGCCGCCAGCCTTCGGCCCAAGAACTCGAAGCCGCAACCAAGCACATCGCCGCCAGTGCCGACAGACGATTGGCGATGGAAGACATCGGCTGGGCGATTCTGAACTCGAAGGAGTTCCTGTTCCAGCACTGATTCACGGCACGCAGGAAAATTTACCACGATTCGCAGAGCGGAGTTCATCTCCGCTCTGCTTTTTTGTTGGACTGAATCGCGAAATCGCATCCTTCATTTAGCCCGCAGTGAGTCACCGGGAGGCAAGGGGCAAGTCGATTCGCACAAATGACAGGACTTGATTTATCGAGGTGCGTCGCGACGCACCCTACGATGAAGTGAGCGACGAAATACGGGGACTCGCAAATCCTCGACTCCAGCCGCTCAATGTTATAGAGCTACTCACCTTCGCTGGGTGCAGGAGCAAAGCCTCGGCGGAGGGTGTTTTCCGTTACGTTGATGGGGATCAGGAACTGCTGCAGGTAATCGGGGCCCCCTGCCTTGCTGCCGATTCCCGACAGCTTGTAACCGCCGAACGGCTGACGATGGACTAATGCCCCGGTGATCGGCCGGTTGAGGTACAGGTTGCCCACCTCGAACTCCGCCTTGACTCGCTTGAGGTTGGCGGGGCTGCGGCTGTAGAAGCCACCGGTGAGGGCGTAGTCGGTATCGTTGGCGATATCGAGCGCCTCTTCGAGCTTGCCCGCTCGCAGCACCACCAGCACCGGTCCGAAGATCTCTTCCTGCGCCAATCGCGAACTGGGCGCCACCCCGGCAAAGATATGCGGCCCGATAAAGAAACCGCTTTTCGCCAGTTTTCCTGCCGATCCGGCAAAGACCAGCGTGTTCTCCTGCTTGCCGATTTCAATGTATTCGAGAATGCGCTGCCGCGATTTGTCGTCGATGACGGGACCGACAAACGTCCCCGGTTCATCGGCGGGGCCGACCACCAGGCTCTCGGTGGCGCTGATCAAACGGTTGAGGAACGTCTCATACACGCCGTCGAGCACGATCGCCCGCGAGCACGCCGAGCACTTCTGACCGGCGTATCCGAATGCGCTCTGGATCACACCTTTGACCGCCTCATCGAGGTCGGCGTCGTCGTCGACGATGATCGCGTTCTTGCCTCCCATTTCGGCGATGACCTTTTTGACCTGGCGCTGGCCGGTTTCGACATTGGTCGATTCGCGATTGATCGAAAGCCCCACCGATCGCGAGCCGGTGAATGCGATCAGGCTCACGTCGGGATTCTGCACGAGGGCAGGCCCGACTTCTTCGCCGACGCCGGGCAGATAGTTCACGACTCCGCTCGGCAGGCCCACGTCCTCGAAAATATTCATCAGTTGAGCGGCGATGATCGAACTTTGCTCAGCCGGCTTCATGACGACGGTGTTGCCGCTGACGATCGCCGCGGCGGTCATGCCGGTCAAAATGGCGAGGGGGAAATTCCAGGGAGCGATCACGACCGCCACGCCGCGCGGCCGATACGAGTATGAGTTTTCTTCGCCGGGGAGATCGACCTGCTGCGGAATTCCCAATTTCAGCATCCGCTCGGCGTAGTACCGGCAGAAATCGATCGCCTCGGCGACGTCGGCATCGGCTTCCGCCCACGGTTTGCCGCACTCGTAAACTTCCCATGCGGCGAGTTCGAACCGTCGGACGCGCATTTCCTCGGCGACGAGATTCAAATATTCGGCACGATAGTTTACATCGGTGCGCGACCAGCGGCGGAAGGCCCTGAGCGCGGAGGCCACCGCATCCTGTGCGTCGTCGGGCGAGGCCGAGGCGACCGTCCCCACAACCGTGTTCTTGTGCGACGGATTCCGGGCGATCAGTTTCCCCTTCGTCTCGATGCGGCGGCCGTCGATGACCAGAGCGTATTCCTTGTCGAATTGTTCTCGGACCGTTTCCAATGCCGAGAGCATCGCCTCGCGGTTGGATTGGATCGCAAAATCGGTGAGAGGCTCGTTGATAAAATCCGCAACGGGTTCGGCTTTGGGGGCCGGTGCGCTCGCGGCACGGCGGGTGGGAGACATAAAGAGTTCCTCAAACGAAAGATGTTCCGTAAAACTCTGCCTTAAAAATGAATCGTTCGACGTGTTTTCGAGCAACCGGCGGACCAGGTACGCCATGCCGGGAATCAGTTCGCCGAACGGCGTGTAGACGCGGACGCGGTATCCCTGCTCGGCGAAGAGTTGCGCCTGTTCGGTCCCCATGCCGTAGAGCATCTGCAATTCCAATGCTCCTTTGGGGACTTTGAGCCGGTCCGCACAGGCGATGCCGTGAATGAGGCTGCGCAGATTATGGCTCGCCAATGCAGGGCGGAGCCAGCGGTAATTTTCGAGCAGCATCTGCGACAAGCGTTCGTAGTTTTCGTCGGATTGCCATTTCTGCTGATACACGGGTATCGGCCAGCCGTGTGCCCGCGCGGTGATCGTTTCGTAATCCCAGTAGGCGCCCTTGACGAGCCGTACCCAGATCGGCGTCCCGCGTTTTTTCACCCACTCCAGCAAGTTGGCCAGATCGCGCCCGGCATCGGGAAGATACGCCTGCACGACAATCCCCACGTCGGCGAATTCTCGAAATTCCTCTTCGAGCAGCACCTGCTGGAACAATTCGAGCGTCAAATCCTTGTACGCATATTGCTCCATATCAACGTGCAGGTATGCTCCGTTTTGTTGAGCCGATCGCAGCAGCTCCCTGAGCCGGGGGAGCACGTGTTCGGCGGTCCCTTCGGGATCGAGCGGCGAGAACTGGCTGTATAACGCCGAGAGTTTGATGGAAACATTCATCCGGGGGATCGCGCGTTCGTGATCGTGGTCGAGCACCTGATCGCCGGGCCATTCGTTGACCAGCGGCGAAAGTCCGTCGAGCAACTGCAAGTAAGCCGACTGATAGGCGATCGCCTCTTGCTCGCTGATGACCGCTTCGCCGAGCAGATCGAGCGTGAAGGCAAACCCTTGCTTGCGGATGCGGCGGACCGCCTGCAACACCTCATCGACCTTCATGCCGGCGATGAAGCGGCGGGCCATTCGCAGCGAATTGCTTTTGGCATTGAGCGCCAGTGCCCGTCCCAGGACCGAGTTCGGCTGAGCCAGGTCAAGCCCCAGCCGCGCCGCCCAGGGGAGATGTTCGCGGACCTCATCGAAATATTCGCTGAGATGCCGGGTGATCGAGACGTGGGTCTTGAGCATCGGCAAGACGTCGACGAAGCGAAACATCTGCACCTTGACCGACTCGTCGGCCATCGACCACGAAAGGATGCGGTCATCCCACCAGCGACGATCGAGAATGTTCGGCGCGCGGCGCTGAATTCGATCCCAGAACTTTCGTCCCAGAATCTGAATGTCCGCCTCGACCCCGTTCGCAAAATCCGTTTCTTTTTCCGGCATGTCGTTCCATCTATTATTCACGCGAGTGAAGCAATCGCATCACGTCGTATAGTCGGCGTTGAGTCTCACATATTCGGCTGTCAAATCGCTGGTCCAATACCGGATCGATGCATCCCCCAGCTTGAAGACCAGTTCTACGTCGGTTTCTCGGCGCTGCTTGATATTGGCGGAGATCTCGCTCGCATGAAACGGCAGCGGCGTTCCATCCTGATACAAGGCAAAACCGTTCACTTTCAGGCTCAGATCGGCTTCCTGGAACGGGACGCCGCAATATCCCGCCGCCGAGATGATGCGTCCCCAGTTGGGATCTCCCCCTGCGATCGCCGTTTTGACGAGCGGGCTATCCGCAACCGATTTGGCGATCCGATAGGCGTCCTCTCGCGTCCGTGTTCCCTTCACATCGATCGTAATGAAATGCGTCGCCCCTTCGGCATCGCGGATGATCGCCTGCGCCAACTCGGCGGCGACTTCGTTGAGCAGAGTCTGAATCTCGCCGCGCTGATCGACCGACAACAGCCCGCAAGCGGCCTGTCCGTTCGCGAGCAGAATCACCGAATCGCTGGTACTCATGTGGCCGTCGACGCTGATGCAATTGAAACTCTGTCCGACGGCCTCGCGGAGCATCAGTTGCGTTTCCGCCGGAGTCAGCGGGGCATCGGTCATGATGACCGAGAGCATCGTCGCCATATTAGGGGCAATCATGGCGGCCCCTTTCGCCGCTCCGCTGATGCGCACGGTTTTGCCATTGATCGTCGCGCTGCGCGTTGCCTGTTTTGGGAAGGTATCGGTGGTCATCATGCCGCGGGCCGCGCGATGAAAGGACTGGGCATCGCCTGAAAGCTGTGCGACGACTTCGGGAAAACCGCCGGCGAGTTTCTCTTTTGGCAAGAACCGCCCGATCACGCCCGTCGAGCAGACGAGGATATCGGCCGTCTCGCACTGGAGCAGACCGGCGACTTCTGCGGTCATCCACAGGGCATCGCTGATTCCCTGCTCTCCGGTGCATGCGTTGGAATTACCGGAGTTGACGACGACTCCCCTAGCCGTGCCGCGCGGGAGCCGTTCCCGCGAGACTTTGACGGGAGCGCCGCAGACCAGGTTCGTTGTGAATGTCCCCGCGGCGGAACATGGCGTCTCGGAAACGAAGAGAGACAGATCGAGTTTCTCCCGATCGGCTTTGACGCCACAATGTATGCCCGCGCTGAGAAACCCCAGCGGCAAAATCAATTCTGCGTTCATGCTGCTCCGATTGGCTCCCTGTCACGACTGGAGTTTGGTTTGCGAGACCCTTTTGCGTCGCATCATAACGAGTGAGATTGTGATCCCCAAGGGACTCGCCGGATAGGATCGTGAAATCTTCATCCCGACACGATAAATGCCCACAAAAAGTCGCGATGCCATTCGACACATTCATGAGCCGAGTGGTTTATCCACCCGGTGTTTTTCAACGGTTATGAACTTCACGGTCGGGCAAGCCAGGAGCGGCACACGTTTTCAATGGTCTGCTAAGGCCGTTGATTTTTTTCTTTCAACCTTTCGCCTTCCCGATTTATCCTGCATAATCGCCATTGATTGAATAGAATTTGAGGATTGACGTTAAGGGAGTTCCCGTCATGGTGGATGAAGTGAAAGTCTGGACCGCAGCCGATGCAGCGCGGGATCTCAATGCGACCGAAGATCTGCTGCACTGGATGCAACTCGACTTGACGGTGCATGACGTCGAGGTGATCCAGGAGTTGAGCAATTACCCCGCCGGTGAAGCACGCGAAGAATTCGCACTCAAGGCGCTTCGGCTGGGCGTGCTCTCTCTTCGTCATGCCCGCGGCATGGTCGACACGACGGCGCTCCGCAGCGAAAGCGACCGGCTCTTGGAACAGATGCGGCAACGCCTGTCGGAACACGCGGGGCAAATGCACGATCGGCTGACCGGCGTTCTCAAGGATTATTTCGACCCCCAGAGCGGGCGATTTCCCGAACGGGTCGAACGTCTCGTGCGGAAGGATGGCGAACTCGAACAACTGCTGCGCCGACAACTCGGGCACGAGGATTCCGAATTGTGCCGCACGCTGGCATCGCACCTGGGTGAGCAAAGCCCGCTGATCAAGTTGCTCAACACCGATCAATCGGGGGGATTTCTCGCCGCCTTTCGCACGGTTCTCGAAACGCAACTCGGCGAGCAGCGCGAACAGGTTCTCAAGCAGTTTTCGCTGGACGTGAAGGACGGAGCACTTTCGCGATTTATCTCCGAATTGACCGATCGGCAAGGAACTCTAAGCAACGATCTCAATCTCAAGATCGACGGCGTCGTCAAACAATTTTCGCTCGATGAGGAAAACTCCGCCTTGAGCCGGCTCGTCCGCAATGTCGAACAGGCACAGCGATTGATCACCAGCGAATTTTCTCTCGATGCCGAGAATTCAGCGTTGGCCCGCTTGCGCCGGGAACTCTCGCAGGTTCTCACCGAACAGAAAGATACAAATCAGAAATTTCAGGAAGAGGTCAAAGCGTCATTGCAAGCGATGCTGATCCGCCGGGAAGAATCGCAGCGCTCGACCCGCCACGGCATCGAATTCGAAAAAGTCGTTGTGGAGGTTCTGCAAAAAGAGGCGCAGCGGCAAAATGATATCGCGACGGCGACGGGAAGCACCGCCGGTCGGCTGAGCGGCAAGGGGTCGAAAGTCGGCGACTGCGTGATCGAACTCGGTCCCGAAAGCGCCGCCCCGGGAACGCGCATCGTCATCGAAGCCAAGGAAGTGCAAGGTTATCTGTTCAATACCGCACGAGACGAGATCGTCATTGCTCGAGAGAACCGCGACGCGCAAGTCGGTATTTTTATCTTTTCGAAGCAGACGGCTCCGGCGGGACTGGAACCGTTGACCCGGCTCGGGCAGGATATCTTTCTCGTCTGGGACAGCGAAGACGAACGATCTGACCTCGCCCTCAAAGTCGGCTATTCGCTGGCGCGGGCGCTCTGCGTCCGGCAGCATGCGCTCGAACAGTCGCAGGCCGCCGATTTCTCGGCAATTGAAGCTGCCATCGCAGAGATCGCCTCGAGGGTGAATGGTCTGGATGAAATTGAAACGTGGGCGAACACCATCCACAATAACAGCGACAAGATCCTGAAGCAGATCAAGAAGACTCGCGAAGCGATCGTCGAACAGACCGACTTGCTCCGAGTCAAAACGGCGAACTGGAAACATCTGTCGGAATCGGTGGAAACGTAATCTCTGCGGAAACGTGTCGCGGTGAGAGGTTTTTGTCGCCTTCGACTATCATCGGCTCGTTCATGACTCACGTTGCAAACAGTCAGATATCGCTGGCCTGAATCGTTACGGTATCGATTTTGCAGCAGTTACCGCAGGTTCTCGAAAAAATTCAGATAATACTGTAACCCCCCACCGGAAATGAACATAAGAACACATTTTGCCCGCACAACCTGAAATTCAGATGAGTAATTGCTTGACTTCCCCCTACCAAATTGACTTTAATACTGGGAATAGGTAAAAGTAGACTTATATGTGAGCCTTCGAGAATCGATAATCGCTAGATACCTCGCGTGCCGGAACCAACTTCTACCCCTTGAACCCTGCCTTTGCTCTCCACCTTTGTAACCAACCAGGAATGTCGCGAACTTCGCACACTGAATTGCCGGTTAATTATATACGATTGAGGAAGTCGACCGACTTGAAGCTCACTGGTGAATCTCGTGATCTGATAAACGAGTCAATCGAATCATTGAGCATCAACAACCTGAATGAATCGAGATCGAGGCGAGTGAATTGAATTCATTGACTCCCCTCTGCCACGAAATGTTTTTACGCCAACACGGTCTTAACGCCAACAAAACGGATACATTGTCCCTCTAACCCCCCCCTCAGGAGCAAAGTATGTTTCACAAAGGTACGACACGCCGAGATTTTCTGCACGTTGGATATGTGGGGGGCATCGGCCTGACACTGGATCATTTCCTCCGAGCCAAATCGGCGCAGGCGGACATCAAGAATTACGAATCGAAAGAAGGGACCGCCAAGTCGGTCATCTTCATTTATCTTCCCGGCGGCGCTGCCCACCAGGAAACGTTCGATCCGAAGCCGTATGCTCCCGTCGAATACCGCGGTCCGATGAACTCGATTCAGACGAGTCTGCCCGGTGTCTTCATCAACGAAATGATGCCGTTGACCGCACAAGTCGCCCACAAAATGGCCATCTGCCGTTCGATGACGCACGGCGAAGCGGCCCACGAACGCGGTACGCATAACATGTTCACGGGATATCGTCCGAGTCCCGCGCTCGAATTCCCCAGCATGGGGAGCGTGGTGACCCACGAGTTTCCTCCTCGCAACAATCTTCCGCAGTACGTCTGCATCCCCAGTCAGCCGAATCAGAACGCGGGGACGGGATATCTGAGTTCTTCGTTCGCCCCGTTCAGCCTCGGAGCCGATCCCGCCAACGGTAACTTCACCGTGCAGGATTTGAAGCTTCCCGGCGACGTGAGCGATGAACGCTTCGGACGCCGTCGCCGCATTCTCGACGCGGTGAACGATTACTTCGTCACGAAGGAGAAATCGGATTCACTCGCGGCGGTCGACACGTTCTATCAGCGTGCCTACAGCATGGTCAGTTCCGAACAGGCCCGCGAAGCGTTCAACATCAACGCCGAGCCTGATGCCCTCCGCGACGATTACGGCCGAAACACCGCGGGTGCCCGCATGTTGCTGGCTCGCCGACTGGTGGAAGCCGGGTCTCGCTTCGTCACGCTGACCTACGGCGGATGGGATATGCACGACAACATCAACGGCGCGATCCGCGGCCAGTTGCCCGATTTCGATAAAGGCTTCTCAGCCTTGATTCGCGATCTGGATAACCGGGGATTGCTCAACGAAACGCTGGTCGCCATCGCCTCCGAATTCGGCCGCACGCCGAAAATCAACGCGACGGCCGGTCGCGATCACTGGCCGAAAGTATTCAGCGTCGTCCTGGCCGGCGGCGGCATCAAGCAAGGTATCGTCTACGGCAGTTCGAACTCGACCGCGAGCGAACCCGAAGACAACCCGCTGACCGTCGAAGACTGGGCGAGCACGATCTACAAGTGCCTGGGCATCGTTTCCGACAAGGAACTGATGGCGCCCGGCGATCGTCCGATCGAAATCGTCAACGAAGGAAATGTGCGAACGGATCTGTTGGCCTGACACGGCGATCTGTTTTCGCATCGAAATTTGATTAAACCCGTGCGGGCTGTGTTCTTCGGAACACAGCCCTGCATTTCAAACTCCGCATGTATTCCATCCCCGTAGCTTCAAACCCACGAACCTTAACGTGTGGGAGATCTCGACCAATGCGTACCCGCCCCATCGCCGCAATGCTGCTGACTTTTGCTCTCTTCGCTAACCATCTGACAACCCTTCAAGCGGCCTCGCCGGGACTCTCGGTCATTCAGCCGCGAGGCGGCCAAAGAGGGACCGAACTGGAAGTCGTTTTCAGCGGTTCCCGATTGGCCGATGCCCAAGAAATCTTCTTCTACGAACCGGGCATGGAAACGGTGAAGATCGAAGCGATCGACGCCAACCAGATCAAGGTGCTGCTCAAGATTCTTCCCGATTGCCGGCTCGGCGAACACTCGTTGCAGGTCCGCACGGCGACCGGTATTTCCGACTATCGCACGTTCTTCGTCGGGGCGTTGCCTATGGTTCCCGAGACTGAGCCAAACACAGACTTCGCCGTTCCGCAGGTGATCGCGGTCAACTCGACCGTCAGCGGTGTGGTCGATTATGAAGACGTCGACTACTATCAGATCGAGGCCAAAAAGGGAGATCGGATCAGCGTCGAAGTGGAAGCGATGCGTCTGGGGACGACGTTGTTCGACCCGTATGTCGCCATCCTCGATAGCGGCCGTTTCGAACTGGCGTCGTCCGACGATTCGCCTCTCGTCTGGCAGGATGCCGTCGCCTCGGCCGTCGCGCCGGAAGACGGAAAGTATTTCATCGAAATTCGCGAAACCGCTTATGCTGGGAATGGCGGTTGTCAGTACCGACTGCACATCGGCAATTTCCCTCGTCCAACCGCTGCGTATCCGGCCGGCGGCAAAATGGGTGAAGAACTCGAAGTCCGCTTTCTCGGTATGCCCTCCGGCGAGCTGGTCCAGAAGTTCATGCTCCCCTCGGCACCTCTCGACAACTATGGCATCAATGCTTCGGATGCAGGCGGGATCTCCCCGTCGGCGAATCCCATTCGCCTGTACGAACACGGGAACGCCCTCGAAACGGAACCCAATGAGACTCTGCAACAGGCAACCTCCGCCGAGTTGCCGCTCGCCTTTAACGGCATCATTCAGGTGCCCGGAGATATCGACACCTTCAAGTTTACCGCCAAGGCGGGTGCGACGTATGAAGTCGAATGTTACGCCCGCCGCGTCCGTTCGCCTCTCGATGCGGTCGTCGTGTTGTACAACGCTCAAGGCCAGGCGATCGCCTCCGCCGATGATTCCCGTGGACCCGACAGCTACTTCCGCTTTGGGGTTCCTGCGGACGGCGAATATTTCATTCAAGTCTACGATCACCTCAAGCGGGGTGGTGCCGATTTCGTGTACCGCATCGAATTCCAGAATATCCCCATCAATCTGAGTCTGGGGATTCCGCGAGTCGCCCGTTATTCGCAATACCGACAGACGATCTACGTCCCTCGTGGCGGCAAGTTCGCGACGCTCGTGACGGTCGGACGAAACAACTGGGGCGGAGACATGATTCTCGATGCCGGTGAACTCCCCGCAGGCATGACGATGACCGCCGAGCCGATGCCAGCGGGCCTGACCGTGATGCCGGTGCTGTTTGAAGCGGCAGCCGATGCACCGTTATCGGGCAAATTGATCGACCTGCGGGGCCGACATGCCGACCCCGCACAAAATATTACCGGTGGATTCACAAATTTCGCCGACCTGATCATCGGTGACGGACAACAGCTCTACTGGGGTAAATCGGTCAATCGACTGGCCGTCGCCGTGGTCGACGTGCTGCCGTTCTCGATTGAAATCGTCGAGCCGAAAGTTCCGCTCGTCCGCAACGGATCGATGCAGTTGAAGATCGTTGCCACGCGTAAAGAAGGTTTCACCGCCCCCATCACCGTTCAGCTTCCGTTTCTTCCTCCGGGAGTCGGCAGCGCCAGTTCGGTGACGATCCCCGAAGGACAGACCGAAGTGCTCTATCCGCTCAATGCCAACGGCGGAGCCGAAATCAAAGCCTGGAAAATCTTCGCACTCGCCAACGCCAACGTTGATGGCGATGCCTGGGTTTCGTCTCAACTCGCCACATTGAATATCGCCGAAATGTACGTGCAGTTCGCTATGGAGCGAGCCGCCGTCGAACTGGGACAAACGGGCGACCTGTTCTGCAAAATTACGGTCAGCCATCCGTTCGAAGGAGCCGCGAAAGCTCAGGTCATCGGCCTGCCGCACATGGTGACCGCTCCTGAAATCGAATTCACGAAAGATACGACCGAACTCGTCTTCAAACTGGCAACGAATGCCGAACAAAGTCCTCCAGGTACGCACAAAAATATTTTCTGTCAGGTCGTCGTCACCGAGAATGGCGAACCGATCGTCCATGCTGTCGGCGGAACCGAGGTCCGCATCGATAAACCTCTTCCCGCTCCTGTCGCCCCCGCGGCGACTCCCGAACCGATGCCTGTCGCCCAGGCGGCAGAAACGCCGAAACCGCCCGAAGAAAAACGACTCACTCGCCTCGAAAAACTTCGTCTGGAAGCTCAAGCTCGCGCGAAAGCGGCTCAAGATGGGACCGCTCCGCCCGCCGAACAAAAGTAAGTTCAAGCAACCCGACATGCCACAAACTCCATGACGTTGCGACCCGCACAGCGCGTCATGGACACGATTTACCCGCACCTTGTCTTTGTTCAATACAGCGCCTTCGTTCAATACTGCCAGCCTTCAAGAGGATCCGCCATGAAAAGTCGGCTTCGACTTATCCCAAGTGTCATCTGCCTGTGTGCTCTCAGCGTCACCGCCGGGAGCCCATCGCAGGGACTCGCCCAAAGCCCGGCTCCCACTTCGATCCGGGTGTATCCCTCGGAAATCAAGTTGAACACCAGCCGCGATCGGCAGTCGTATATCGTGCAGGCGGTCTTTGCAGATGGCCTGACCCAGGATGCGACCGCTCAAGCGACCGCAACAATCGCCAACTCGGCCCTAGTCCGCCAGGAAGGGAACATGATTTACCCGGTCGCCGACGGCGCAACCGAACTGAAACTGGAATATGCAGGACACTCGGCGACGATCCCCGTTCAAATCGAACAGTCGACCGCCGATCGCCCCATCAGCTTTCGACTCGACGTGATGCCGGTCTTTATGAAATCCGGTTGCAACATGGGAAGCTGTCACGGAGCGGCGCGCGGAAAAGACGGATTTCGACTCTCGCTGTTCGGTTTCGATCCCGAAGGGGATCACTTCCGCCTCACGCGGGAAATCAGCACTCGGCGACTCAATCTCGCCTTGCCCCACGAATGTCTGTTGATCGAGAAAACGGCAGGCAAGGTGCCGCATACCGGCGGCAAGCGATTCGAAGAGGGAAGCGAATACTACAACACGCTGATCCGCTGGCTGGAAGCGGG
>JBJXGP010000525.1:0-9669 GCA_046160425.1 Planctomycetaceae bacterium
GTGTCCTGTTGCATTTCGCTCGTCTGCACTTCGGTTTCGGCACCCGAGCGAAGCACGATCTTGCGACCGAAGAGCTTATTGTCTTCATTGAGATAGGCCTGTTTCATCTCCGAACCTTGAAGGTTGAGCAACCGCTGCAAGGCGCGTGGGGGGGTGGAACTGACGCAACCGACGCGCAGCCCGTTTCGGCGCAAGAGCACCCTCAAGTCGGAATCCATGCTCCCCATTTGATCGACATACTGCCACAACGCCGTTCCCATGAGTGGGTCGCCAACCGGTCGTTCGATGAAAATGACTTCCAATTCCATGGCATCCGCGGAAGTCGGGATCGGAGGGAGCGGGTTTTTCGCCGAGCTTTGCCACGACGCGGTATGTTCCCATAACTGGCAGCCGGCGAAGGCAACGACGAATCCCAGTATCCCGAAAAATCCGAGATACGATCGGGCCATCCGATGATCGTGACTTGAACTCATGTGTCAGCCGATTATTGACCGGTCAGGAGAGTCGACCAGACGGAATCATTGAGGCAGAAATGATGTGGATTGAGGCGTCGCGCGGCGGAATTTTTCCGCGGATAATGGACAGAGGGGGGCGGAGTTTATCCGACAATGCCATCCGGGTCAACTACTGTATTGAAGTCGCGGCTTTCCGAGAATTGCTCTTCAAATACCCTTGCAACACGAACGCCACTGACATACCCTTCGTGACGGAAGCCATTTTATTCAAAGGATTTGCATACACTTGCCCGCTACTCGCTGCGGGAAATCCCAGGCCTTGGTTCGAACATCATCATCCTTCGTCAAATCAGCATGGAAATCCCAAATCTCAGAATCGGACTCGGTCACGATACACATCGGCTGGGTAGCACCAAACCGTTGATTGTCGGCGGAGTCACCGTGCCGCATCACCAGGGATTGATCGGCCATAGTGATGCCGACGTCCTCCTTCATGCGATTTCGGATGCCCTCTTGGGGGCGTGCGGCCTGGGGGACATCGGGGAATGGTTTCCCGATACCGATCCGCAATGGGCCGGGGCCGATTCGGCACGGCTTCTCGAATCGATTAAGGGCGAGATCAAGAATCGGGGTTGGCAGATCGCCAATCTGGACTGTACGATCCACGCCGAACGTCCTAAACTTTCGCCGTTCAAGCAGGCCATTCGCACGAGGATCGCAGAGATCCTGGAAATCGATCCGGCTTGTGTGAACGTCAAAGCCAAAACCGGAGAACAGGTCGGACCAATCGGCCGGCAAGAGGCGATCTCCGCCGATGCGATCGTCTTGTTGATTCGCAATCCATCATAACTAACGGAATTATGCAGCCATGACATTGCGTGTGTACAACACACTCTCTCGCCAGAAGGAAGTCTTTCAGACTCTGACCCCTAACAAGGTCAGCATGTATCTGTGCGGACCGACCGTCTACAAGCCCGCGCACATCGGGCATATGGTCGGCCCGGTGATTTTCGACACCGTCAAGCGCTATCTGACCTATAACGGTTATCTCGTCACTTACGTGATCAACATTACCGACGTCGATGACAAGCTGATCAACAAGGCGCGTGAACTGGGGAAACCGGTCGATGACCTCGCGAAACAGATGACCGACGACTACTTTGAAAACCTGAAAACCATCGGCGTCGATTCGGTCAACATCTTTCCCTATGCCACCGAACACATCGACGAAATGCAGCAGATGATCGCGAGGTTGATCGCAAACGGCTTCGCTTACGCTCTTGAGGGCGATGTGTACTTCAACGTCACCAAAGATAACGATTACGGCAAATTGAGCCGTCGCAATCTCGATGAACTCATCGCGGGGACGCGCGTCGAAGCCAACGATCGCAAACGACACCCTGCCGACTTTGCCCTTTGGAAGAAATCGAAGCCGGGTGAACCGGCATGGGAGAGTCCCTGGGGCCTCGGACGTCCCGGCTGGCATATCGAATGCTCGGCGATGTCGATGAAATACCTCGGCGAATCGATCGACATTCACGGCGGCGGACTCGATCTGATGTTCCCGCATCACGAAAACGAACTCGCTCAATCCGAATCGTGCTGCGGCAAACCGTTCGTGAAGTACTGGATGCATAACGGTCTGATGCAGGCCGGCAGCACGGCGGGAAAAATCGGCGGCGGACACGATCGACACGGTGACCTCGCCGTCGACCAGGCCACGCAGGAAGCCAACAAGCTCGCGGGTTCCAAGGGGGCGGCTTCGGTCAAGGAGTTGTTTGCCAAATTTCATCCGGAGACCATCCGCTTTTTTCTGCTCAGCACCCACTATCGCAGCCCGATCGATCTCAGCGATGACAACATCGCCAATACCGGCAAGAGCATCGAAGGTTTCTATCGACTCTTCGAAAGTTATCAGAGAATCACCGGAAACAGTTTCTATGAACTCACTGCCCCGCGCTCGCGGAAAGAAACGACGACACTCAATGAAGCGTCCGAGTTCCATCAGGAATTGAAAACGCTGAGAGACCGCTTTCTGGAAGCGATGGACGATGATTTCAACACCGGCGGTGCTGTCGGCGTCCTGTTCGAGATGCGAAAAGCAATCAACGGCTTCATCGGCAAGCATCAGCTCGAGACCGCATCCAGCCGCACTCCGGAAAATCTGAATCAACTGGAACAGGGGCTTCGATTGTTCAAGGAGCTCGCGCAAACAATGGGAGTCTTCCGGACACCAGTGGTCGCAGCGGCATCCGCGGAAGGAGGAAACGATGAATTCGTCTCCCAATTGCTCGATTTGCTGCTTGAGACCCGCAACGAGGCCCGCAAGGCCAAGCAATTCGCCATCGCCGACACGATTCGCAACCGACTGACCGAATTGAAGGTGACCATCGAAGACCGTCCCGACGGTTCCCAGTGGCGCAGAGATTGATCACAACGAGGACAGATTGTGACGCTTGCCGAAGAACCGACGTTGAATCTCGACCTGACGATGGGAATCGATCCCGGGCTCAATTGCACCGGATACGCCATTCTGCAAAAAACGGCATCGGGGCCGAAGCTCCGCGAAGGGGGGGTAATCCGCTCGACTCGCCAACAGTCGCTCGCCAGCCGCGTTCATGAAATCATCGTCGGAATTCGCGAACTGATCGAACAATACCGTCCGCGATCGTTGGCCATCGAACAGGTCTTCGTCACGCCGCAGTTTCCTAAAAGTGCATTGCTCATGTCCCACGTGCGTGGGGCGATCTTGCTGACGGCGGTCGATTATCAATTGACCGTCACGCATTACCCGGCGACGCAGATCAAACGGATGTTAACCGGCAGCGGCAGGGCCTCCAAATCGCAGATGCAATACGCCGTGCAGCGAGAACTGAAGCTCGCACAACTCCCCGAACCCCACGATCTGGCCGATGCCCTCGCCATTGCATTGTGCCACTATTACAGCGTCCGTTTTGTGGCGACCACGGGTAAATAACTTCGTCAAATACTTCCGTCAGGACAGCACATTGATCACCAAAATTACCGGCAAACTGGTACGACTTCGCGAAGAAGAGGCCACGCTCGAAGTCGGCCCACTGGAATATCAGGTCTTCATCCCCGAATTCGTCCGCCGACAGTTGCAGCCGCTCGTCAATGAGCAGATCAGCCTGAAAACGATCCAGTATCTGGATGGAAATCCGCAAAAAGGACGACTCGTCCCTCGCATGATCGGATTTTTGCATGACGCCGAGATCGAGTTCTTCGATCACATCTGCTCCGTCGACGGCGTGGGAATGAAAAAAGCGCTGCGCGCGATGGTCAGGCCCGTCCGCGAAATTGCCACCGCGATCGAAGAGAGCGACGTCAAACAACTCAGCACGCTGCCCGGAGTCGGTCCGGCGGTCGCCGAGCGGATCATCGCCAAGCTTCGCCGCAAGATCGTCCGTTTCGCACTGATGGCCGATCGCGAAATGGCCTCGTCGGGGACGGCGAAACCCGATCTGTATCATGAGGCATACGAAGCGCTGATCAGCCTGGGTCATACGGCCGGCGAAGCGCGCGCGAAGATCGACGATTTTCTGGAGCGGGGCAACAAGCTCGCGTCCGTGGAAGATTTCTTGACCGACCTGTATCGCCAGGATCGTCAGGCAAAAAAATGACTCTCACTCACACTGGTTCGAGCGGATACTCTTTCAAGACCGCATATTTCGGCCCCTGTGGCGTAAGCTCCGACGAGTACAGTCGGACTTCATCGATCTCGACATCGCCGAACACCGTCTGCTCGTGTTTGCGCATGAGATCGAACAGCTTCTGAGGCGGGCGAAACTTAACCCGACCGATCGTCAAATGCGGCGAAAATGCCCGCTGTTCAGGTTCAAACCCGATGAGACGCGATTCCCGTTCGATTTCCTCGGCGAGTGCAATCAGTAACTCGGCCGGTTGCATGCCGATCCACACGACGCTGGGACGCTGCACATGCGGAAACGCACCAACTCTGGCCAGCGAAATCCGATGGGATCGATATCGCGGTACGATCTCGGCCAATAATCGATCAACTTTCGCAATCTGTTCTTCCGAGACGTCGCCCAGAAATTTGAGCGTGACGTGCAGGTTTTGCTCAGAGACGATCTTGATCCCGTTCCCCAGCAATTCAAAATCGCGCAGCAGTTTGCGGAGCGACGGCGAGACGCGGATCGCAATCCCGATGAACGCTCTGATCAACGGGGACGGTTTTTCCATAGCCGTTTCAGTTCGTCAAACCCACGAAGAGTTTGACTCGCTGCTTTCGCGTCGGCCGGATG
Source organism: Planctomycetaceae bacterium (assembly GCA_046160425.1). Classification (GTDB taxonomy): domain Bacteria; phylum Planctomycetota; class Planctomycetia; order Planctomycetales; family Planctomycetaceae; genus JAQCEJ01. The sequence continues at coordinate 4,739 of JBJXGP010000525.1, forward strand.
CGGCGGGTGAGCCTCATCGGGCGACTCGTCGCGAGCTTCCGGGGGATCGGCACGAAGTGAAGAATTCGCGGTGCTGACCTTCTTTTGGGGACTCGAATCTGCCGCCTCGGTACGATCCGCAGTTCGTTGCAACTTCTTGCCCTGGTCTGAAGTTCCCACTTTCCGATTCCGCTTGTCGCCGGGATCGGTCGCCGTTAATGAGCGCCCTTTCGCTCGAGCTTCGGGTGAAACCATTGTCAGCGAAACGCGGCGGCGTTCCTGATCGACCTGCAACACCCAGACGGTCACCACGTCTCCGACCGAAATGAGGTCGTGAGGACTATCGACGAATGCATGCGAGAGCTGGCTGATGTGAACCAGCGCACTATCTTTCAATCCGATATCGACGAAGACGCCGAAGTCGACGACATTGAGGACCGTTCCTTTCAACTCCATGCCGGGAGCAACATCGGAGAGTTTCAGAATCCCCTTCTTGAAACAGGGGTTCGGCAAATCGATGCGGGGATCGCGCCCCGGCCGCGCCAGCGAATCGATGATATCAGAAAGCGTCGAGATCCCCACATTCAGTTCGGATGCGAGATCCCTTTTCTGGGAATCTTCGAGTTGCGGTATCGACAACTCGGCAATCGAACCGCCTCGTTCGTTCGATCCTGCCACCGCCGGCAGACGCTCGAACAAGCGTTTAACGAGATGATAACTTTCCGGATGAATCCACGTTTGATCCAGCGGTTCCTCGCCGTCGACGATCTTCAGGAACCCGGCGGCCTGCGTGAACCGGGCGTCACCGACTCCGGGAATTTCCCGCAACTGATCACGACTCGCAAACCGGCCATGTTCGTTTCTCCACGCGACGACGCGCTGGGCCAGAACCTGATTCAAGCCCGATACGTATTTCAATAGCGGAGCGCTGGCGGTATTGAGATCGACGCCGACGAAATTGACGCACGACTCGATCACGTCGTCGAGCGATCCGCGCAGCAACTTCGGATCGACGTCGTGCTGGTACATGCCGATGCCAAGATGTTCGGGATCGATTTTGACGAGTTCGCTCAAGGGATCGAGCAAGCGACGGCCGAGAGATATCGTCCCTCGGACCGTGGCATCGAGATCCGGAAATTCTTCCCGCGCGATCGGGCTTGCGGAATAAATGCTCGCCCCCGCTTCGTTCACAATCATGTACCGCACGTCGGGAAGGGCTTCGGCGATCATTTCGGAGACGAGTTCTTCCGTCTCGCGGCCGGCCGTTCCGTTACCGATGGCAATCAACGGGATGTTCCACGTTTGCAGCAGTTCGATCAAACGGTTCTTCGCCAGTTGCTGACGGTCTGCCGAACCGGTGACGTAGATGACGTCGTGTGCCAGGCATTGACCGTTTTCATCGAGCACGGCGACTTTACAACCCGTGCGAAATCCAGGATCGAGGGCCAGAACGCGCCTTCCTCTGACCGGAGGCTGCAACAACAACTTTCGCAAGTTTTCGGTGAAAACCTTCACGGCTTGGGATTGAGCACGCTCGGTCAAGTCCCGGCGGAATTCTCGTTCGAGACTGGGGATCAATAAACGCGTAAGCGCCTCGCGCGTCGATTGCCTAAGAAAATCGGCGAAGCGATCCTGCTTCAATTCGAGAACCCGGCTGATGGTCTCGAGCGCTTCTTCGTCGTCCCAATCCCATTTGATTTTTAAGAAACCGAGGCGTTCTCCGCGATTAATGGCGAGGGCGCGGTGAGGGGGGATGTGCGAGATCCGCTCGGAGTAGTCGAAGTAATCTCGGAAAGCAAGCCCCGAGACAAGCCCCTCTTTCGTCGCCGTGACCGCGAATCGCCCGCTTTGTTTGGCAGTTTTCCGGAGCGCTTCGCGGACCGTGATATCTTCGCTGATTCGTTCGGCGAGCAGATCGCGGACTCCTCGTAATACGTCCTCGACCGATTCGAGACCCGCTTCGACCGACACATATTTTTCAGCTTCGATCTGCAAGTCGACGATCTGAGGATCCCGATCCCAGATTTTCTTGGCGAATTCCTCAAGACCTTGCCGTCGGGCAATCTCGGCTCGCGTCAGGCGTTTCGGACGGAAGGGGAGATACAAATCTTCAAGCCGCTTGAGACAATTGGCATTCAGAATCTCTTGCCGCAGTTGATCCGTCAGTTGACCTTGCGATTCGAGCAGCCGGAGAATCGTTGATGCCCGCTCGGCAATCTGCCGCTGAATGCGGATCCGTTCCTGAATGGCCCGCAACTCGATTTCGTTGAGATCGCCGGTCTGTTCCTTGCGATATCGCGTCAGGAAAGGAATGGTGTTACCGGCATCCAACAACGCGACCGTCGCTGCTACCTGGTCTTCGGTCAGTTGCAGTTCGCTGGCGATTTGCGAGAAAACGGTTTTTGTCGGTTCGTCCATACGTATCGATGTCTACGCGACTTCAAAGTCTACCCGCGGATGGCGGTCATGATATTCTGATATACGACAGGCTGCTTATTCAAACACATTCGATATTGAAATTCTTACAACCCATTTTTTTCGCCAAAGTTTATATTAACGGTTCTTATCCCGGCGTCCATCCTGCAACATTCGAATCGGCAAGGCTTGCCGGTTATGGGTGATGAAGCGTTCAAGATCTGACTGATTGACGTGCGGCCGTGAACCATGATGTCACCGCCATCAAACAAGATATCCATTTGTCGGATGAATATCATCACCAAAGTCGGATTAATCCGCAATTTCATCACGGTTATTAAAGTCGGAACCACCGGCGCGTCGATAATCGTTGTTACAGAGATCATAGTCAACCATTCTCTCTGGAACACGCGCTCATCGATCCATCTTGCGGATCATGATTCATGGAGGAATCAACATGCGGCCTCGTTTGAAAGTTTTCGTCGGCGATGAATGCGATTCGTATGCTCCTGAAAAGATCAGCGTGCGTCTCGGAGACATCTCACAGGCTTTGGCCGACGCCGTCGTCCGCAATCGCACCTGGGTCTACGATTTCGCTGATGACGAAGTGCAAATCCCTTCCGATTTATACGAAATCATCTCCACTTACTGGAACTTGCGTCCCAGTGCCTGAGCCGAGAGTTTGAAGGACGGGAATTCGTCCGCTATATTCTCGAACTCATTCAGAGAGCCGGCACTGCTGACACGTGGAAAGGTTGACCGTGTCTTCGCGATGGTTCATGGGGATCTGTCTCGGAAGCGGCGTCGCGCTGATCGTCAGCGGGCTGGCACAGTCCATCACCGAACCGCAACAACCTGCACCCCTCGAAAATCCTTCGGCCATCGAGCACCACGCCCACCCCGATTCGGCACTCCAACTTGAGCCGAACGACCCGGCCGCCGCGACGGATCGGAGTCTCGCCGACGAATTCTCCAAAGCGCTTCAGAATCAGGACGGCGTCAGTGTCTTGCGGAATGCGCACGCCGGCGACGGGGAAAAACGCTGAGCGATCGTCGATACTCCTCTCTTGATGATATGCTGCGCCAATATCCGTTGTCGGAATCGGGATGAATCCTCGCCACTGGCGTGCTACAATCACTGCTCAACCGCGCTGTGGAATTATTTCTCTTGATCGAACGTGTTGCGATACCGATTTTGCGGAAGGTCGCAAATCATGGATTCACTCGAACACGCACATTCCTCGCTGACGTCTGATGCCCTGCGGATCTGGAAGGCCGCTGTCGCCGCCGTCGATTCCACTCGGCTGGTGCGTGACGCGATCCGCATCGACGATCATCGGCTGCATATCGCGAATGAAGAAATCGATCTCGCTCGCATCGGCCGGCTGATCGTCGTCGGTGCCGGCAAGGCAGGTGCCGGGATGGCTCTCGGCTTCGAATCGGCGTTGGGAGATCGTTTAACCGACGAAAAAGCCACGGGATGGATGAACGTCCCCGCCGATTGCGTCAGACCGCTGCGACGGATTTATCTCCACGCGGCTCGACCGGCAGGGCTTAACGAACCGACGGCTGCTGGCGTCGAAGGGGCCGACCGAATTCTCGAACTCGTCTCACAGGCGCACACAAACGACGTAGTGATCGTGCTCCTCTCCGGCGGGGGGAGCGCGCTCCTTCCATCGCCGAAAGATGGAATCACTCTCGCCGACAAGCAGCAGGTGACGCGATTGCTGATGCAGCGGGGAGCGACGATTCACGAATTGAATACCGTTCGCAAACATCTCTCTCAAGTCAAAGGGGGAAGTTTAGCCCGTGCCTGTCGCGCCGGCCTGATGATCGGGCTGATCATTTCGGATGTCATCGGCGACCCGCTCGATGTGATTGCCTCGGGGCCGACGGTCCCCGATACATCGACTTCGGAACAAGCGTGGGAGATTCTGCAACGGTTCGTCCCCTCGACTGATGAAATTCCCGAACACGTTCGCACGTATTTTGAAACCGTCGTGAAGCAGGGGAATTCGGCAAGCAAACCAAATGACTCGACTTCTCCGCTCGGTATAACAAACCGGGTTGTAAACATCGTTCTTGGAAATAACGCGACCGCGTTGCTTGCTGCTGAAACCGCGGCACACGGCTTGGGATATCGCGTGATCAATCAGGGGTCGAATCTCCAGGGGGTCGCGCGCCAGGTCGGCGTTGAATTGGCGGATCAATGCTGCAAACTGCGGGAACAGAGGGAACCAAACTCGCTTCCAATTTGTCTGCTCAGCGGCGGTGAACCGGTGGTCCATCTGTCTCCGACGACATTACCGCGAAAAGGGGGGCGGAATCAGGAACTCATTCTCGCCGCCCTCGATCGCCTTTGGGAAACCGGCTGCGAGGGGATGGTCCTCCTCTCCGGCGGGACCGACGGCGAGGACGGCCCCACCGATGCCGCTGGAGCATATCTCGATCACGATATCTGGAAAATCGCACACGACCGAAATCTACATCCGCACGATTATCTGGCGATCAACGATGCCTATCATTATTTCAAGCAG
>JBJXGP010000526.1:0-10831 GCA_046160425.1 Planctomycetaceae bacterium
GCATCGGTTAACTCGATTTGCGCCGCGACACCGTCCAATTCTTTCGCCAGTTGCGGCGCGAGTTCAACGAGAAGATTGTCGAAGTAATATATTGGATCCCCGAATTCCCCCATGTAGAAGGTCGAAAAGTCGAAGCTCTTCTTGTCGAATCGACCGACGAATGAGACGTCTCCGATTTTCGCTTTGAATATTCGCTTCTTGTAATCGGCGATGAGGTCAACCGACGCCCATTGGCCGACGGGAACTTTGCCCGTGATCGATCGACTTTCACCCGCCGCGTAGTAGGCAATGCTGCCGTTGGTATCGAGCAACAGATTGAACGCCCGCGAGCTTTCGGGATCGCTTCCCATAAACGTCTGGATGTCGGCCCCGCCGAATCCCTTGTCGGTCAGCAGGATGTCGAACCGAAAGCGAACAATCTGATTTTTTACCGCTACGACGTCGGCGTCGCTCAATTGACACCATGCGGAATTCTTGTTGCAGCGGGCACAAAGTTTCCCTGCCGTCGCGGGACTCTCAACTCCAGCCAGCGATTCGATGGCGACAATCGTCGTGCTGCCGGTATCGACATACGCCCCTCCCACTTTCGGTTTAACGTTGCCGAGCGTCTCGCCCTCGCCGTGTGCTTCGAAGTCATCGGCGAAGATGACTCGCGGTTCGTCGGCTGAAATGGCATGCCGTGCCGGGAGCGCCAGAAAAAATATCCCGCCGAAGATCGCGACGAGAAACGCCCGTAGCGCCTTGCCGAAAGACGGCCATAATCGCGTCAGGTGAGAGGCCGCCGCTTGCATGTCCTTCGATTTCTTTCCCGTGTATGCTTCGGTCACGGAGTTGGAATCAGCAGTCCGAAAAGTTCCATATTCATTACCGGGTTCTGGCATGATGTTGTGTCTTTATTTTATAGTTTAGAACGAGAACGGGACGTCGAACGATGATTATGCAATAACGAGGTAAATTTGTCACTTCAGGACATCGATTTACTGCTTTTTAATCGGCGGTCATTACGGCAGAGCGGGCTTTGCAACTCCATAAACGCCCCTGTATGATAAACGGTCATTTCTCGTCATCGACGAATGCGCATCATCAAGCCCGGGTCAGCCTAAGCGAAGGAAAAACAATGTCGACGGAGGGTACACGGCCATTGCAGGAACACATGAAATCCGCTCGGCCATTTTCTCAGGAATGGTACGATCATCTGCAACACACGCTGGGAGATTCCACGTGCAAGCATCTGGGTTTTTATGTCATCCCTTCCTCGTTGACGTTGTCGGTTGTCATTCCCATTTACAACGAGCGCGATACGCTGCTTACGGTGCTCGATCGTGTGAAAGCGGTCCCCATTCGCAAAGAGATCATTCTCGTGGACGACGGCAGCCGGGATGGGACCCGTGATGTTCTCAGTAAGCTGAAAGAACAACCGCAGAACGATCCCGACAATACGCTGAACATCATTTTTCACGACGTCAACAAGGGAAAAGGGGCCGCCGTTCGCACGGGGTTTCTCGCCGCACAGGGGGACGTCGTTATCATTCAGGATGCCGATCTGGAATACGACCCGTCGGAATATCCCCGCCTCTTGCAACCCATCGTCGAAAACAAAGCCGACGTGGTCTTCGGCAGTCGTTTTCTCGGCGATCAACAGCATCGGGTGCTGTATTACTGGCACTATCTGGCGAACAAATTCCTGACGACGCTTTCCAACTGCTTCACCAACCTGAATCTGACCGATATGGAGACCTGCTACAAGGTTTTCCGTCGCGAGGCGATTCAGGAGATCGCACCCACGCTGCGTCAGAACCGCTTTGGCTTCGAACCAGAAATCACCGCGAAGGTCGCCCGCCGACGATTGCGGGTCTACGAAATGTCGATCAGTTATTCCGGCCGAACCTACGACCAAGGGAAGAAAATCGGCTGGCGGGACGGCTTCAAAGCGCTGTGGTGCATCGTCCGCTACGGGCTTGCCGATTGATTCTGCACAAGTCTCGGCGACTGGACATTGCGGTGCAATGTTGAGATGTTATGAGTTTGTCGGCGATCATCGTCGGTGCAAGTATCTCTCGCATCCAATCTTCATATCGCAAGGGAAGTGCGCATCAGAGCTTCAGGTCATGGCAATTCGCGGGCAAAACGTCACGTGGGATGAACTCGTGGCCTTCCTTCAGGATGCTCGTTCGTATCCCGAGGGCGGCCCCGTCGAATGGCGGGAAACTCACATCTCGGTCGTCGCCCTCACTCCCGAACATGCCTACAAGCTGGCCAAACCGGTGAATTTCGGGTTTCTCGATTTTTCGTCGCGCGAGGCGCGTTACGTCAATTGCTGGAATCAACTCCTGCTGAATCGCCGCTGGTCGTCGGACGTCTATCAGGCCGTGTTGCCGATCACGGCCTGCGACGGAAAGCTTCGACTTGGCAACGACGATTCAAATATCGGCCCGTGCATCGACTGGGTCGTCCAAATGCGCAGGCTTGACGAGGACAGGAGACTGGAGGCCGCAATTCGCCGGGGCGAATGCCTGATGGATACGCTCGACGACATTCTCGAATATCTGCAACCCGTTTTTCATGCAGCGCCACGCATTCTGGCCGATTCCCAGGGACGACTCGCCGATCGTTTGCAGAAGGCGGTGGACGACAATCTCAGCGCACTGTCGGAGATGGTGCAGACCGGAGAACTCTCGCAAGACGACGTCGATCAGTTACGGTCGGCTCAATGCGAATTTCTGGCGATCCGCGAACCACTTTTCGACCATCGGCAGGAGCAAGGCTGGGTCCGCGAAGGGCACGGCGACTTGCGGGCCGAACACATTTTTCTGGGTGAAAAAATCGACGTCGTGGACTGCGTCGAATTCAATACGCAACTGCGACAGAACGATCTGCTGGATGAGTTCTGTTTTCTCGCGACGGACCTCGAACGGCTGGGACGCCAGGATCTCGCGGACCACCTGCTCTCCAAGTATCGCCGACGATTTCGCGATGCAGCCTCGAAGGAACTCGAAGAATTCTATAAGTCGTATCGTTATACCGTCCGCGCCAAAGTCGCCGGATTAAGGGCCGGGGAAGAATCGGCTGAGGAAAGCGCCGCGAGCTGGACACAGGCCCGTCGATTTCTCGATCGCGCCATCCGCGTCATGAGCAACGTTCATCGCGCCGGCGTCATCTATTTCTGCGGATTGAGCGGGAGCGGCAAGACAACGGTCGCCCGAGCCTTGGCGCAACGTCTCGGCGCACATCACTTTTCATCGGACATCGTCCGCAAGGAACTGTTCGGATTGCGCCCCGATGAACGTTCGTCAAATCCGGATTTGTATTCGCAATCGACCAACGAACGGACGTACGCCGAGCTGCATCAGCGGGCGCTGTGCAGCATCTGCCATCAAGTGACCGTCGTACTCGATGCGACATATTCTCACAGGCACGATCGCGAACAACTCCGAAAAATAACGGAACAGTGCGGGGTGGAATGCATCTGCATCGAATGCCATTGTCCCCGTGAAATTGCGGAAGAGCGCATCCGCCATCGTCAGGCCGAGGGAAACAACCCCAGCGATGCCGACCTCTCGGTGCTGAGCGAACAGATCGGCCGATATGAACCGCCGCTCGAAATCCCCGCCGAGGATTTTATCTCGATCGACACCCAACATCCCGTGGCGGAGAACGTCGCTCGCATCATTTCGCAGCTTCCGGTTCTATAGTTTTGACTCCCGCATTGATCGCATTTGTGAGATAATCTAAAACCGCCCGATACTCGATAATTCCACCATTTGAGATTCCATTGATCGTGCCCCGCACACCCGACGAAAAAGGATGTTCGATGACAAGCTCTGCCTCGTTGAATGAGTCTTCAACGCTGACTGATAACCCGTTGCTGGTTCGCGCGGGACTCCCTCCCTTCGACAGAATCAAACCCGAACACGTCGTTCCCGCGGTGAGACAGGTTCTCGCCGCCGCCGAGACGACTCTCGCCGAGATCGAACGGACCGCCGAACCGACCTGGGAAGGTCTGATCGATCGGCTGGATATCCTCGATTTGCCGTTCGAGTACGCCTGGGGACCGGTCGGCCACCTCTTCGGCGTGAAGAACTCGAACGAACTGCGCGATGCGTATGAAACAGTCTTGCCCGAGGTCGTCTCGTTCTGGCTCAAGGTGAAGCAGAACGAAAAGCTGTTCCGCTACCTGAAACAACTGCAAGAATCGCCGGCTTGGGGCTCGCTCAGCCCGGTCCGCAAACGGATCATTGAAAAACGAATCCTGAATGCCGAACTGGCGGGGATCGGGCTTTCCGGCGAGAAGCGGGAACGGTTCAATTCCATCGCGCAGGAACTTTCGAAGATCAGCACGACGTTCTCCAACCATGTGCTCGATGCCACCAAGGCCTTTGAACTCGTGCTGACGGATCCCAGCGACATCGCAGGCTTGCCGGGTAGTTTATTGCAGTTGGCCGCGCAGTCGTATAACGCTGCGAAGCAGGCAAAGACCGATGCACCATCGTCGGACGATGCGCACGAGAAGTTCATCGAGGCGACTTCTGAGACTGGCCCGTGGCGGTTCACGCTGGACAACCCGAGTTACGGGCCTTTCATGCAGCACTGCCGTCATTCCGGCTTGCGGGAAAAAATGTATCGCGCTTTCATTACGCGGGCATCGAGCGGCGAACTCGACAACTCTCCACTGATCACGCAGATTCTGACGTTGCGACAGGAGCAGGCCCGATTGCTGGGTTACAAGAACTTCGCCGAAGTCAGTCTCGCCACGAAAATGGCAGGGACCGTCGATAAGGTCGAGAGCATGCTCGAAACATTGCGAGCGGCATCCTGGACATCCGGAAAAAAAGATCTGGACGACATCACCGCGCTCGCTCGCGAACGGGGATTTACCGAACCGCTGCGGCATTGGGATATCGGCTACTGGGCAGAACGCTTGCGCGAATCGCGCTACGACTACACCGACGAGCAGCTTCGACCTTATTTTCCGCTCCCCAAAGTGCTGGAAGGTTTATTCGGACTCGTAAAGAAACTCTTCGGCATCACCGTCACCGCCGCGGATGGCGAAGCCCCCGTCTGGCATCCCGAAGTGCGGTTTTTCCGCATCGCCGACGAAAACGGAAATCCGATCGCCGCGTTTTATCTCGATCCGTATTCACGGCCTGCCGACAAACGCGGGGGAGCGTGGATGGATGATTGCCTCGGTCGTCGCAAGATCGACGGTCAATTTCGTCTGCCGGTCGCGCATCTCGTCTGCAATTCGACGCCGCCGGTCGGCGATCGTCCGTCTTTAATGACTTTCCGCGAAGTGGAGACCTTGTTTCACGAATTCGGCCACGGCTTGCAGCATATGCTCACGACGGTCGATGAACCCGACGCTGCCGGTATCAGCGGAGTCGAGTGGGATGCCGTCGAACTCCCCAGCCAGTTCATGGAGAACTGGTGCTACCATCGCCCGACGCTGATGGGCATGACCGCACATGTGGAGACCGGTGAGCCGCTCCCCGAAGAACTCTTCGAGAAGATCGTCGCCTCGCGGGCATTCCGGGCGGGGACGATGATGCTGCGGCAGTTGCTGTTCGGCTTGACCGACATGGCTCTGCACACCGAATATCAACCGGGAGGAACTCAGAGCGTGTTCGATGTCGAACGGCGGATCGCCGAGAAGACGTCGGTTCTGCCCGTCCTTCCCGAAGACCGGTTCTTGTGTTCGTTCCAGCACATTTTTTCGGGGGGATATTCCGCCGGGTATTACAGCTACAAATGGGCCGAAGTGTTGAGCGCCGATGCGTTCGAAGCATTCGTGGAAGCGGGGCTTGATAACGAAGAGACGGTTCGCAAATGGGGGAGAAAGTTTCGCGACTCGATCCTGGCGACCGGCGGCAGCCGGCATCCGCTGGAACTCTTTCGCGAATTCCGCGGCCGGGATCCCCAGCCTCAGGCGTTGCTCAGACAATACAATTTGCTGTAGGATTGCGGTTGGCCTCTGTGAGGCCGGACCGAGGTCATATACCCCGGCGACAATTGATCTCTTGTCGCTGCACAACCCGGACACAAAGCTGTCCGGGCTACCCACAAAGAACCCTCACCCTGCCCTCTCCCCAAAGGGAGAGGGTGAGATACAAACACAATCGACCAGGAGCATTCAACGATGAGTACCACGGCAACAACGGAACAGACCAGCATGCGTGAGGTCGATCGCGAATTCTACGAACGCGAAATCAACGGGTTTCTGCCCGATCGAATTTTCGATGCCCACTGCCATTTATGGAGCAAAGACTGGGTTCCCTGGTCGTTGACGGGTAAGCCCGAAGACATCGGTTACGACAAATACATGACGTACATCCGCGATCTGCACGGCGAGCGGCCAACTTCCGCGATGTTTATTCCTTACGTGACCGTCGATCACAAAGATCGCATTCCCGATGCAAACGCGTGGGTCGCCAACGCGATTGCCGATGACCCCAACTGTCGGGGTATTTATTTCATCAAACCGGAAGACGATCCCGAATACGTCCGCCAGGAAGTGCGCCGACTGGGGTTGCACGGCCTCAAGTGTTACCACACCATGTCGTCGAGAAGTCCCACGTGGGAATGCGACATCCCCGAATATCTTCCTGAAGCCTTGATCAAAGTCGCCCACGAGGAAGAATGGGTGATCACGCTGCACATCGTGAAGTCTCGTGCGGTCGCCGATCCGAAGAACATTCACTGGATTCGCCATTACTGCAAGAATTATCCGGGGATGAAATTGATCCTGGCGCATTCCGCACGCGGATTTCAGCCGTCACATAACCTCGAAGGACTTGCAGAACTCAAAGGTCTGGATAATCTTTGGTTCGACAGCAGCGCCAATTGTGAGCCGATCGCACACCAGGCGATCTTCCGGATTCTCGGCCACAAGAATTTCATGTACGGCTCGGACCTGCCGGTGAGCCACATGCGCGGTCGCTCTCTGAGTGCGGCGGACACGTTTATCTGGGTCTATGAACAGACGCCGGTCTGGGACGAAAAGCACCGCAAGATCGAACCGATTCTCGTCGGTCTCGAACACCTCCGCTCGCTCAAATGGGCCTGCTGGTCAGAAAAACTGAGCGACACCGCCGTAGAGGATATCTTCTGGAACAACGCCGCGCGGTTATTCGGCGTGAAGTGATTGCAGTAAGGTTAGCCGCGACGCGCAGGGTTTCCGCAGCAGAGCGCGTCATTGACCGATATTGGTATCGGTTTCGTTCTCTATGTTGTCGACAGGCGACGTGGGCATTCCATCCGGATCGGCGGGGGAAGCAGCTCGTAACTTCACCGCCTTGGCGTGCAACTCCGCGGCTTTGTCGTAAGGGACTTTCAACCGTTCGAGCAGAGATTTCTCGGTGTAAATCCGGCCGGTCGGTTTGTTGAAATCTTTTCCACCAGGAGCATTAGAAAGCTGCTTGCCGAAATTTTTCCCCCCGGTGCTCTCGGTCATATATTCGATCAGCTTGTAGCCGTCCGGCCCGCGGATCAACTCCTGGATGCGGCGTTCACCGTACTTCATCTGGCGGAGATGATCGATCCGGTCGTATCCGCCGGGCATCTCGGCGACCTGCCGCATGAACGTGCGGGCCGACTTCGAGGAACGCAGTTGCTTCACCAGAAAATCGCTTTTGGGAAGGAGCTGATCCTCAATCGATTTTTGCGATTTACGGTCAACTTTCCATCCCAGCGCATCGAAAGTTTTCCAGAGCGGTTCGACTTCCTCGCGAGCGACGAGATCCTTCTCCTCATAGTCGGTGATCTCGTGCAGTTGCTGGTTGACCGCCGATTCGATGTCGCTCCAGCTTGGGAATTTTTCGTCTTCCGTCTGTGCAATGAGTGGTGACGATGGAGTTGAAAGACTCATCGCGAGAAGCAGGACCACACATCGCAACGCCCGGAGGGTTCGATTGGTTTTCATCATATGAATTTCTTGGAAGTTTGCGTTTCGCATCTCGATCATAGATTTTTCGTCGACGGCCATCTGCCTGATAGTGTACATATCGACGGACAAGGGAGGCGAGATCGAGCGGAGTGCCGAGAAAATCGATGATTCCGGCAAACCGTCCTGTCGGATGAACAAAAACGCATTTCCTTTTCGCCTGGTTTGATCGATAATTGGACACATGACCGAACCCGATACACCAACTCCCTCACCTTCCGAACTGGTTCTGACCGCGGCGGAGAAGGTCCGCCAGTTCCCGACGACCTCCGGCGTGTACCTGATGAAAGACAAACTCGGCCGGGTGATTTACGTCGGGAAGGCGGTCAATCTGCGAAGCCGAGCCTCAAGCTACTTCACGCAAGCGGCGTCTTGTGATCGCCGAACCGCAGATCTGGTCTGTGAAATACATGACCTCGATTTTATCGAGACGGAGAGCGAAGTCGATGCCTTGCTGCTCGAGGCGCGTCTGGTCAAGGACGTACAGCCCCGCTTCAATCAGGAACTCAAGGACGATAAGTCGTTCCCGTATTTGCAGATCACGATGCGCGAGGATTTCCCACGAGTCGAATTCACTCGCAAACCCGAAGTCAAGGGAGTGAAGTTATACGGACCGTTCACGAGCGCTCGTAAACTCCGCGGGGCGATCGCGGTGTTGCAGAAGATTTTCCGCTTTCGCACCTGCACGCTCGACATCGAAGAACAAGATGATCGCTGGCGCTGGTTTCGCCCCTGTTTGCTGGCGAGCATCAATCAATGTACCGCTCCATGCAACTTGCGGATTTCAAAAGAGGAATATCGCGAGGATATCCGCCGCCTGAAAATGCTGCTGGATGGCAACAAAGAGTCGCTTCTCAAAGAAATGCGCAAGGAGATGCAGCAGGCTTCGCAGGAGAAAAAATACGAGAAAGCGGCTCGATTGCGCGACGAAATTCACGCGCTCGAAAATCTCAAACTGCGGGGGAATCTCGATCAGCACGCTCAGCCGGAAGTCTTTTACATCGATCCCAAGCGGGGCTTGTCGGGACTCAAAAAAATCTTCAAGCTCGACAAAATCCCTCGGCGGATGGAAGCGGTCGATATTGCCCACCTGCAAGGAACGGGAACCGTCGCCAGTCTCGTGCAGTTCATCGACGGCTTGCCGTTCAAGCAGGGATACAAGCGATACAAGATTCGCGACGTGGAGGGGATCGACGATTACGCCTCGCTCAAGGAAGTGGTGAGCCGACGTTTCCGCCGACTGATGCAGGAGGGGGAGCCGTTCCCCGATCTGCTGCTGATCGACGGCGGGAAAGGACAACTGCACGCCGTCATGGATGCTCTGAAACAGATTCAGGTCGAAAACCCTCCCTGCGTAATCTCGCTCGCCAAGCAGGAGGAAGAAGTCTTCGTCCCCGGCGAAGCGGAGCCCCGGCGATTGAGCCGCCATTCGTATGCCCTGCGACTGCTGCAATACCTGCGCGATGAAGCGCACCGGTTTGCCCAGAGTTATCACCACCTGCTCCGCCGCAAAGCGACGTTCGACGAATAGTGGGATCGCCGTTCGTAACACATTACGTGTGAATAGATTGCGTTCAGCAGGCCGGTCCGCTGAAATTGGCATTTTCAGAGTTCCGGACTTTGGTACAATTCGCCCCCGCTGAGGCAGACACAACAGGGACGATCTGTACTTCGGCTCGCACCATACCGAAAAACTCTCCAAGTCGGATGTTCGATGAATTGGAAACGCATTTTCACCCGCTGGGCCTCGTGGATGATCGTCAACGGCAGCCGATTGCTGTTCGCGACATTGCGACGTGAGATACATTTTCTGAATCCAGGAACGAACCCGTTCGTCAAGCCGGAAGGAAATCTGTATCTCTACGCGGTCTGGCACGATTCGATGCTGATCCCGATCTTCGCCGGTCCGCAAACGTACATGGCGGCGCTCGTCAGCCGGCATCAGGATGGTTCGTATCTGGCTCAGTCGCTCGAACGGCTGGGGATGCAGACGGTCCGCGGCTCGAGCAAGCATGGCGGGGCGACGGCCGTTCGCCAAATGATGGAAGTCACCAAACATCGGCATATCACGATCACTCCCGATGGACCGCAGGGACCACGCCGGGAAATGAAAGCGGGGATGGTTTTTCTCGCCTCGCAAACAGGCCGGGCCATCATACCGACAACGTATTCCTGCCGTCGGAGCTGGCGCATTCAGGGACGCTGGACCGACCTGATGGTCCCCAAGCCGTTCACGAAATATTATCTGCTGACGGGCGACCCAATCGTCGTCCCTCCCGATATCACGCGCGAAGAAGTGCGGAATTACATCAAGCGGGTCCAGCAGGCGATGGATGATCTCCAGATCGAAGCCGACCGTTTGGCAAACTCGCCGGAGAAATCTTCGGTTCCCCGCAAGGAGTCTAAGATGCCGCAAGAAACACCCGCACGTGAAACGATCGATTCATCGGAATCCCAACGACGGGCGGCGTAATGTTGCGAACCATACGAGATAGGTCTCGATACCCAGATCGTGCCCCGCGAGAGAAAGGATTGTGTTCTCACGCCGCGCCGTCGTGTTATCGATCGAATAATGTGTGGTTTCCATGCATCATTCTGTTGTTCGGCTTCTGCGGATGTCAAACCCCTTTCAAGCAATCGGCAATGTCAGTCGAGGTCGATGAAGGCTTGCTGATTCCGGTCGCCGATCGGGATGTCGTCTGGGAGAAGGCCGTCGACGTTTTGCATGCCTATCAATTCAGCGTCGTCAGCGAAAACCAGTTGGAAGGGGTCATCGAAACCGACTACAAAGTCGGTGCCTCGCTGATCGAACCGTGGCATCGCGATTCCGTCGGTTTCAGAGAACGGCTGGAGAGCACGTTGCAGTCAATCCGCCGCAAAGTCTGTATCAGCATT
>JBJXGP010000527.1:0-12160 GCA_046160425.1 Planctomycetaceae bacterium
GATTGATATCCGAACGGGAAGGCGTTCCTCTCGGTCTTATCTGTGGGCCATGATCATCAGCCTGGCAAGTTCCATGTGTTCGACACTTCCGGCGGACGAAATTCAGCCCGCGACCGATCGGCCTCAACCGAAATCCCCCGCGGAGAGCGCGAAGTGTGTGCAATTGCCCCCCGGTTTTCGTCTCGATATCGTCGCGGCTGAACCGCTGCTCCGCGATCCGGCGGCGATCTGCTTCGACGAACGGGGCCGATTGTTCGCCGGCGAAATCCACGGCTACAACCTCGACGGCTATTACGACATCATCGAACTCAACAAGACCGGCAAACTTGACCGCGAGGTCCGCCGCGTGCGTCACGCTTCACCGGAGAATCAAGCCAGAGCACTGAAAGAGACCTACGGCACCGTCAAACTGCTGCGCGACACCGACGGCGACGGTGTAATGGACGTCGCCGACATCTGGGCCGATCGCCTCCCTCCCTGTTACGGCGTGATTGCGGCGCGGGGTGGAGTGATCGCCATCTGCGCCCCCGATATCGTGTTCCTCGCCGACCGCGATGGGGACGGAGAAGCCGAGGTCCGCGAAACGCTGTTCACCGGGTTTGCGCGAGAACTGATCGAACGGGGGATGAGCAATCCCCGGATGGGTCCAGATAACTGGATCTACGTCGCCGCAGGGGGAGGCGGCGGTGAAATCACCGGTCCCCGTCTCACCGAACCGGTCGCCATCGGTCAGACCGACTTCCGCTTCAAATCCGACGGATCCGCCATCGAGCCGGTGACGGGACGCGAGAGAATGTTCGGCCTGACGCTCGACGACTTCGGTGACCGGTTTCACACCATCGTCTCGCATACCATTCCGCTGCCGTACCACTATCTCGCCCGCAATCCGTTCGTCGAATCTCCCGAGGGTGACGTCGGCATTCATCCGACGCGAGATCTTTTTCCCATCAGTGAACCCGATCCCTGGCGAAAGGCCCGCGCCGCCGACCCCGCGTGGGTCAAATTCTATGGTTCGTCCGAAACGAAACCAAATGGCCAGTTCACCGCTTCGAGCGGACAAGTTATCTACCGCGCCGATGCCTTTCCCGAAGCGTATCGCGGAAATTACTTCGTATGCGACCCGGCGAACAACCTCATACATCGCTGCCTGCTCGAACGCGACGGGGTGGGATACACGGCTCGTCGGCCCCCCGAACACGAAACGTCTGAGTTCCTTGCTTCAACCGACCAATGGTTTCGCCCGATGAATCTCGGCGTTGGCCCCGACGGAGCGATCTACATCGTCGATTTCTATCGCGAAATCATCGAAGATTTCTCGGCGATCCCGCGATTCTTGCAGCAGCAATACGCCGAGAGCCTGATCGCCGGGCAGGATCATGGCCGGATCTGGCGACTGTCGTGGCAGGGAGATAAAACATCGGCTTCAACTCCTTCACCCGTCAAACTCGATACCGCGTCGATTGCCGAACTCGTCAAACTTCTCGATCATCCCAATCACTGGTGGCGCGACACCGCGCAGCGACTGCTCGTCGAACGGAATGATCCCGCTGCCTTCCTACCATTGGCGAAATTTGTTCGCAATGGAAAAACTCCGCAGGGTCGGATGCAAGCTTTGTATGCGCTGGATGGCCACTCGTTGCTGAAACCGGCCGACGTTCAGCTCGCTCTCGACGACGACAGCGAGCTCGTCCGCGTGCATGCCCTGCGACTGGCGGACCGTTGGCTGGATCAAGACACCCTACTGCTCGGAAAAGTGCTTGCGCTGGCCGATGACCCGCAGCCGCGCGTCCGGCTGCAAGTTGCGCTTTCACTGGGAGAAAGCCGGCAAGAGTCCGCTCTCGATGCGCTGGTGAAACTCGCCGTTGAGCATGGCGATGATCGTTGGATGACCGCCGCGATTACCAGTTCGATCGCGAATTCGACCGATCGATTTCTGACGCAACTGCTCGCCACGGAAGCACAGTCCGAGCCGGTCCAGGTGCTGCTCGGATCGGTTTCCGAGACCGTCGGGGCGCAGCGAGACGATACCGCCGTCGGCCGATTCCTGCAAACGACATCGGCGCTCGCCGGTCCGGATGCCTCGAAGCGACAGCTTGCGTTGCTCGAAGGCCTGGCCCGCGGACTCAATCGCGGCATGCCTCGAGCCGTGCAGAGTCCGGAGATCGTCAGCGGACTGGAAAAATTGCTCGCCAATTCCTCGGTCGACGTTTCCCGGCAGGCGGTGCTGATCGCCGGCTTGTTGGAACTCAGCGATTCCCCAGCCATGCAGGCGGCCTGGAAAACCGCCGGCCAGTCGGCGTTGGACGGCGACCTCGAACTGCAAAAGCGTCTCGATTCCGTCGCACTCCTCGCGGTCGCTCCGTGGCGGCAACAACAGCCGCTCGGCGTATTGCTCGATGCGCGTCAGCCGACCGAACTGCAACTCGCCGTCGTCAATGCGCTCGGACATTCGGGAGATAAAGCAGTCTCCGAAACGCTGCTAGCCAACTGGTCGGGACTCGTGCCGAAAGTGCAGGATGCGATCATCGATGCGTTTTTTGCGCGGCAGGATCGCTTGCCGAACCTGCTCGATGCCGTTGAACAGGGAATCGTCCCCCCCGTCAGCATGAGCGCCCTTCGGCGCGAACAACTCAGCGAACACAGCAACGAACTGATCCGCGAGCGTGCCCGTCGACTCCTTGCCGGAAAAATCAACGACGACCGCGCCGAAATCTTCAAACGCTATGCATCGGCCCTGACGTTGCCGCGCGATCCGGCTCGCGGCGAAGCGGTCTTCACCAAAACGTGTACCAAGTGTCACAAGATCGGCGAGAAAGGTTTCGAGATCGGCCCCAATTTGATGGCGGTCCGCACGCGTCCCGATGAAACGCTGCTGGTCGACGTCCTCGATCCCTCCAGCACCTTGTCGCACGGTTACACCGTTTACACCGTACTGACAACCGACGGCCGCGTACACACCGGCCTGTTGGGAGGAGAGACGGCGACCAGCATCACGCTCCGCACGGCCATCGAAGGGACGCCGAAAAAAGGACAGTCGCCGGTCGTAGAGGATACGATCCTCCGCCAGGACATCGATGAGATGCGAGCCCTTTCGAAGTCGCTCATGCCCGACGGCATGGAAAAAGAAATCACGCCGCAGAATCTGGCGGACCTCATCGGCTACTTGCGGCATTCGCTCGGCCCGGTCATCGCTCCCGGCGTGGTACTGTTCGATGATGAGCCGGAGTTCCTCGACCGGCTCAACGAGGGGGGAGCGAAAGCCCGGCTCACCGGCGACGACAAACATTCCGGTAATGCCGCGCTGGAACTGACCGACGGACAACGGCATTCCCGCTTGATTGCCGGGTGGGAATACCCCATCGTCGAAAACGCGAGTCTCGTCGATGCGGGTGAAACTCTCAAACCATCGCCGCGCGGTTTCCGCTACATGCGGTTTGCCTGGAAATCGACCGGAGCGAAAGGGGTCATGTTCGAACTGGCGGCGTCAGGTTCGTGGCCCGCAGCCGACAAACCTCTCCGCCGATATTACAGCGGCGAGAACAGCAGCAAGTGGTCGGCGACGGAAATCTCTCCCGACGTGCCGACGGAATGGACCGTGGTGACGGTCGATTTATGGAAAGATTTCGGCGAGTTCACACTGACGGGAATCGCCCCGACGGCGATGGGTGGATCCGCACTGTTCGACAAAATCGAGCTTCTGCAATCGCTCGACGACCAGCCAATCCGCACGCCGGGGAAATAAGTGATCGTTGCGGCTGACCTGAATCGTGGGGTGGGCATACGGGCCGCTTGATTCCGGATCGTCGGAGCTTGCTCAATTGGCCTCTCTCTCCATTTGACCGACACCGTTTTGTGACCTAAGTTTGGGAGAGGAGAAATTCCATGCCGACGCAGCCTAACTCGAATTTGCCGTCAAAATCGCCAAAACCGATATCCCCCAAGTCGCTGATCAGCCATACGACCATTTTGATTCTCAGCATTTTTCTGCTGGGAATGGAATCGGGGCATTGGCAAACCACGGGGCCTAACCCATACATATTGGGGATCTCCATGTTCGGACTGGTCGCCTGGCTGGGCTTAGGACATCTTTCTCATGTCCGCGATCAGCGGGAATCGAAACGGGCGCTCGATCAGGCCATTTCTCAAATCGAAAATCGAGTCGATCGACACATCCGCATTAACTCGCCCCAGGGTTCCAATCGCCCCGCAGATGTGAACCCTCCTCAATACGCGGTCAGTGGAAATTCGAAGTCGTAACCGGTTTCGTCTCGCCGTTCCCAGTATGCGAATCCCCCTCCGAATGCTATAACTCTCTCGTCGGCAGGATCATTTCATCCGCCGAAATTCAGGGAGCAACTCATGCATTCGGATCACCATCCCAACGGCTTCGTCAAGATCGTTCGACTGGCCCGCCTGACGCTGTGCGGCTGCGCGATATTTTCGTTCGCAGTTGCTCACATCCCGGCACCCGGTGAAGAGACTTCGAAATCCGTCGCTCAAAAATCGCCTCGCAAGCCGGGAAACAATTCAGCGAAAGCAAAACCCGGCCGCAATGCCCCGTCGGCCCCGAAGGGGGAGGTGCTGGCAACGGTCGATGCGGTTCCCATCACGACGGCGAGCGTCGAGTTGTGGATGATTCAACATCACATCCCCGCCGCCCAACGGGCAAAACTTCAAACGCAAGTGATTGAACCGCTGATCGACGAGCGGTTGATTCAGAGTTTTCTGAATAGCCGCAAGATTGAAGTTCCTGCAGCCGAAGTCGACCGCGTCGTGAAACGCTGGGACGATTTCGTCCAGCGAGAGAAACAGGATCCGCAAGAGGTGCGGGAGCGCCTGGGGTATTCGGAAGAGTCGTTGCGGGAAATTCTGTCGGTTCCCTCGGCGTGGCAAATCTATTTGAACGAGGTCGTCACTCCCAAAAAATTGAACGCATATTTTGAAGAGCATCGGCAGGAGTTCGATGGCACGCGAGTCCGCGCGAGCCAGATCCTGAAAAAACTCCCCGACAATGCGACGGACGCCGACGCCGAAAAGGTTCGAAGCGGTTTGCTGGAACTGAGAAAAACGATCGCTGCGGGAAGTCTTGTGTTTGCGGATGCCGCTCGCGCACAGTCCGACGCACCCAGCAAAACCAAGGGGGGCGACGTCGGGTTCTTCACCTATCGCGGTTCGATGCCGACGGCGATCACGCAGAGGGCGTTTCAATTGAAGCCGGGAGAGATCAGCGAACCGATCCGCACGCCGTTCGGCTGGCACCTTGTGACCGTCACGGAGATCGAGCCGGGACAATTGAATCTGGAAGATGTCCGGACGCAGGTTCTCGCCGAGATCGGTCAATCGATGTGGAACGAGACCGCACTACGGTTACGCGAAAAAGCGAAAATCGAGCGGAACACGCCTCAGTCGGAAGGCGAGCAAGATTCGGCTGCGAAGAAAGCGGAGTGATCTTCTACCGGAGTTCGTTGGGATCGCGAGAGTCGGTTCAACGAACTTCTTCGTCAGCAGAAAATTCATCAACGGGCGCAACCGGGTTCGCACTCGCTTTTGGAGCGGGAGCGATGTTCTCCGTTGCGAAGGCCTGTTTCGGCGACGGTTTTGCCGGTATGCTCGTGACGGGATCCGAGATGGAAAAATACGGGTCGCCGCTGGGGGGGGACGACCGGTTCAGGCGTTGCAGACGATGGGGCTGCAAGTTGTGCAGCATATCACATCCGCACAGCCCGACCCCCAGGATGAGGAAAGTTCGCGTGAAAAGGCTCGTGGCAAAGCGATAGACGGTGCTATGCATGGTACATTCTTTGTAATGCCGTAGAGATTTTTTCGTCAGGCGGGGAAGCGATCGACATGATTTCGAGATTGGGCGCGGATTCTAAAAGTGAAGTCGATTTTGGGCAAGAGACGATTGATGGGTGCATGACCATTGGTAGCTGGCGACCGCGAAGATCGATATGTATCGGAATCGTGGCCCACAAGCCATAAGCTGCTGCTCTCAGGGAGGTTATTCTGATACATTGGCGCATGTCACGGGGATTTTGCCCCTCCGATGAGAACAAATGCAATAATTACAACGGCCCCCTTTGAGCGTCAGTCGAATGTCCGGAAAAACGATTTCATGAAGTGGCTACCTTACGAAACTTTCGATTTGACGAGCGAATCGTCCCCGGCGGAACTCGTCGGGCGGTGGCAGAATCACCTGTCATCGGCAGCGTCCGGCAATCGCGACTTCAGCGGCACAGTGACCGAAGCGGGATTTCAACTGCGTCCGATGTATCTGCTGTTAAAACCATTTACACCTGTGGTCTGGGGGAGATTCGACGTCGACGATCGGCGAACGACCATTCATGTCGAGATGGTTCCCAGCCCGCGGTGGTTGCTTTGGCTGACCTGTCCCTCTATCCTCTTTAACGTCCTGATCTTTCGTGTCGGTTGGAGCGTCATCGGCTGGTCGATCGGCCTGCTCATCCTGACATGGTACTTCAGTATGCTCTCGATCTGGGGAGACGCCGGGCGAGCACGCCAGAAACTCGCGGAACTTTTTTGTTGAACGATGGTCTTCGATCATCGCGATTTCGTTGGTTGAATACGAGAACTTCGGAGCCGGGTGAAATGAGAATTCATCGAAATCACCCGAATGAGAAGACCGAGACCCAAAACAAATTCTAAAAAGTGCGACTGACGAAATATGTCTTTGTCGATCGAAGAGTATCTCGAATGGCTGGAGACGGAACGGCAACTGATCTGGCCTCAGCCTCCGGAAATCGTCCCGTTGAATGCGAAACCGCATCTCAAGCCGATCTCCGGTGTGCGGGCGGTCATCTGGAATGTCTACGGGACGCTGGTGCGGATTTCCGAGGGTGAGCTGCTATACATCCATCCGCAACCGCTGCGAATGCAGATTGCCCTGGATAAGACGATCCACGAATTTAACATGTGGCAGAGCATGACCCGCAAGCCGGGTGCTCCCTGGGAATCGCTGTTACCCAAGTACCAGCATTTGGTTGAGGCGTCATGGATGTTGCCGACCAAGCGGAAAGGAGATCTCCCCGCGGTCAATTCCATGCAGATCTGGAGCAAAATCATCAGCCGCCTCGAGCAGAAGGAATACGAGTACGATGTCTCGTTTTATGGCGATCGAGACGAACTGGCGGAAAAAGTAGCGTACTTCTTCCACGCCAATCTGCAGGGGGTCGCCGCTTATCCCGAAGGGCTGTCGACGTTGAGTAAAATCGCGTCGGCCGGATATCGTCAAGGCCTGCTCGCCGACGTCCAGAGTTTCTCGCTCCCGCAAATGTTGCGGGTAATGGCAGGGGGCGGTAAACTGGTCGGATTGGAAGACTTAATGACGTCCGGTTGTTTGACACTTTCACTGGCGCGGGGAGTCCGCAAACCTTCCCCGACGCTTTACGAGTCGAGCATCGAACAGTTCAAAAAACTGGGGATCACTCCGTCTTCCATTTTATACATCAGCAATCGCCTGCATGATGATCTTGCCGTCGCCAAGCGCTATGGCATGAGAACGGTGTTATTTGCCGGTGATCAAAACAGCTTATGCGCGAAACGAGTCGATCTGAAAAACCCGGATCTGAAACCGGACCGACTCATCACCGAATTGAGCCAGGTATTGCAAATTTTGTCTTTGTGACAGATAAACCGTATATGGAGTCGTTTCCGGACCTGAGACAAGAAAAGAAAATCGTGGGGCCGTTTCACAGCTTTTCGAGAGACATGGTTTGATGCGTAAATTGAATCTTCACATGACCACAAATTCTTTCTGGAGGTGAACCCTTAATGCCTCCCCCTCCTTTTTTCGATCTCAAGCAAATCAATTGCGACAAGCCGTTGTACACGCTGGAGCAGATCCGTGAGATCAATCCTCAGCGCTACGAGATGGAACAACTGACGGCGATCGTGCATATCGACACCGAGATTCACGCCATCATCGGTTATAAGGACGTCACCGATAAGGAATTCTGGGTCCGCGGCCACATGCCTGGTTATCCACTGATGCCGGGCGTGGTTCTCTGCGAATGTGCGGCACAACTGGCGGGCTTTTATTCCCGCAAATACAATCTGCTCGAGGGTGACTTTCTCGGTTTTGGGGGAATGGATGACGTGCGGTTTCGCAGCCCGGTCTATCCGAATTCCCGCCTGATTCTGATGGCCCGCCTCAAGGAGCTGCGCAGCCGACGAGCCGAATTCGAATTTCAGGCCTACGTGGAAGAGAAGCTGGTCTTCTGCGGGAGCATGATGGGGGTTCCCATCAATCGCATTCTTGTGCAGGCAGCTCTCAAGCCCTCCTGATATCAAAGCGGGTGAAACAAGGTCATGTGATGAGTTTAGACATGGCGAGCACGCAGCCGATTCAGGATTTGAAACCGTACTTCCGGGTCATCGACGATCTGACCGGTCCGATCGATTGGCCGACGTATTTCGGCAATGACTCGCCGGTCCATCTCGATATCGGCTGCGGCCGCGGCATGTTTCTCGTGAAACATGCCGAAGAGCACCCCGAAATCAATACCTTGGGTATCGAAATCGATTACCGCGAAGGTCGGCATGGAGCGCAACGGCTTCAGCGTCGTCGGCTCGAGAATGCACGGGTACTCGGCGGAGATGCCCGGTTCGCGTTATCGAAGCTGATCCCTCCCGAATCGGTCCATGAAGCGTTTGTGCTGTTCCCCGATCCGTGGTGGAAACGCCGGCATCGCCGACGCCGATTGTTTACCGATGTCTTTGTCGAACAAGTCCGTCATGCGCTCAAGCCCGATGGATTGCTACATGCCTGGTCCGACGTCAAAGACTATTTCGATGTCATGGCGGCGCTCATGAACCATCACCCCCGCTTCGTCGCACTCGAACCCCCTCCCGAAAAGCCGCCGGCGAACGACCTCGATTACCATACCAGCTTCGAGCGCAAACGCCGTCAAGCCGGAGAAACGATCTATCGCGGCTTATGGCAGAAGACCGCGTAACGCTTTCGGCTCTGCCATCACCACTCTTCTCGCCAATCGACCCATCGGTTCCGCTTATCGAGGCGATCTCGTAAGATGGAATCCTGGCTTGCGCCGAATCACCACCACGAAAGGGACGATTCCATGTCCATCGAAATTCAATACGACCCAGCCGCTGCGATTCACCACATCCGAAAAAAGCATTGGCGCAATCTCGAAGGGGAAATTCTCGAAGCCCGCGATGAACTCTTCGCCGATGTGACGCTGATGAACTCGGGAGAAAAAATTCCCAAGGGGAAACAACCGCTCGACGCCGGCTTCATTCATCTGCCGCAACAGTTGCTCAACGAACATGCCCGCGACCCGCAGCAGAGCCTCATCGGCCGGATCCAGGAAGCCGCGGACATGCTTCGTCGCGAAGTCGATCAGGTCGTGCTGCTGGGGATCGGCGGCTCGTACATGGGGGCTCGCGCGCTGTTCGAGGCGTTGTGCCATCCGTATCACAACGAACTCCCCCGCGAAGAAAGAAACAACTCGCCCCGCGTCTATTTCGAAGGGGACAACCTCGATAACGATTCGCTATCTTCGTTACTCGTACTCCTGCAGCAGCGCTGCCGCGACAGTCGCGACACACTGCATCGCTGGGGGTTGTCGGTCATCAGCAAATCGGGAGGGACGCTCGAAACCGCCGTCGCCTTTCGGATCTTGCGACAGGCACTCGAAAATTATTACGGAAGCGATTCCGCCGACAGCCGTGATTTGGTGGTCCCCGTGACGGGAGAATCCGGGAAATTGCGAGACTTGTCGAACGCTCGTGATTATCCGCGTGTCTTCCCGATTCCCGATGGCGTCGGCGGGCGTTTCTCGATCTTCACCGCCGTCGGTTTGCTCCCCGCGGCGATTATGGGGCTTGATATCCGCGAACTTTTGCGCGGAGCCGCCGAGATGACCGAGCGGTTTCAATCGGCAAAATACGGCGCCAACCCGGTACTCGATTATACGGCGACCTGTTATCTGCTCGAACAGGAATTACATCTCGACGTCCGCATTCTCTCGACGTGGGGCAAATCGCTCGAAGCGGTCGGCCTGTGGTACGACCAACTGCTCGCCGAGAGTCTCGGAAAGAAAGAGCAGGGGGCTTTGCCTCTCACCGTCGTCAACACGCGCGACCTGCACAGCCGCGGACAGCAGCACCAGGAAGGAAAACGGGACAAACTGATTACGAATCTGATCGTCGACAGTCCCCGCCGGGCGGCGATCTTGCTTCACGAGGATAGTCTCGATCACGATCAACTCAATCGTTTCCAGGCGAAATCGATTCCGCAGTTCCTCAATGCGGCGATCGAGGGGACGAATCAGGCCTACGCCGACGACGATCGTCCAACGGCGGACATTCGTCTTCCGCGACTCAACGAACACACGCTGGGGCAGCTCTTCCAGATGTTCATGCTGGCAACCGTGCTCGAAGGGCGACTGCTGGGAATCAACCCCTACGGCCAGCCGGGGGTCGAAGCCTATAAGCGAAACATGCTCGATATTTTGACAGCGGGGGTGTGACGATCCAGTCACGCCGCGCGCTGCGAATGCTGAATCAACTCTGAGAATCGGGCATCTTGTAGGCTGAGGAGCTGCAGCATCTTAGCGAGGGCGAGGATCGCATCGCAGGTCGGGTAAGCTTCGCGAAACCAGTAACGCTGCGAAGGTCCGCCGCCGCAGATGGTCGACGGTTCCAGTAGCGCACGGGCCATACGGGCGCGAGTCGGTCCCGCTTGCGTGCAATGCACGTGCAGTCCCGCCAATTGTGTTTCGAGCGATTCCCAACCGGCCGAGTCGATGGCGACTCCCAGATCGGGATAATCCCGCAGCATGAATGTGGCGAGCAGCCTCAGCACGACTTCGGCGGAGATCGGTAGTCCGTGATCGTTCCAGAAGGCAGTTCGTTGTCCATCTTCATCGATCAACACGCCGAGATGCGCCTGCTCGTCGCGGATCGCCTGCCCCACCAGCTTTGTGTCGGGATCGGTAATCGAACCGAGATGACGCCGCCGCCGCGATACGGGAACCCAAATCAAGCGGCATGGGAGTTTTTCGAATAACTCTTCGAGCGTGTTACGCACGAGTTCGTTCGGCGTTGCACAACAGATTTTGAGAGGACGCAAGGCATGAAAGTGTTTCCACAAACCGGCGAGGTAAGGAACCCGGGCTTCGAATGTTCGCTGCGGAAATGCCTGCCGCGTCGGTCGAGAGTACCCCGACAGAAATCGCTGCTCGATTTGTTCGAGCCCGTAACCCTGCGAGTACGGCACCGCCGCGCGACCGACGAATTCAAGCCCCGTCCATGACGGGTCTTCTCCCGCCCCGGTGATCTGGATTCCCCCGGCGGCATCGAGATGATGGACGGCATGCCAGAAGCAGGGCGTTGTCGTCACGCCGACGTCGATCACCTGGCAACCCATCCGCCGCAGCGACGCCGCGACTGCGCGGGCGACCTCTGGCGAACTGGGACGATTGTCGAGTGAGACGACGATCGACGGTCCGCGGCGGAACGACAAATCCTGCGGGTACGTCGGGATGGCAAAAAACGGATCTTCGTTGCTCTGCCCGTGACGCGGGATCTCATCCCAGAGAAGCGACACCCATGCCCCGGCGATGCGTGCCGCCTTCTCGCACGTCAGTTCGTTGAGATAGATGCCGCGCACCCCCTCGGCGGTGAACAGACTCGGCCTCTGGGCGCGATGCTGCGTGCTCTCCAGCCGGGTAACGGTCTGACGGGGGAGTTGCCCGGTTTCGCCGCGATGTTCGCATTCGCGGCATTTCGGGTAGAATGCCGCCAGCCGGGCCAAGTGGACGGAGCGCGAAATGGGGTGTTCTTCACCCGGGCATTGATATAACACGGTTAAGGGTTGAGGAATCATGGCCGCGAACTGTACGCTGTGAACGGCATATGAGTCAATTTCGATTTTCACAGGGCAATTTTGGAGCCATTTTTTCGTAGGGTGGGCTGTGCCCACCATTCTTCAGTTGAATTATCCACGGAGAACACCGAGAGAAGAAGAGTGGGGGAGTGGGCGAGGGGGAGACACGGAGACGAAAACTTTTTCCACTCCCCATCTCCCGATCCCCCCATCCCAATTCCTTGATTCCCAATCTCATTTGAATCCGAAATATGCACACCACCCAATTCCTGAAAAAATCTGATGCCGCCG
>JBJXGP010000528.1:0-11316 GCA_046160425.1 Planctomycetaceae bacterium
TTGTCGTCGATGTCGGGCCGATCCCCGCGGTCGCCGAGTCGAACAAAACCTGGCCGGTGCCGCCCATCCTGAGTGGCTTGGCAATCGCCGGCGGGATCATGTTGATCGTCGTGGGAACCAGAAAAACATAATACGACGGGACAAAGAAATGACTCGGAAATTAACCACGTTACCGTTTTGCAAAGACGTCGTTCAGTTAGCTCAACTCAAATAATAAACAAGTCAGGTGATCCTGATAATGAAAGGCAATGTCATGTCAATCAAAGGGGGCGTGTGGATCGACCATCACAAGGCGGTCGTGGTCCTGATGAAAGATGGCGGCGAAGAGATCAGACAGATCGAGTCAGACGTTGACAAACCGTTTGCATCGGCTGGTGGTCCAGGCTCGAAGCAACCGGACCGTCACAATGGCTACATGCCCGAGGACAAGCAAGAGCACAGGTACATGAACCAACTCAATACTTACTACGACGAGGTCCTATCGAGCCTGAGCGGCACAGACTCGCTTCTGATCCTCGGACCTGGTGAAGCTAAGGGTGAGTTTCAAAAACGCCTCAAGTACAAGAAGTTTCCGGTCCATTTCGTTGAACTGGAAACGGCCGACAAGATGTCGGATCGCCAGGTTACGGCCAGAATTCGCCAACACTTTGAAGAGGCCTAAGCCTCTCGTGTTGCTGGTCCCAAAGAGGTCATCTCGCCAGCTTCGAACAGACAAAGATGCCCGGTGCCCAAGACATCTTAACACAGCGTCGATCGCAATTTTTGTGTGGCACGACGAAAATGCGAGTGTCCCGTCGAGCGAACCCTCACTCCGCCGGGACCGCGATCAGGTCGATGCTGAGGGTGCGTGCTCTGAAACCGACTCCCTGCACGGGGGCCTTTGATGCCGATGGCGGGCGCTTGGGGTCATAGTACATCGGGCGCAGTGCGTTGAGCTGGGTGCTCGAATCGTTTCCCGAAACGTAGTACGTCGCCTTGACGAGATGGCGCAGGCTGCTCTGGCTGTTGTGCAGCGTGTCGCTCAACTGGGCGAATATGTCGCGGACTTCGTGGTCTCCGTCGCCGTCGGTGCGGGCGGTCAGGCCGGAGATGTAGATCTTGCGGGTCGAGTTAATGACGGCGATACGGCTGAAGACGGGGGAAGAGGTCATCCGGGTCGGCGTGAGATAGACGACCGGGTCATCCGCCGGAATCGCCTGATGGTCGGCGGGGACATAGGCGATCATTTCGATTTCGATCGCTCCCTTGGAACTCCACTCGACATGCGAGACCGGCGGAAGCGAACGGCTCTTGTAGAATTCAACAATCGCCTCATCGACCTCTTTCACTTGCGACATGGGGTTGAGGAACGTCTTGATCTGCACGACGTGCTGATCGCCGAGTTCCATGAAGGCCAGGGTGCGATGCAGGCTCTCCAGAGTTTTCGTCGTCGCTTCCGCCAGGGTCTTTCCCGGTTCGGCCTGACCGGCGATGTAGACCGCGCGGCCGGTGGGAAGGATCGTCCAGTCGGAGACCGGTGCTGTGTGGTCCCCCTTGATCTCCGCCCGCACCACTTCGGTCAGGCTGTCGTTGAGGTGCGCAATCGCCACGGCATCGACGGCGAGACGAGCATTCGCAAGGGGAAGCGGCGTCTGCACCCACATCACCGCCGGGAGATTTTCTTCTTGCCATCGCGCATTGATTTCGCGAGCGATCGTCGGGACATCGAGTTCATCGCGGACATACAAATTGAGTTTGACGACGTCGTTCAACGACGATTCGGAAACATAGATGATCTCAGCCAGCTTATCGAGCACCGCTTTGGTTTGCGCGGCGACGTCATTTGCGGCGAGTGCATTTCCCTCGGCATCGACCGGGAAGATTTGCCGGGTATGCAACAACGGCTGATTGTCGACGATCACGGCCTGGGCGCGAGCCTGTTCATCATCCGCCCCGACGCGATGTTGAGCGAACCCGGACTGCGAGAAACATAATGCCATCAGCAACGCGCTCAACAGACATTGTTGTTCGACCATGGTGATTTCCTCATTCGTGTTGATCGTTGACGCCGTTCAGTGAATGTCGCATCAATCGTGGGACATTGATCCGAGAATTCGAAGTTGTCTCGGAAATTGCGGCCCAGCCGGGATTTCGGGTATTTTTCGTAATTGGTTACATACCAATGGTATAGAATTGGAAGATATCATACCCCGAGTTGCGGAGTTTCTCCCAGTCTGCGGAAGCGAAATAATTGAAATTCCCCTTGCACAATCGGCGTAGTAGAATCAAACTCTAGCGCAGATGCTGATAATGCACCACTCGTCAAACCGATAACATATACAGGCGGGCAAACGACCGAATAGGGCGCCGATGACGGAACGGCGCGCCCGCCTCCCTAAGATGGATCCGACATGCCGCTGAAAACCGAAGAGATGGAAGAACCGGGGTTCAACCTCACGCCGATGGTGGACGTGGTTTTTCTGCTGAATATTTTCTTTATGGTGGGGACGCAGATCAAGGATGCGGAACAGCAATATGAATTGCAACTTCCGACCGTCGCCGAGGCGTCTCCGCTGACCAACATGCCCGATGAAATTGTCGTCAACGTGACGATCACAGGCGAAGTGTTCATTGCCGGCGAGCAAAAGACTTACGAGCAACTCGAACAGCTTCTGGTTGCCGCGCAGCAGAACTTTGCCGGTCAGGCGGTGCT
This sequence comes from Planctomycetaceae bacterium, assembly GCA_046160425.1. Lineage (GTDB taxonomy): Bacteria > Planctomycetota > Planctomycetia > Planctomycetales > Planctomycetaceae > JAQCEJ01. The sequence continues at coordinate 2,693 of JBJXGP010000528.1, forward strand.
GGTGCGGGGCGAAGGTCAGGGGCCTTATCAGAACGTGATGAGAGTTATCGAAATCTGTCATCGAGCCAAGATTCAGAACGTCTCGCTCGCCAATCGCGTCTCCGAGGAGTCCAAGTCATGATCCCGTTCTCGCGCGGATTGATTCTGGCGATTCCCGATGCCTGGATGGAGTGGGGCAAAGCCCGCGGCATTCCCATCGACGAAGTCGTCTGGGGCATCATGCTCGGCGGGCTGGTCTGCTCGTCGATTCATCTCATGAGCATGTTTCTCACCCGCTGGGGAGAACGCCACACCTCGAAAAAGGCGTTTGTCTTTTCGCTGCTGACGCACCTCACCTGCCTGGGAGGAGCGGCGGCGGTGGCACCCGCATCGTGGGATCCCGATTCCGAGGCGCAGGCGGAACAAGCCTTCCAACTCCAGAACGTGCTCGTCGATTCCGATGAACGCATCGAATCGAAGACCAGCGGTAATACGCCGGTGTGGGATCAACTGACGCGTCCCGAACTCGACCCGATGACGCGAACCGACCGCAGTCATCTCGATCCCCAGCCGATCGAAGAACACGAACGGGACATCGAGATGGAAAAGTTGCCGGAACTCGATACTCCCGATCTCGCGATGAACGACGACGATCCCGAGTCGACGCCGGAACCGGTCAACAATGCCGATGAAGGTCCGACCGAAATCGAATCGGTCCCCCCGCTGCAAGTGGATGAAGAAGTGACGGCGGACGCCCGGCCCGAAGTGCAAGTCCCCTCGAGCGTGGCAAAGCGTAGCAACAGGCTGACGACCGGTCTGCCCGACGTTAAAATTCAACGGATCGCTCCGCAGCGCGGCTCGGTCGAACGTATCTCACCGGAGCTGATGCCCGATCGCCAACTCGCAACCATCGAAGGGCCGTCCGGTCCGGTGGGGGTGTTGGCTCCGGATGGAAAGTCCGAGAGCATGACGCGCCGCAGCGGCCCGCTCCCCGGCACGCTCGAAAGCGATGAAGCCGGCGCCAGTTCGGGTAATGACGCCCCGTCAGCGGGCAGCACGTCCCCTGCGCCCCCGCGATTCACACGCATTAAACCCCGCAATTCAACAGGGCAGACCGATGGAAGCGCGATCGAACGCACGCTCCCCGATCAATCGGCGCGATCGCTGACCCCCGCAGATACCGATACCATCGGCAAGCGAAACGCGATCGCGACGTTGACTCCCGACATCGGCACCACACCCAATGACGTGCAGCCGGAGCTAAACGGACCGAGAACGCGCCGTCAGGCCGGTGTCCCATCGACGTATCGCCTGCGAAATCTGCCGCGACGTAAAGACGTAGCCCGCAAATTCGGCGGAACGGAAGAATCTGAAAAAGCGGTGGAGGCCAGTCTGCGCTGGTTGAGCCTGGCACAATCGAGCGAAGGCTACTGGGACGCCGACGCGCACGGTGCCGGTCGCATCACGAACGACAAGGAACGCATCAATCAGCAGAATACCGGAGCACAATCCGACGCCGGCGTCACCGCTCTCGCCGTGCTCGCATTTCTCGGCGCGGGTTACACGCACGAAGAAGGCCAATATGCCGAGCAACTCGATCGCGCGATTCGCTGGCTGATCGAAAATCAGCACGCCGACGGTTTTCTTGGCGGGACGGCGGGGCATTACGACCGCATGTATTGCCATGCGATGGCCACCTATGCCATCGCCGAAGCCTACGGCATGCAGAACGATCCGACCGTCGACACGCACCTTCGCGAACCGATCACCAAGGCGATTGCGTATATCATCGCGAACCAGAATCAGACCGATGGCGGCTGGAGATACACCAAGGATTTGAAAAGCGATATGAGCATGTTCGGCTGGCAGCTCATGGCACTCAAAAGCGCCGACATCGCGGGGATCCCGATTCCCAGCGACGTGCGCTCTCGCATGGAGCAATTTCTCATCGATCGCAGTCTCGGCAAAAACGGCGGACTGGCCGCGTATCGCGTCACCGATCCCCCGCTTCCTCCCACCCCCTCCATGACAGCCGAAGCCCTGTTCTGCAAGCAGATGCTCGGCATCTCGCGGACTCATCCTGCCTGCCGCGAGGCGGTAGGCTTCATGATGCAGAATCTTCCCAAACGCAGCGAGCACAACGAATACTACTGGTATTACGGCACGCTGGCGATGTATCAATATGGGGGCGAAGGCTGGAAGCGCTGGAATGAATCCCTGCGGGATCTGCACGTCGAGGAACAGAGAACATCGGGCGACGTCGCCGGAAGCTGGGATCCACTGCCTCCCTGGGGACCGTATGGCGGACGGGTCTATTCGACGGCGTTATCGACGCTGTGCCTGGAAGTCTATTACCGCTTCCTGCCTCTGTACCAAATGGGCGGTCAGTACGACGAGAAATGATCTACGGTTGGGTGGCACTGACGGCTTGCCCGTCAGTGTGACGGCGTTGCGTCTCTGATTATCGCACTTACTCAGCAGTTACGCCCTCTTTCGAGCAGAGCGTTTCACCATTGCTTCCCAATGTCGTGAGATGAGGCGAGAGTTCCGGCTGTTGCAGCCACATCTCTCGCATTTCCGCCGCGAGAAAAAATGAACCGGTGATACAGATCACATCGTCGGGTGTGGAAAGCTGCTGCGCCATCATCCACGCTTCTCGCGGACTCGCCGCGTAATGATAACTTCCCGGTTTTTGCGACTGAGCCATCCGCACGAGATCTTCGCCCGGCGTGGCCCGTGGATTCGACAGATACTGCGTAAAAATGAGTTCATCGGCTGCATGGACCATCTGATTCACCAGCCCCGCCACATCCTTGTCTTTCGAGACGGCAAAGATCACGATCCGCCGGCGACCGGGAAAACGATCAGTCAAGGTGGCGGTGAGCGCCTGACACGAAGCCAAATTGTGCGCGGCGTCGAGAATCACCCACGGCCGTCGCCGCACGATCTCAATTCTCGCCGGCCAGCGGACCTGCTGCATCCCGGCGGAGACTTTGGCTTCGTCGATCGACCATCCGAGCCGGCACAAGCGATCGACCGTTGCCAGCGCCAAGGCAGCGTTGTCTCCCTGATGTACCCCCGGCAAGGTCACGGGAACTTGCCGCCATGTTCGCACCGGAGTCTCGACATCGACGCGCCCCGACAGGATCTCGGTCGTCTCGCAGGTACCGGTGGGGAAATAGTGCGCGAATATTTCTCGGTCTTTCAACCACAAGTCGGCCTCATGAACTCGACAGGCTTCATCGATGACCGCTTGCGGACCGGTCGTCGTCACGCCGCTGACGACGGGAATGCCTCGCTTGATGATCCCCGCTTTTTCGCGAGCGATTTGTTCGACGGTATTCCCCAGAATGGCGACGTGATCCTTGCTGATGTTCGTGATCACGCAGACTTCCGGTCGGCAGAGATTGGTCGAATCGAGCCGCCCTCCCAGTCCGACTTCCAGCGAAACGATCTCGACCCCTCTCTGCAAGAAATAGAGCCAAGCCATCGCCGTCGTAATCTCGAAGAACGTCGCACAAAGATTTTTGTTCTCCCGATCCATTATCGACGTGACTTCGGCAACGGCGTTGATCAGATCGACCACTTCGGCTTGCGTCGGCATCATGCCGTTGACGCGCATCCGCTCTTCGAATGTCGAGAGATGCGGGGATGTGAATAACCCGACCCGGTAGCCGACTGAATTCAGAATCTCGCTGAGCATCACCGCCGTCGAACCTTTGCCCTTGGTCCCGGCAATGTGGACGGCTGGGATCTGCTCGTGCGGGTTCCCCAGCCCGGCGAGCAGACGACGCATGCGGTCGAGCTTGAAATCGGAGTTTTTCAATGCCCTCGACTGCGCGTGCTCGTAGTTGATCCGTCCGAATAGAAAATCGACGGCTTGTTCGTATGTGGAAAACCGTCGCGTCACTCCGAAAACTCCTTCGTATTCATCCAGATCAATGCATACAGTCGCCGCGGCTTCCCGATTCAATTATTCAGACGCTTGATGCGAATATTACGGAATTCAATTTTGAGCGGCTTTCCGCTGTGGACCTGAAGTGCAATGATGCCGTCGCTGGCGATCTCCGCTTCCTGTTCGACGTAATCGACCGATTGAAATCCGTTAATCGAAAGCTGCACATGGTCACACTCGGCACGAATCACATACGTGTTCCAGTCATCCTTCTTGAGCACGTCGTTCAGCTCATCGGGGGCCTGCACCAGCACTCGTTTCCGGCGGGATTCATCGTACAGACAGCCCCAGTACTTCTCGCCGATGTCGGCCTGATATCCTTCGACTTCGGTCGAGTCTTCAACTCGCTTCGAGCGAAATTGAACACCCGTGTTGCCGATGCCATCTTTGAGGCGAAATTCCAGTCGCAATTCGAAGTCGTCAAATTTTTCCTTCGTCGCCAGAAACTGATTGTGCTCGATGCCTGGGGAATCCCCTACGATGCATTCATTCTCGACCTTCCAGAGATCGAAGTTTCCTTCCCAGCCCGTCAGATCCTTGCCGTTGAACAGCAGTTCAAACCCCTCTTCATCCTTTTCGGCAGCGATCGATGTCGACATCGACAATGCGAGAAGAATGAGAAAGACGAACGACGCGCCGCGAGATTTCCGCGATGCGAAATATTGGAAGATGCAGTCCATCTGAGATCCCTTTCCATAAGATGCCATCGAGTCGAACCGTCGCATTATCCGTATTGTAGTATAATCGCCCTGCGGTCGGGTACAATCATCAGTCCCCCGGAAGTATTCCGATACGTCAAATCGGACGCCCGTGTTCCAACGACGCCGGCAATCCACAACATTTCCATTTTCCACTGGAGATATCGATGAGCACCATACCGACGATGATCAAAGCCTGGGAGTTCAACCGCGGCCGGACGACGAATCTGCTCGACCTGATCGAAAAAACAGGGAAAGCCGACGCCATCCTCGGCTATCGCCCCGGTGCAGGCCGTGCCCACATCGCCTGGCAGATCATGCACGTCGGCATCACCGAAGAATTGTTCGCCACACAACGGTTGAAGGGGACCGATCCGGCTTATGCCGAACTCGTGCCGCGATTCAAAGGGGGGAGCGTCCCCGACGATCATATTCCTTCACTCTCGCAAATCCGGGACGTCCTTGCACAAGCTCGCGCTCATCTGATCGAGACGGTTTCCGGATTTTCCGAGTCGGATCTCGGAACCATCCCCCCCGCCTTCGCCGAACGTGGCTGGAACATCGGCCAATTATTGAACGTCATCGCCTGGCACGAAGGACACCATCAAGGTCAGGCCCATATCACGTTCAATCTCTGGAAAGCCGGCCAACCTGCGACGTGAACTGATTAACACTCCTGTCCTTTTACGGGCTTGTGGTTTTTGCATCGTCGTGCAGCGCCGGGCCGATACGGAGATTGCGGAACTTTACCACCGACTGATGATTCTGTAACCCAAGGTGCCCCATCTGTTCGCGGAGCAGAATCATGGGATGCGCCTCCGGCGTGACATTGACGATCACTTCGCCGTTGTGGACCGTGGTGATGTTCTGTCCTTGGCAGTTGATCTCTAACGTGTTCCATTCGCCGGCCGGTTTGCTGACTCGCGGAGACGCACCGGCGATGTCGTAGACCGATCCCGAATATTGATAATCGAGCAGCGTGGCATATTGAGGTGCGTTGTCGTCGAGCACCTGGACTTCAAAGCCGGCGATCGGCTCCTGATCATTTTTGCGATGGTGATTTCCATCCGCGGGGACGCGGACATAAACGCCGCTGTTCCCGCCGGGGGATAATTGATAATCGAAGCGCAAATTGAAATCGCCGTAAGTGTCTTTGGATCGCAACCAGGGACCGTTGGTTCCCGTGCATTGCAGAGTCCCCTCTTTGACCGTCCAGCAGGCGTCCGCCGGTCCATCGGCCCCTTCCCACTGCGTAAAATCTTCGCCGTTGAATAACGAGGAGTATCCGATTTCGACGAGGTCGAATTTGCGGACCAGGAACTGTCCTCCTTTGGGAACTTCGACCTGGATGCCGACAAATCCCGGTTCGAGGTCGATCCCTTCGACCTTATAGGCCGGTTGGCCGTTGATCGCCATCTCGACAACGTTGCCGATAACGGTGATGTCGAACGTATTCCATTCACCCGCAGGATGCGCAAGGCCGGTGCTGGCAGCACCGGGAATCTTGCCGATGTTGCCTTCTTTTCCTTGCAGCATGTTCGCCTGGTAGCCGCGTTTTGGGAACGGAGCACCATCTTTTCCAGCTCGCAGATAAATCCCGGCGTCGTAATTTTCGGTTTGCAGTGCCATCCATTCCACATGCAATTGGAAGTCGCGATAGACGCCGGGAGTATGCAGCCAGCCATCGCCTCCCTTGAGGAGAATCGCCCCATCCTGCACGGTTACCTCGGTGCCATTTTCGATCACCCAGCCATCAAGCGACTTGCCGTCGAACATTGATATCGTGAATTCAGCGGAATCTTTTTCGGCAGCATCCTCGGCAAACGTAACGAACGGCGTCATCGACACAATAAGGGCCGCGACCAGAGCGTTTCGCACGCGATCAATGGGGCTAGTATTCATGGTATCAACTTTCTCCAGGCAACTTTCGGGAAGATTTACGATCGGTGAGCCGCATTGATTATGCAACCCATTCGCCGTTGATACAAGGAACTCGCAACTCTCGTCGATACCGGGTTTACCGCCGGGAAAAAATTCCTCAAGAACTTTCGCATCCCACCGGACAGAGGCGGTTCAACGGCTTGCGACCGACATCAACAGGCGTTAATCTCCAAGGGACGTACTTTTGCGCTCAGGGTCCGCAAAAGTGAAGGATTCCAGCACAAGGGCGGGAAGACAATCGCGTTTTCTGAGGCAATCTTTGTCTCCTCGTCCGATACTTCGCGGCATGAACATGGCCGGGGATGTTCCACAATTGGAACCTGTCATCAGGGTTGGGAAATTATGAGTGGTTCCATTCACGATCGAAATCGGATCGTCATCACCGGAGTCGGCTTGGCCGCCCCGAATGGGAATACCCTCTCTGAATTCCGCGCATCGCTGCTCGCCGGAAAATCGGGGGTCGTTCCATTCGAGACCCGATATATCGGCGCCGTCCTGGCCGGGGTCTGCAACTTCGATGAACTCAAGTACCAGAAACGCAAAGAACGGCGGCGTGGGACGCGTGCTGGGTCGATCGCGATTTACTGCGCCAATGAAGCGGTTGCCGATTCGCAATTGAACTGGGAGCAGTTTGCCCGCGATCGAGTCGGCATTTCCATCGGCATCACCGAGCACGGCAACGTCGAGACCGAGAACGAAATCTTCGAAATTTCGAAATTCGGATACGATACATCCGTCTGGTCTCATCATCATAATCCCCGCACGGTGGCTAATAACCCGGCGGGGGAAGTTTCGCTGAACATGAAAGTGACGGGGCCGCACCTGACGCTGGGTGCCGCCTGTGCCGCCGGCAATGCCGGATTCATTCAGGGCCTGCAGATGCTCCGTCTCGATGAAGTCGACATGGCCTTGGTGGGAGGGGTATCCGAAAGCATCCACACGTTCGGCATTTTCGCCAGTTTTCAGAGTCAGGGAGCATTGGCCCGGCATGATGATCCGACGAAAGCGAGCCGGCCGTTCGACGTCGATCGCAACGGGATCGTCGTCGCCGAGGGGGGAGCGATCTGCACGCTCGAACGCTTGCCGGATGCCTTGGCCCGCGGCGCAAAAATTTACGGTGAAATCGTCGGTCATGCGATGAATTCCGACGCCACCGACTTTGTTCTGCCGGATGCGAAACGCCAGACCGAGTGCATGCAATTGGCGCTGAAGCGTGCGGGAATCGGTCCGGATGCAATCGACATCGTCAGCAGCCATGCCACCGCGACCGAACAGGGGGACATCGAAGAATGCGAGGCGTTGAAAGCGGTCTTCGGTGAGGAATCGCGGGTGGCCATCAATAACACCAAGAGCTTCATCGGTCATGCGATGGGTGCTGCCGGGGCACTGGAACTGCTGGGAAACATCTCTGCCTTTAACGACGGGCTGGCACACGCTACAATCAATGTCGACCAGTTGGATCCGCGGTGCGGTTTAAGTCAGATCGTCTTAAACACCCCGCGGAAATTGGAGCGGGTTGATTACATTCTGAATAATTCGTTCGGAATGCTGGGGATTAACTCGGTGGTCATTGTGCGGCGATGGGAACATTAACCTGTAACTGCACAATGACTTACGATCTCGTCCCTGGGCGGGGAGAAAAGGCTGAACTGCGCAACCGGCGACGACCGCGCTGTGACAACCTGTCAGATAGGGCGCGGAGAGATCAATTGCACGCCGAGCCAGCGATGTCGGTCAGTTATTTTCCCCCGATGACTGGAAATTCGGGGCAATTCTCGAATAATACATGCCGTCCGGATCGGCTTGGAATGTGAAAACAGTTTAATCCCCTGAAAAACGCGGGTGCGAACTCAAATTTTGTCGACACGGTCACCAAGACCGCTAAAATTCTGCTATGGGTTAACGACGCGTTTTTAGATCCCCTGCACTGCGATGGATTTTCCCGTTGCTGGTGAAGTCATCGGTGACAATCAGGGGGTTGAAACGGATTTTATTGAGCCAGGTTTGAGGACTGGGGAGTGACTGCATGAGGCCGGAGCAAATTCGACAGG
>JBJXGP010000529.1:0-7541 GCA_046160425.1 Planctomycetaceae bacterium
CGGACACAAAGCTGTCCGGGCTACCCACACTGCGTGTTACAGTTACTTTTTCTTTTCGAGCGCCGCCAATCGTTTTTCCAGATCGGCCAGTTTTTTCTTCATCGCTTGAAGTTCCTTGTATTCGGTCGTGGAGAGCGTGACTGAGCCGTCCTTGCGAAACTTCACCGGGATCGTCGCTTCGCTAGGAACCTCGTCGGCTTGTCCGTTATTTCGTCGCGTGTATGCGATGAGCTTGATCGAGTCATCGAACTCGATCGCTTTTGGTCCCCCCTGAAAAATGGAAAGGTTTATCGATGCTTTTCCGGATGGTTTGTCGATACTCGCCGGACCATACCCCCAGGGTTTTCCTTGGGGGATTTCGATGCCGACCGCCAGAAACGGGGCACCTTCCGGCTTATCGCTTTTTTCAAAGTTGGTTTCATAGTCGAATGTGATCCACACGAGCGAATCGGGGGGCAGCAGTTTCTTATCCGACAACGGCACGGGCTTTTCGGGCAAGGCTCCTAGTCCCGCCGATTCGCCGGTCACCACTGCGATGTTCGTGAGTTTGAGAGAAATCTCACCCAACTTGAAATCGATCGATTCGGGAACTTGAGCGGAAGCCAGCGAGCCGATCGACAATTGAACGACAATGGCGAACCCCATAGAACGGATGATGGACATGGCGATGCTCTCCTGAAGTGTGACAACAGACCCGATGATGGTTTGCATCCGCAGCGAACGCACGGATGTCATTGCGTGATGTGACAGGAACCGGACAGAATTGTAACGCCGAAAACGCGGAGTTTTCCAGTGCGAGCGTTATTTGACTCTGGCGTATCGCCGTAGCTGACGGACACATACCGCAGGAATCACGACGCCGAACACCGCAACCAGAAACCAGAGCGTCAGGGTCAATCTATAGCCGGCTCTCTGTTTCGTAGCGGCACGTGCCAGATGACCCCTCAGAGTTTCCCTTGCTTCTCGGATTATCCGAATCGATACAATCGATACAATCCAGACTCAACAGCGTTAGTCAAGAGTTCATCGGATGTATTGATCTGTCGGTCGAGTAACGATTATGTCGATTATTCCTGATATAAGACAATAATCGTATCGTCGCACGATCTCACCAACAGCTTTCACATTGCATGTTCCGATGTCACTTTTTTCTCGTCGCTGCGTTAACATTTATAAGCAGCACACTTTACGTCACGAGACTTTTTGTCTGCCGGGGCGATGAGCCGCCGCGCGAAGTCGATTCCTTGTCTGAATCTGAACCGACGGAACCGGCAGAAAGCGAGACACCGCAATCAACGCCGCTCTGGCCGCTCATTGGGGTGTCGAGACCCGATTTCACGATTGGACTGCGTGGCAGAATCGACGCTGACGCGATCTGGTTAAGGCAAGATCCGACAAATAAAGCGACCTTTGGTGACTTGGGTAATACCATCGGCTTACGTCGCGCTCGCATCGGAGTCGAAGGCGGAATCGGGAATGATGGTCGATACGTAGCCGAAATCGATCTGGCACCTGGAACCGTCGTCCCGCGTGATGTCTATTTCGGATATGGTCATTGGCAAGAGTCGGGTGAAACCCAAATCGGTCACTTTCGCGAACCCTTCAGTCTCGAGGGTGGAACCAGCGCCAGGTATTTTCCGTTTATGGAGAGGTCGCCGGTCAACCTGCTCGATCCAGCCCGAAACTGGGGAGTGGGATTGTTTCGCGAGACTCTGGACTCAAGCTCGTCCCTGGCCTTTGGAGTCTTTCAATCCGGCGTTGATTCAGGAGATTTTGTAGGAGGCGACGGAAGTACGCTGGACTTCACCGGCCGGCTCACGACGGCACTTGTCAACGAAAGCGACGGCGAGACGCTATTGCATCTGGGTTTTGCCCTTTCAGAGAGAGTGCCCGAAAGCGGGGCCATTATCATCAACCAACAACCTCGGTCTTCATTGTTGGATCTGGAAGATTCTTCGACGTCTCCATTCGTGCCGGAGATTTACATTCCGGCCAATTTTCAGCAGCTACTCAATCTTCAATTCGCTGCCGCCAACGGGCCTTTGTGGACTCAGGCGGAATGGTACGGATCACTCATCGATCAGACCGGCGGTGGAATGGTGTACTTCCAGGGTTGCCACATCGATTGCGGTTATTTCATTACCGGCGAACATCGCAACTACGACACAACGAACGGCACGCTCGAGAAAATTCGCGTCCATCGCCCGTGGATTCGAGGCCCTGCTGACTGCGATCAACCTCGAGGCTGGGGGGCCTGGGAATTGACCGCACGAATCGCGTTTCTCGACTTTTTTGATGCTGACACGCCGCTGGGACCGGGAGGTCTGCCAATTGGAATTCAATTGACGCAGTCGACGTTCGGTATGAACTGGTATCTGTCGGATCGAGTACGGTTGATGTTCAACTATTCGTACATTGTCCCCAATGAAATCAATTCGGGGACCAGCACGGCAAACAATTTTGCCACGCGATTGGCGGTTTTCTGGTAGCTCCGTGTCACGGATAAAAGATTAATCGTCATGAAGACTTTACATCTCGCTTTATCGCTTGCTTTGTTGGGATGGTCGGGAGGTGGCATCCACACTCTCCTGGCTCAGTCCGAACAACTCGCCCCCGAACTCGAAGCCGAGGTTGAGGAAGAGGAAGACGAGGAAGAACTTGAGACGGATCGCGACTCGTTTACGCCGGCTACCACCACGGTGGGAACAGGCTTCTCGGTTGTCGAATCGTCGTACTCTTTCATCGATAATCGCAGCGTTGCCGAAACACACAGCTTCCCCGAGTTGATCGTGCGTTACGGCGTGAGCGAACGTATCGAATTGCGATTGGGCTGGAATTACGAAGTCGGAGGGACGGGAGACGTCGTCTCCGGTAACGAGGGGGGTGAAGACTTTCTTGGCGGCGGACTCGAACGTGAGTCGCAGGCCTTGTACGGGTTCAAGGCCGCGGTAACCAGGCAGGAAGCATGGTTACCGCAAAGCGCGGTCATTCTGCAAGCGTATACGCCCACGAGCGGTGAATCGACCGTTACCGATATTGTCGCCGCGTACGTTGCCGGTTGGGAGTTGACGAATGGCTGGCGGCTGGATTCTTCGATGCGCTACGGCACAGAACATGGTCCCGAAGACGCGTTCAACCAATGGGCTCCTTCAGTCGTTGTTCGCGCACCGCTCACCGAGCAATGGAACGCTCACGTCGAATATTTCGGCATCTTTTCGTCGGGAGCCGAAAACGATGTCAGCCGGTCATTCATCAGCCCCGGCACGCATTATCTGATCACAAGCAATCTCGAACTCGGCATTCGAGTCGGCTGGGGTATCTCGAACGACGCTCCGAATTTCTTCTCGAACGCCGGTGTGGGCTGGCGATTCTAGCCGGACAAAGAACCGGATCACACCGATCGTGGGTCATATTGAATGCTCGACGTCGGAGGCACATCGTCCTCCGGTTAATCGCCGAAGCTGACGGACACAAACCGCCGGAATCACGAGACCAAATAACGCGACGAGAAACCACAGCGGCAGGGTCACTCCATAGCCGGCCCCTTGTTTCACATCGTGCCAGTGAATGACTCCGAAATCGAAAATCTGCCGGTCGGTCACGAACCCCGGGCCGTCCGGCAAATAGCTTTGGGCATGAGGAAACCGCCAGAAATTGAATCCGGGATAATCCGGCGGTGCAAAGTGGTGCAAGCCGATAACGACCAACACGCCGTTCCCCCAGTGCATGCGGATTCCAGCGGTAGAACCGTTGATGCGCAGTTCGCCGGCGTGGGACAGGCCGTCAATCCACGCCGCTGACAGTATCACGGCGAAGAGCAATGAGAGGGCGAGCAGGATTTTGATGGATGTGGGGTTCATGGTCGAACCTGTTATGGGAAAGATCGACGACATGACATGTCGGATGGGCTTTCGCTCACCGGTTTCTCCTGTTTTCTGTTGCTTCGCAACTCAGACGCGGGAGCGTCTGGGCACCCCCGAGGGCAAGTGAAATCGTTCCAGCGAAAAGCGGCATAAAGCCGCCGAGTCGCAGAATTCGATCATCTTGTTGATTCACCGCTTGCAGAGAAGATCCGTCTCGACCCGACAATTGATAGCTCTCGATGTCAGTGCTTGCAAGTTCCAAATGGCTTTTTCATTGTACGAACCCTCGCCCATCGCAGTACTTGAATGACGAATCAACTATTCAACTGCGCGTGCTGAGTCTTCATTTGTGAAATTCGGTTTACCTTCATTGGGGATTCGCAACACACGGCCGTAATATGGCGTACGTAAGTTGTGATCCAGCAAGATATCCCACACCTTTCTTAAATGTATCGGCGGCTTTTCTTTGAAATACACGGAGCGAGTCGGAATTCCAGCATCAATTGGATCATCCGCGGGAATTGAAAATGAGATGCCATTCGAAAACACGTCACATGCCACCCAATACTCGCCCCCGTCGGAGAATGTCAACTCAATACCGTAATAAACAGCAGGATGGAGAGTCATTTTACGGGAGTCACGCATTGCTTCCGATAAATAACGGCACACTTCGCTATTGTCTATTTCAACGCGAATCTGATGACCGGTAATGACAAGCTTGGTGATTTCGATATCACGGCTGCCATTCAACAACTGAATTAACCGGTATTCAGCCATGAAATGCCGGTAAATCAAAATGAGAATGAAGAGAACGAACCCACTCATTACTGCAATCACGGGATGCTTGGCACAATAATGGCCAATGCGAACAGTAGCATTGATAATGATATTTTCACGTCGCATTTGAATTGATTTTTATACATGCGGTTATCGAGTGAAATCAGCAGTCCTGCCCACATATGCTTCGATGAGTAGAACCCATCCTGCAGGGTGGTTCAATGATCTCCATCAAATGCCAGCAAATTACTGAAATTGCTAACATAATCTCATTTTCCGGGGGCACGCAAAGCCTAAGCCCCTGCCACCGGATCCATCTGCGGCTATGCAATGATCCCCTCGACCACCTCCCCATGAATATCCGTCAGTCGAAAATCTCTCCCCGCGTAGCGATACGTGAGTTTGAGATGGTCCATTCCCAAAAGGTGCAGCATCGTGGCGTGGAGGTCGTGGATGTGGACTTTATTTTGAATCGCGTAGTAGCCGTATTCGTCGGTTGCGCCGTAGCGGATGCCCGGTTTGATGCCGCCGCCGGCGAGCCACATCGTGTAGCCTTGCGGGTTGTGGTCGCGGCCGTCGTCTCCCTGGGCGACGGGGGTGCGGCCGAATTCGCCTCCCCATAACACCAGCGTCTCCTTGAGCAGGCCGCGGGCTTCGAGGTCGGCGAGCAGACCGGCGATCGGGAGATCGACTTCGAGGGCATTCTTCGCGTGATCGACCTTGAGATTGCTGTGCTGGTCCCACTTGTAGCTGTGCGTGCATTGCACGAACCGCACGCCGCGCTCGATGAACCGTCTCGCCATCAGGCATTGCCGGCCGAAGTTTTTGGTTTCGTTTTGATCGATGCCGTACATCTTGAGCGTCGCTTCGGTTTCATCCGAAATATCTTGTAGCTCCGGGGCGGCGGACTGCATGCGGAAGGCGAGTTCAAAAGCGTTGATCCGCCCTTCGAGATTCGAATCGGGACCGGTCTCGGCGAGATGTTCGGTGTTGAACTGCCGTAGAAAATCGAGCTCCTTCCGCTGGATGTCGCGTGGCGTCTCGGCGGCGTTCTTGATGTATGGGATCGACGCCTGATCGGAGGGAATGCTCGCATTGCCGAGTGGAGTCCCCTGATAAACGGCGGGGAGAAACGCCGAACTGTAGGCGTTGACTCCGCCGTGCGTGAGCGTGGGACACATGGTGATGAAACCGGGGAGATCCTGATTTTCGGTCCCCAGTCCGTAGGTGATCCACGAGCCCATGCTGGGGCGGACAAACGTGTCGCTGCCCGTGTGCAGTTCGAGCAGCGCCCCGCCGTGCCGCGAGTTCGAGCCGTGCATGCCGTTGATGATGCAGAGTTTGTCGGCTTGCGAACCGACGTGCGGAAAGATGTCGCTGACCCAGGCCCCGCTCTCTCCGTACTGCTTGAACGCCCACGGAGATTTGAGGAGGTTCCCCGTCGCGGCCGAGAAAACCCGTGGCTTGTCGAAGGGCAACGGCTTGCCGTGATCTTTTTCGAGTTGAGGTTTGTAGTCGAAGGTATCGATCTGCGACGGCCCGCCATGCATGAAGAGAAAGATCACTTGCTTCGCCTTGGCAGGGAATTGCGGCATTTTAGGAGCGAGCGGATTCGGCGCCTCGTCTGCGGCGGACGTACGGCACAACAGATCGGCGAGCGCGAGGTAGCCGAATCCGCACGTCGCCGATTTGAGCAATTCGCGCCGCGTGCCGAGGCCGTTGCGAGAGCGATGGAGGTTGAGCATGGTTATTTTCTCACTCCCGAAAAACGATTGGCCGCAAAAAACTCAAAAAAACGCAAAAGGGGAACTCAGGGATTGTAACTGTCTGTCATCAATTTATTTTGGCGTTTTTTGCGGCTGATGATCTGCTTTTTTATTCCACGTACATGAATTCATTTGAGGCGATCAACACTCGGATTAAACTTTGCCAGCCGGCGAGGGGGGGTTGTCCGCTCGTGGACTGAATGTAATCGTTCACGTATTTCAGCGAACCGGTCACTTCGCCCAGCGTCGGTTCTCTTCCAAGAATGTGTTCGAAGAGATGCGCGACTCTCTGTTCGGGCGTGAGATCGGGCAAAGTATAAATTTTTTGAGCCAGCGCGAGCGATTTGTCGGAGACGATCTTGCTGTTCATCATGAATAACGCTTGTGACGCGACCGTGGTGCTGTCGCGCTGGCCGTTGAGGACGCTGGGGTCGGCGAAGTCGAACGCCTGGAACATCTCGAACAACGCGCTGCGGACGACCGGCAAATACAACGATCGGCGGTTGGTTTCATAGACGACGGGATTGACGTTCGCCGTACTGGTGACGTAGGCGCGGTTGGCAGTCGGGAGCAGCGACCCGCGCATCTGCGGGTCGAGTTCGCCCGAGACGGCGAGGATGGCATCGCGGATCGCTTCGGCTTCGAGGCGACGTCGATTCATCCGCCAGAGCCATTTGTTTTCGGGGTCCACTTCATCGTAATCGGCGCGGAAGTTTGTGCTCATGCGATATGTCGCAGACGTGAGAATCAGTCGATGCAGATCCTTAATCGACCAGCCCGAGTTTGCGAACTCGATGGCCAGCCAATCGAGCAGTTCCGGATGCGTCGGCAACTCGCCGAGCAGTCCGAAGTTGTCGGGCGAACGGACGAGTCCTTTGCCGAAATGCCACGACCACACACGGTTGACCATGACCCGGCTGGTGAGCGGGTGCGTCGGTTGCGTCAGCCAACGGGCCAGTTCGAGACGCCCGCTCTGAGGTGCGGGACCGAGATCGCTCGTCTGAGAAGCCGCCTCTACTTCACTCACGCGGGGAGAAGAAAAAATGCGGGGGAAGTGGCGCGGGACTTCGTGGCCGAGATTGAGATGACTGCCGCGGAGGTGAATCCGCAGATTTTCGGCTGCACTATCGGAGAC
>JBJXGP010000530.1:0-3070 GCA_046160425.1 Planctomycetaceae bacterium
GGCGTGCAGCGCCCGGTCTTGATTGCTACCACGGTGGGACACCTGCTCCGCGGGCTGTATCTGCGGCGCGGTACCTGCGTTTCGGGTGGTCGTTGTAAGGCATCTTGGATCGCCGAGGTTTTCGGCGTGGATGTTCGCAACGTGAAGTCCGGTCGGCGAACGCTGACCCAAAACGGCTGGCTTGTGGCGGTCATCAGTTCCCAGACAGCGATGAACCGTTGGGGACACGCGTTCGTCATCAATTTAGAATGGTGTTTGAAACGCGCTCCCTCGACGTCGAAATCACCACCCCCGCGAACCCGCAATAACGCCCAATCGCCACCCCCAGAGAATAACAAGAAACTCCTGATCGGATCTGGAACACCAGAACCCACTCGACGCGGGGGAACTGGTGCTTGCGCTAGGCGATGTCCGAACAATCCGCCGAGTCTTCGAAACGTGGTGCTGGACGACCTTCGCCGGCCGGAACGAACGGCCGCTCTTTTCGATGCCGCCGTGCACAAGGGCAGTGTGCGGAACACGCCAAGCGATCGACTTCGCGTTTTTTCCGCGGCCGAACACGCGAAGAAATTCGGCACAAGGAACGCGTGCGGGATGTTTGTGTGGCTGCTTCGAGAGCGTAAGTGGAGCCACATCAATCAGCACGATGAGGATCGGGCTTGTGCAGCCCTTCGATATCTGGATGAGGTATCGGGACGGCGGCGCCAACGGGGCCCGTCAACGACCCGCACCCGAAACGGTTCGGCCTCCAGCATCGCACGTCATGCGGGGCCGGAGGCCGCTCGGCAAGTTATTGCCGGTACCGGTTCGGCAGCGTATTCGATCCTGGCGTCGGTGTCTGCGGCGTTAGACGCTCGGAATGGATGGGCGGCTCCGTCGTCAGAGCATTCCAAGCGGGACCGCCGTCACCCCCCGGCGAATCGGGAGCATTTCGCGGCATAGGCAGACGAGCGAATTGCCGTCGGCGAGACCACAGCGACCACGAACGAAGTCGTGGTGGCCGAGAACAGGTGTTCGGATGGAGTTGCAGAGGAATTGGCTACCCGCCGATGAATCGGCTATTATTCGGCTACTGGACGCGGGAGAACGACGATGCCGACCCTGAACCCTGAACGGCTGCACGAGTTATCCATACCGCTGAGCGCGAGTTGGCTACTTTCGGCCTGCATGGAGGCCAAGGGCAAACAGGACCTCTGGATCCGCCAAAAGCCCGAAGTGTTGGAAGCCCTGCGCGAACAGGCCATCGTTCAAAGCGTCGAATCATCCAATCGGATCGAAGGCGTGACGGTTGACCGAGATCGGCTGCGCCCGCTGGTCCTGGGTCATGCCAAGCCCCGCGATCGCTCGGAGGAAGAAGTCGCAGGCTACCGCAAGGCGATCGATTGGGTATTCACGCGAAAACGTCGAGTGGCCATCGAGCCGCGCGTGATTCAGCACCTTCATTCCCTGGCACAAGGTGGTACGTCAGGCGACGCCGGAAAGTGGAAGCGGAAGGATAACGAAATCATCGAGATTCTGCCGAGCGGCGACCGCCGCGTACGATTCAAGCCGACTCCGGCCAAGGCAACGCCGAAGGCAGTGGCGAAGCTGTGCCGCGACTATCACGCCGTTTGTGAGGGAGAACCAACACCGGCGCTGATCGCGGTCGGGACCTTCGTGTTCGACTTGCTTTGCATTCATCCCTTTCGCGACGGCAACGGTCGCGTGTCTCGATTGGTCACGACCATGCTGCTGTTGGAGCACGGATTCGAGGTAGTCCGCTACATCAGCCTCGAACGACTCGTGGAGGAAAGCAAGGCGGAGTACTACGGCGTTCTGGAACGGTGTTCAGCCGATTGGCACGCGGACAAGAATGAGATTGTTCCGTGGTGGAACTACTTCCTCGGGACGATTCGACGTGCGTACGAAGAGTTTGGGGCGCAAGTCGAATCGTCCGGCGGGCACTCGGCCAAGGGTGACCTCGTGCGCCGAGCGGTATTGGATCAGGTGGGGCCGTTTTCGCTGGCGGAATTGCACGGTCAACTTCCCGCCGTCAGCATTCAGCTCGTAAAGAAAGTCCTGGCGGAAATGAAGGCGGTGGGTGAGGTTCAACTCAAGGGTCGAGGACGCGGAGCACTTTGGGAACGGTTTGATTCATAGCGAGGGGTGTCCAGTCGAAGGGGCCGAGAACCGACTCGTTTGCACTCTCGTTGCAAACTGGCCGGTCAGGCCAACGCGGGTCGCGCTGCTGTTGACTTGTCCTCCGACAGGTCGTGAAAGGTGGTAGGCTCACGCCGCTGCAGTCGTGTTGCCGTCACGCAAGCATTGAATTCACGAGGAGCTACGGACACGCCCGGATTTGTGCTTCCCAGCCGACCAGGCTGGACGTCGGTGACATGCAGAAGGCGATCGACTGCCCATCAAGATCCTGGTGGACGCCCGCCGCTTGCAAGCGCTGGCGCAATTGTTGCATTACTCTGTCCCAATCCATTTGTGTGACTTTGCTTGTCCTGGTCGCCTTTTCCTAATTTGCTGGGCGACATTCGGAATCAGCTTTCTTGGCATGAACGGCCAGGATGATATCGAGATAGACGCTCTCGATGTGAGTGATATGGAAACCGACGGCGCGGGCGGTTGCGAGCGTGTCGCGGTTCATTTTGGTGCCGCTCAAGCTGGTCCAGACGGTCATCCAATCGAGTACCAGGCCGAGGATCGGGTTTCGACTTCGCACGTGTTCGAACATCAGCAAGCTCCCGCCCGGTCGTAGGACGCGATGGAACTCATGGAAGGCGCGGAGGGGGTCGGGGACAGAGCACATCGTGCAGGATGTCACGACCGTGTCGAAGCTGACACTCGGGAACTTCAGGTCCTGAGCATCGGCTCGGCAAAGTACGAGGTGTCCGCGGTACTGCCGCGCCCGCTTCTCGGCTTTGCGCAGCATCCTGTCACTAATGTCGATGGCGGCGATGGACTGACCCGGAGGAAAATGCCTGATGTCAACTCCGGTTCCAATGGCGGCAAAGAGGATACGGCCGCGCATTTTGCTGAAAAGGGCGGCCTTCTGGGCACCGCGCCGGTAGTCGGACGCTTC
>JBJXGP010000531.1:0-3701 GCA_046160425.1 Planctomycetaceae bacterium
CGAATCTTCCTTCCGCGCTGCCGAAGATGTCTGACGGTGCTCCGCAGAATCGGCTCGGTGTGGCGATGTGGCTGGTCGATAAACAGAATCCGTTAACCGCTCGCGTGATGGTCAACCGCTTCTGGTCGCAATTGTTCGGCGCTGGAATCGTCGAGACCGAAGAAGACTTCGGCGTGAAGGGGGAACTCCCCAGTCATCCCGAACTGCTCGACTGGCTGGCGACCGAATTCATGCGGCTCGACTGGGACATGAAATCGCTGCTCAGAGTGATCGTCACATCGTCGACGTATCGTCAATCGTCGCGCGTCACGCCGCTCGCTTTGGAGAAGGATCCTCGCAATCGCTGGTATTCGCGCGGGCCGCGATATCGGCTCGAAGCTGAGATGGTTCGCGACCAGGCGCTCGCCTTCAGCGGATTGCTCGGGCAGAAACTGGGTGGGCCGTCGGTCTATCCGCCGCAACCGCCGAACCTGTGGCAGGCGGCGTTCAACGGCCAGCGAACCTGGCCTACCAGCGAAGGAATCGATCGCTATCGTCGTGCCCTGTATGTCTTCTGGCGGCGGACGGTCCCCTATCCTTCGATGGCGACGTTCGATGCCCCCAGCCGCGAGATCTGCACGGTGCGGCGCATTCGCACGAATACGCCGTTGCAGGCGTTCGTGACGATGAACGACCCGGTGTACGTCGAGGCTTCACAGGCGCTGGCCCGGCGGATCATCTCCCAGGGGGGTACGACGACCGAATCGCGCATCGCGTTCGCCTTGGAATTATGCTTGTCTCATCCCGCGCAGCCGGAACAGATTGCGGCGGTGCAGCGGTTATACGAATCTGAAAAAGCCCATTACCAGCAGGATCAAACCGGTGCATTGCAATTGGCGACCGACCCGCTCGGCCCGTTGCCGGCAGACTCCGACCCCGCCGAATACGCCGCGTGGACGGTGATCGGGAATGTCCTCTTGAATATGGATGGGGTGTTGGTGAAGCAATGATCGATGACGAAATATTGTAGCCGGGGTCTGTGACCCCGGTCCGGCCTCTACGAGGCCGGCTACAAAGGCAATACCGGAGAACCTGGCATGAACCTCAAACTTGCAAACGCTCAACTCTCCTCGCGGCGGCAATTTTTGTCGCGGTGTCCGCTCGGGCTTGGGGGGCTGGCGATGGCTTCGCTGATGAACGGCGGCAAACTCGGCTCCGCGGCGGAAACCGAACAGCAGCAGGCCCTCGCCGTGAGGCCGGCGACTTTCCCGGCGAAGGCCAAGAACATCATCTATCTGCACATGTCGGGCTCGCCGCCGCAGCAGGATCTCTTCGACTATAAACCCGAACTGATCAAGCACAACTTGCAGCCGTGTCCCGATGAACTGCTGAAAAATCAGCGATTCGCCTTCATCAAGGGGCATCCGAAACTGTTGGGGACGGCTCATCCGTTTCATCGCCACGGACAATCGGGTGCCTGGATCACCGACAACTTGCCGCACTTCAGCCAGGTCGTCGATGAAGTGACGATCATCAAGTCGATGATCACCGATCAGTTCAATCACGCTCCGGCGGAGTTGTTCATCTACACCGGTTCGCCTCGGTTCGGCAACGCTTCGATGGGGTCGTGGATCACCTACGGACTCGGCAGCGAGAACAGCGATCTCCCCGGCTTCGTCGTGCTCATCAGCGGCGGAACCGACCCGACCGGCGGGAAGAGTTTGTGGGGATCGGGTTATCTCCCCTCAACATATCAGGGTGTGCAATGCCGTTCGTCGGGCGAGCCGATTCTGTACGTCAACAATCCGGCGGGGATGAACCGCGACGTCCGCCGCCGCAGTCTCGATGCGCTCAAAACGCTGAACGAAATCGAACTCGCCGAGTTCGGCGATCCCGAAACGATCACCCGCATCCATCAATACGAACTCGCCTACCGCATGCAACTCATGGTCCCCGACGTGATGGATATCAATCAGGAACCGCAGCACATCCACGAGTTGTACGGCACCGCCCCCGGACAAACGGCGTTCGCCAACAATTGCCTGCTCGCTCGTCGCATGGTCGAACGGGGGGTCCGCTATGTGCAGCTTTACGACTGGGGCTGGGACATGCACGGGACCGCTCCCGACAACGACATCGTCACCGGCCTGCCGAACAAGTGTAAGCAGATCGACAAGGCGATCGCCGGGTTGATCACCGATCTCAAGCAGCGCGGCATGCTCGATGACACGCTCGTCGTATGGGGAGGCGAATTCGGCCGCACCTCGATGAACGACGAACGCAACGGTTCAAAGTTTCTCGGCCGCGATCACCATCCGCATTGCTTCAGCATCTGGATGGCCGGCGGCGGGATCAAACGCGGAACCGTCTTCGGCGAGACCGACGATCTCGGTTATTTCATCGCCGAGAATCCCGTCACGATCCGCGACTTGCAGGCGACGATCTTGCATCTGGTGGGGCTTGACCCGTACAAGCTCAGCGTCCCGTATCAGGGATTGAATCAACGCCTCATCGGCCCGACGGATGAAGGCCGCGTGCGGTTTGAGTTGATCGCGTAGCTGTGAGTATGGCGTAGCAATGTGATAAGGAACGATGGGGAGATGGGGTGATAAGGTGATGGGGAGTTAAGATTTGCGAATTTGGTCCCCCTATCTCTCGATCTCCCCATCTCCCTATCTCATTCAACAACGGAGTGACCCATGAAAACCATCCAAGCCGCGGGAACCACATTCGCCGTCCACGACAAAGGAACCGGGCCGGCGATTCTCTTCGTGCATGGTTTCCCGCTCGATCATACGATGTGGGATGCTCAGATCGAATCGCTTGAGAGAACGCATCGCGTCATCGCTCCCGACTTGCGCGGCTTTGGAAAAAACGCCGCTGCCGACGGGACGCTCACGATGGAACAGTTCGCCGACGATCTTGCGGCGATTCTCAATGCGTTGTCGGTGACCGGTCCCGTTACCTATTGCGGGCTGTCGATGGGGGGCTACATCGCCTGGCAGTTCGTCCGTCGGCATCGTCGGCGACTCGGTTCGCTGATTCTCTGCGACACGCTGGCCCGTGCCGATGCGCCCGAAGCGGCGGAGCAACGGTTGAAAACCGCCGAGACCGTTCTCGCCCAGGGTGCCGAGGTGATGGCCAAGGCGATGCCGATGAAGTTGTTTGCCGATTCCACGCTCCAGCATAAGCCGGCGATCGTCGAGCGGATCAAACAGACGATTCGTAACACCGCACCGACGAGCATCGCCGCCGCACTGCGCGGGATGTCGGCTCGCAGCGATTCGACGGAGTTACTGAGCGAGATCGATGTCCCGACACTGGTGATCTGCGGTGCGGAAGACAAGATCACGACTGCGGACGAGATGCGCAAGCTGGCGACCGCGATCGATGAATCCGAGTACGCCGAGGTGAAAAACGCCGGCCACATGTCGCCGATGGAGCAACCCGAAGCGGTGAGCGCAGCGATCCGGCAGTTTCTCGCTCATCGCGCGTGACGGACCATAGACGCAAATATTCGAAGGAATCATTTCATGGCCAAACATTCTCCCCGATTTTTGCAAATCGTGAACGAGGCAAGGAAACATGTGAAGGAATGCACCGTCGCCGACGTCGAACGGCGGTTGGCGAACGACGAGACGTTTCATCTGATCGACGTCCGCGAAGAGAGCGAATTCGCCGCCGGCCATCTTCCCGGCGCCCGGCATCTCGGCAAGGGGATC
>JBJXGP010000532.1:0-6947 GCA_046160425.1 Planctomycetaceae bacterium
TTTTCAAGTCATTCATGACATCACACTGGCGGACAAGCCGCCAGTGCCACCCATTTTTTCAAGGTATGATTCTTTGTATCGCTCTATTCCTATGATGGATAGGCATGGCATGTTATTCGTCCAGATTTTTCCCCGTCATGCCCGTCGGGACGGGGACATCGAAAGCGGCGAGTATCGTGGGAGCCATATCTTCCAATCGAGGATTCACCCCCTTGAGCGGACGATTGCTCAGCAAAATTCCCGGCACGAATGAGGGGTCGATGCAATGGTCGCCGCTCCAGGGATCGGTGTTATCGAGCACGAGTTTTTTGGGGAAACCGCCGAGAATCGTATCCCACGAGGCACGATAATATCGGTTGTACCCGATGATCAAGTCGGGTGCCTCGGCGGCGTGCGGACCCTGATAGGCCTCGTTCGCTTTGTAAACTTTTACGATCACCGGCTCATCGTTATCGTTATCGGGATCCTTGATTTGCAAGAGACGGGTTGCCAGTTCGTCGGCCAGTTCTTCGGCCTCACGACCGGGTTCGACCGAGCCATGTACTTCGCGACCTTTGAGATTGAGATAGAGTCCGTTCAGTCCGACGCCGTAGGCCAGCGTTCGTTCCCAGTCGACTCCCTGGAACAACGACGATCCTTCTCGCACCGGAGGGCCTTTGGTTTGCAGGTATCCCTGATCGAGCAACCACGAATTCAGATTGAACTGCCGGCGGAACGATGTGAAGCCGTGATCCGACATGACCATTACCCAACTGTTTTTGTCGAATCGCTCCAACGCCAACCCGATCGCGCGATCGACCTTGCCGTATAGTTCCGCGAGGAAATCTCCCTGAGTCTTTGCGAGTTCTTCGGAGTACAGCGGATGCTCCGGGTCCATCGTCCGCCAGAACATGTGCGAACTGAGGTCGAGCGTCGAGAAGTAGAAGAACAGAAATCCTTTTTCGAAGCGGCTTAATTCGTGTTCGAAGAATCGCATTCGCTCATCGTGGACGAACATCGCTTGCTGCCGGTATTCGTTCGAATCGAGCACTCCCGCCGAGAGCGCGTGGGTATCTTCGATCATCCCCTGCGTGTAGAAATAGCCGAGTTCCTTGACGAGCCGTTTCGAATAATCGGGGGGAGTTGAAATCGGGACCGACGGATCCGCCGGATCGATGTTAATCGGCGAAACGTACAAGCCGAACGGCCGGCGCACGCTCTTGAGATACAAGCGGCAAATTCCCGAGACTTCGGCGGCGAGCGGCAGGATCGTGAACCGCACGACAACCCAGTCGCTCCATTCGCCCGCGCGAAGGATGATTTCCGAATCGCCGATGACGATTTTCGCCGCATCACGTTCCGGATCGCGATAGACCGTGAAAGTGAGTTCTGCACGGGGGCTCCCCTCGATGAACTCGTTCGGTGGACCAAACAGCCGGCAGTTGGCGACGTGATCTTTCATCGCAACTCGCTCGATGCGTCCGCCGGGGACATCGCGGCTGCGCTTGTTTGGATCGTCGGTGAACCAGGTGAAAATGCCGTATCCCCCCTGAATGTCGGGCGTTCCCATGCCTGACAGCGACGTCGTCTCGTCGCCGGTCGGTGGGAAATTCGCGGGGATGCGCAGGATTGTGCAATCGACGCCGCTCCGTTCGAGGTCGTCCCAGAACGTCGGCCCTTTGCGGAGATTTTCGATGCGACCCGCCGCCGTCGGCACCACATAACGACCGACCTTGAACGGTTTGCCCCCTTCGACGAGTTTGGTCGTCGAATGAAACAGCTTCATCGTGGCGGGATCGCGCGAGATAAAATCGAAGATGCCGTGCCCGCCGGGATTCGTGCCAGAAATGAAATTCGACCACGCCACGGGACTTTGCGGCGGATTGCTCGTCGCCAATTCGTGAAACGAACCTTGCGCCATCAACTTCTGACAATGCGGCATGCGTCCTTCGGCGATGAACCGGTGCAATAGATTCGGATCCATCCCATCGACGCCGAGAACGATCATTCGTTCGAGCGGTCCGCGATATGCGTTGTCAGTCGACGACGATCGACATCCCGCCGTCAGCGCAGCAGCCCCGGCGACCTGCATGAACGCTCGCCGCGTGAGGGGAGAGTCGATGAGTTGTTGTCGAAGTTGTGTCATGTTTCATGATGTCCTCGTTCCCAAGCTCCGCTTGGGAACGCAAGTCAGCGAGAGCTTCCCGCTTCGCCCGATGAAGTTCGATGTTTCATTCCACTGGCGGACAAGCCGCCAGTGCCACCCCACGAAAAAAAATGATTCACGATTTACGTCGCTTCGACCAATTCATTTTCTTTCTCACGTAAAGCTTCGATAGATTCCTTCGAGGGCACATTTGTCTTTCGACTCATCGCCTTTCCATCCATATATGCGGGAGACTTGACGCCGAAGAGTTTGAGGATCGTGGGGGCGAGATCCATGATCGAGGGATCGCTATTGTCCCATTTGCAGTTTGAGAAGAAGACCCCCGGCACGAGTTGTGGATCGACGCAATGGTCGCCGCTCCAGTATCGCGTGTTGTCGTGAAACATGGGTCCATCGGTCCGGCCGACGGCATTATCCCACGATGCTCGGTAGCCTTTCTCATACCCGACGACCAGATCGGGGCCGTCGCCTTTATATGGGCCTGAATATGAGATGTGACTGTCGTAAACTTTGTGAATTGCAGGGGACTTCAACTCCTCATCGCGCAGTCCCGCCAGCTTGTGAACGATTTCGGTTCGCAGCGCGGCGGCGGCTTCGCGAGGGACGATTCCTTGTGACTCGCGACCCTGTTGATTGATGTAGATGCCGCTCAAGCCGAATGCATAAGCCCGCGTTTTTGACCAGTCGACCCCCGACAGATATTCTCCCGGCTGCGCATCCTTGAGGAGCGTCAGATAACCGTGTTCCTTGAGCCAGACGTTGAGATTCACGCCACGGCGAAAATCGCAGAACCCGTGATCGGAGATTACCATCAGCACGGCGTTCTCATCGATCTCGGTGGCGACCTTCCCAACGAGATTGTCCATCCGCTCGTACATATCATCCAGCACGCCGGCGTGCTCAAGGCAATCCTTGTCGCGGTTCGCAGGATGATCGGGGTTATCGTGCCGGTAGAACATATGCTGGATGCGGTCCGAGGCATCGAATACGCAGACGCTCAAGCCGCGCGGCATCCGGCGGATCGCATCGAGAAACATCCGCGACCGCTCATCGTGAATCGCATACGCCTGTTCGAGGAATGCTCCTTCACTGATTTTCCCCGCGTTCAGCGCCCAGGTGTCTTCGGCTAAACCTAACGTGGCAAAGGCATCGTGCAGCTTCGCGAGATAGATCGAGTAATACGTCGGATGCGAAATCGGCATCGCCGGCCGTTCGGGATCGAGGTGAATCGGCGAGACGTACAGGCGGAAATGCGGTTGCAGCGATTCCAGCCGAAACCGGCAGATCGCGCGGACTTTTGTGAACCATCCGCAGCGGTACACGAGGCGGACCCACCCCGAATCCTCGTGCAGTTTCAGCGTCAATTTTTCATCGCCTACGTGCAATCGGATCGCGTTTTTTTCAGGAAGAACATCGACGGCGAGCCGGACTTCGAATTCCTTTGGCAGGTTACCCGGATGATTCGGCGGGCCGGGAAGGACGGCTTCGATGCGATTCCCTTTTCGCTCGACGCGAATGCACAAGCCGCCGGTCGCGTGTTCGCTTTCATCGGGGTCGGTCGTGTAGAACGTGAACGTTCCCTGCGTGCCGCGGATGTCCGGGGTACACATCGCCGAGAGCGACAGACCGTAAAACTTTTCGGGGGGGAACGAAATCGGCACGCGCAGAATTGTGCTGAAGATGCCGTTCTCGCCGAGGATTTTCCAGAACGGCTGACTTTTGCGCAACAGGCGGATCGAGCTTCCGCCGAGGCCGAAACGCGAGAGCCAGCCGCCGGCCGTTTTCTCGACGATCTTCACCGAGGACAACTCCGGCAAATACGTTCGCAGATCGCGATTCAGGAAATCGAAGATGCAATGTTTCCCGGGATTGACGCCGGTCTGAAACGACGACCACGCCACGGGGCTGATAGGAGGAAGCGTCGTCCGCAGTTCGGTAAACGTTCCTTCGTCGGCGAGACGTTTCAGATTCGGAAGTCGATCGGCGGAAATCAGTCGCCGGACGCGCACGGGGTCGAGTCCATCGAGGCCGAGCACCACCACGCGATGCGTTTCACCTTTGATCCCGCGGATCCGTCGTCGGCACCAGATGATCAGAAAGCGAAACGGCCAAGTGAGAATCGAAATCAGCAGCAGAAAAAATGCGACCAGCAGGACGAGAAACGATCCCAGGAAGGTCATCCCGGCACCCGGGCCGATGTAACCCAGAATCGTGTTCGTCAGGTCGATTTCCATAATGGTGATCGCGGTTTATGAAAGTTGAAAGGCCGTCGGCTGATGCCGCTCTGGCGAAAAATGCATGAAACATCTCACATCAATGTCGTGAAGAGATGTTTGCCCCACAAGAGAACGCAGAATTGTATCGTGAACCGGCTGAAAAAGAAAATGGCGGTCTAGTCGAATATGACCTGGCCGTCATTCCTTTGAATAGCGTATTTTCACGTCGTTGAAGACGCCGATTCTTGCTTACCGATCTTGAGTCGATCAAAAATCGGCGCTGCCATCAGCGTCGTCACGATGGCCATGATGACCAGAATGGCGAATAGTTCTTCGGAGATCAGCCCTCGCTGCAAGCCGATGTTGATGATGATCAACTCCATCATTCCCCGGACATTCATCAACAGGCCGACCCCGAATGCCTCCCGATTTCTCAAGCCGGCCCAGCGCGCGGCTAACCAGCAGGCTCCCCCTTTGCCCAGAACGGCGGCGAGCAATACCACTCCGCAGACTCCCCACAGCATCGCGGAATCCAATAATCCGATTTGGGTATGCAAACCTGAATATGTGAAGAACAACGGCAGCAACAGGCCGATTGTCAGCGGCTGAATCCGGGCGATGAGGTCGCGCGTCACCACACCCCGCGGCATCACGGCCCCGATGACGAACGCACCAAAAACGGCGTGCAGACCCAGGTAATCGGTGAACCAGGCCCCCAGCAGCATGAGTACGACCGAGACGACATGGCCAGTCTCTGTCAATGCAAATTCGTGGTCGGACGCCGGTCGAACTTGAGCGGGAATCGGCGAAACAGCCGCGATCAAATGTCTTTCGAGTCGCAGTAATATCGGACGCACCAACAACACGGCGATCATCACCATCACGATTCCTCCGGCGATATTCCAGATCGCTCGATTGGGATCATCTTCGATGATCGCGAGAATCACCGCCAGGAGGCT
This sequence comes from Planctomycetaceae bacterium, assembly GCA_046160425.1. GTDB lineage: Bacteria > Planctomycetota > Planctomycetia > Planctomycetales > Planctomycetaceae > JAQCEJ01. The sequence goes on from JBJXGP010000532.1 coordinate 5,322, forward strand.
CCACGCGGTGATGTCGTCGATCGCTCCCGCGCCGAGGGCGATGGTTCCGAGATTCGTTCCCGTCAATTTCTTGAAATGAATGATCCGGGCCAGCATCGGGAATGCGGTGATGCACATCGAGGCCCCCAGGAACAGCATCGCTTCATTGATGCCGGTCTTGACGGGAAACAAATTTGTGTGATGAAACAGCAGCCACGCCAGACCTGCACCCAGGGTAAACGGGACGATCATTCCCGCCAAAGATACGGCCACACACGCCTTGACGTTTCGCCGAATGATATCGATGCGGAACTCCATCCCCACGACGAACATGTAGAGTGCCAAGCCGAGTTGCGACAGCGGATAGAGATAACTTTGCGTGTCGCGCGTCGTTTGGGTCGCATCCCAGGGGAACAATGCCTGTTGTCCTTCGATCCAGAGCACTCCGAACAACGAAGGCCCCAGCATGACGCCTGCGACCATTTCGGCGACGACTTGAGGCTGCCCCAATCGGATGGCGATCGCCCCCATCATCCGGCAGAATGACAGGATGACAGCGAGTTGCAGAAAGAACTGGAGCGCCAGTTCGAGATTATTCATGAGTCATGTCCCGTTCGCGTCAACAATGCTGTTCGACTTCAGCTCACATTAATTGTTCCGACAAGTTTTGTCCAGACACTTGTTCGAACAATTATATCCGCGGGTATCAATCAGTCACGTAACGGCATTAAATCTGGAATTTCAGGGTGGCCCGCCATGAATTCTCGTCATCCGACCTTAACGGTTATGCCGATAATACCAATTGTAACGGCTATCCCTATCTGCGCGCTGACCGGACAACCGGAGGCGGCGGGAGCGCAACAACTCCCCCTATCTCCAGTTTTCACCTCCGGGTAATGACTTTATTGCAAGGAAAGTCGATGGTCAGCTCACTTGGCATAACACGATTCCGTCACATTGTCTGCACAGCGGTCGTCGTGGGATCGATCTCCGGCGTGGCTGCCGTCTTGGCGCAGGACCATGTCGTTGAAAGATCGTCATCGGCAGAATCCTTGCCCGGCGACCTCGAAACCATTCATGTCTCCGACGAGGGGAATTTGCCTGATGTCGTGGCTGACGATCCGTTCGCACAACTCCTCAAGCGAGTCGACGAACTCGAAGCCACCGAGAAAAAGCGGATTGAGGCGGACAAAAAGAAAAAAGACGCCGACGGTAAAAAATCAGGCGACAAGTCGGACGAAAAAAAGCCCGACGACATCTGGACCGACGTCTCGACCGAGAAATGGACCGTCAAGCTCGGCGGACACGTTCAAACCGATTACATCAACTGGGTCAACGCCGATGATGCCATTACAGGGCCTGCTTCGCTACCCGGCACGAAGGATTATTTCGAATTTCGCCGATTGCGGCTCGTGGCGGATGGTACCGGTTACGGTGTCCTCGATTTTCGTCTGCAAATGACGCTCGAACCCGAAACCGTGGGCGAAAGTCCGATCGGTAATGTGGTCTCACCAGACGTTAAAGATGCCTACCTGTCGATGAACGAGATCCCCGGGCTGGGTCGATTCCGCATCGGTAATTTCTTCGTCCCGTTCAGTCTCGAGCAGGTGACCAACGACACCAACAACATCTTCATGGAGCGGTCGA
>JBJXGP010000533.1:0-7332 GCA_046160425.1 Planctomycetaceae bacterium
GGCACCGCCCCGACATATTCGCGCTGCAAAACGACCGTCCATGTGACCCAGCCGTCGATCACTTCGCCGGTCTTGCTCTGCTGCTTGATCGCGGGGACGGAGCTGTCTCCCAGCGAGCGAACTTGCACTTTGCCGGCGACCGCTTCGGGGACCGAGAACAAAAACGTGTCGACCCCGGCGTACTGAACCGTGTAGGTCAAACGATGATTGACTTCGACGAGACTCTCTTTGATGGTGAGCGTCGTCCCCAGGTCGGCGGTGAGGCGCGTCGGCTTGCGGATCGTCTTGACCCAGATTTCAACCGGCCGGCGATGATAGACCCACGCCGATGCTAAACGGAAGCCGGGGAGCGCATTGGCTCCTCCCGCCGGGTTGGGCTGAGCGGCAAGAAGTTTTTCTTCATCGGTGATGATCTCGAACGATTCGGGAGCGAAGACGTTCACCGAACCGTTTTCACGAGCAACGGCAAGCGGTTCCAGAATCGGCAGTTGCTGCTGCGCTTCAGGGTCATCCGAACTCAGCGGCAAGCGAGATTTGACTGAGATCGCGACCGATCCCAGACTCTTCGCCGACAGGACGACGGTCAACATGCGGGTAGCGGCGTCAAACGTGTGTTCTTTCACCAGTTCGCCGTTGACCTGTTCGACTTCGACGTTCTCCGGGACTTTCAACTTGAGGTCGAAAATTCCCGCCTGTTCGATCAGAAAGCTCAACGAACTTTCGATGCGGATTTCATCTTCATCGAACTGGAGAATTGTATTGTGATCGACGACGACGTGAGGTTGCACCGGGCGAGCCGTCACCTTCAACGTGTATTGTGGACTGTAAAACTTGAAATAAAGCGCCCCGGCGAGACGAATGTGGGGGACGATGTCTTCCTCGGCGACGCGGATCAACCCCGATTGATCGTCGATGGCCAGCGTGATCGAGGGACTGTTGCCGACCACGAGTTGACCGCTTTCGCGGACCGCATCGAGCGCATGAATTCCCGAAACGACGCCGGCTTCGGTGATCCCCGAGATCGATGCCGATTCGGTCGGTGCGGGACGTTCGGTATGCGCTTCGATGGTGACACCCTTCTCGATGGCGCTTAAGAATTCGACGGTGATGATCTGGCGATTCTCTTCCTCGACCGCCTGCCAGCTTTTCACTTTGGCATTGGGGGAGGTGATATCGAGAATGCGGTCGCCTCGCGGTACGACCAGGCGAATCTGCTGCATTTCACCGCGAAGCACTTCATAGGTCAGGAACGCATCGGTCCGAATCAGGCCGTCGTCGTACATGATGCGGGTCTGATTGGTGACGCTGGCGAGAAGTTCCATCTCGGGCTTCAGGCTGGCGCGGGGATGCCACATCGTGGAGATGAGCTGCGTTGAGCCAAGCGTCGCTTTGACCCGGGTTTCGCCTTCCGCAGCTTCGACCGGCAAGGCGACCTGTTGCGGAGTGACTTCAATCGTCTGGTCGGCTTCGGGGATCACGACTTCGAGAGTGGTAATGGCCACGGGAGGAGAATTCATTTCGAAGCGCCGACCGTCCGGCGAGGTCTGCACGCGAGCGAGCAATTCGAGTTGGACCGTATATTGACCTTCCTTGGGGAACAGCAGCCCATAGGTGCCGTTGCCGGTTCCACGGAGCAGGACCGCTTCATCGGTCGCCGTCATCTTGCCCACCGCCGCCTGTCCGAAGCTGACGGGGACTTCAGTCCAATTCTTGCCGAGCACTTTGATATGCAACTCGGCTTGAATGCGGGCGACGTCCTGATCGATGCGGGCTACGTAGTGCGCTTCGGTGATGACGGCGGGAACGTCGGCTGGTTTTGCATGCATCGACTGCGCCGCTTGCCATAATTTGATGTACTCGATGTAGGGGAGCATGACGCTCGAATTCTGGTCTTCGAGAACCTTCTGCAGATTTTTGAAGGGGATGTAGATCAGCCGTTCCCACGTATCGGGGTCGGCTTTGCCCTCCGCGGCCGGGTCTTGTTTTCCGGCGTCATCGGGATTTTGGGCCATTGCCGGAAGGCCGCCCGCCAGAAAGGCGCATGTTGAGAAGATCACACCAAGGAACAAACCGATATTTCGCAGACGACGCATGTCCCTGCACTCCTGAGTTCTGGACTTCAATGGCTGCCCATTCGTGAATTGATCGTAGAGTCATAACCCGATCGCAAAGAGTGCCGATGCACGACTTTGCAGCATTGCCCACCGATGCAGCATTCTTGGGGATATGCTCTGTTGAGGTTAATCTTGACGATTGCGCAGAATTTAACAACTGAGTAAAGATGGAAAATCTCGCTCAAGCGAAATCTCTACTTACTTACGCACGAAAAGAGGGGATTTCGGCAACTATTTTGAGAAAATTTGCCGTTTGGGGAAAATATTCTGGAGTGACACAGGATAGGCCAAACCCGAACGCAAGCGTCAAGTTTGCTGTTGTTCGGTGGTCAATGGGGGGACAAGTCGCAGTTCATCCGTCAAAGAACTTTTTTCCGCCGGTGGAGCGACGGGAACCAGGTATGGAATCCGCTTCTTCAGGAAGATGGTTTCAAATCCGCGGTACGAGATATAACCGACGCCGGCGACGAACAGGAAGCTGATCGCGCTGAACACGAACGCCACATAGAAGTTGTTGAGTGGAACGACCATGCGATCGACAAATATCGCCATGTCGAATACGACGAAGAAGTGGAGCAGATAAATCGAATACGAGCATTCGCCGATCTTTGAGATCACGCCTGAGACGCCCGTATTGCTGAAAGTAAACGAGCGATCGTACCACGAGATGAGTGCTCCGTATGTCAGTCCTTCCAGAATCGTCATGAATATCCAGGTCTGCTGATTCTCGAAGCCCCTGAATCCGCCCCCCAGATCGTAGGCGTACCAGATCATGATCCAGGTAACGGCGATCGCGGCGGCGGCGAAATGTCTTCCTTTCAGGCCGGCTCCGTAACGGTAGAATAACATCCCCAGAATGAACTGATCGATGCGCCCGATGATGGTGTGATACGACAGGTATTGCAGGGTCTGGGTACCGTATTGCCGATAGATCCAGATGCGAAGAGCCAGCGCGAGCAGAATAAAAATCAGCGACGAGAACTTTCGTTTGTTCTCCATCATGAGCAAGAGAGGAAACAGCAGGTAAAAGTGAAACTCGATGGTGATCGACCAGCCGCCGTTAGGCCACGTGGGGAGAACCGGACCCACGAAGACCTTGGCCAGGTATTTCGACAGTTGTTCCTGCGATCTGAAATAGTGTGCAACGATCGGGAAGAGGATCAACACGGCGATGAGCAGCGGCGCCAGCCTGAGAATCCGATTGTAGATGAAGGGGAAGTAGAGAATCCTCTTCCCGTCGGTAATTTTGGAAAACAGATAACCGCTCAGCACCATAAAGATGGCGACCCCCGTATGCCCTTCGGCGAACAGGGAGTTGGGCGGAAACCAAAATGTCCCCGTCAAAGGCTTGATTTGTCCACCGTTGATATGCAGAAAATGCCACGTAAACACGAGAAACGCCGCCAGCGCACGGACGTGTTCGAGAGCGACGTAATGTTTGCCGGTGGAAGATTTCATGTCGAATCGGCTGAGGGCCTCAAAGTGAAATCGCGATACAACCGTATCGACGAATGAAAACTCGTCGGTAGACAGTATCGTGAGCGGGTAGGGTTATCGTAACTCCTGCCGCGACCGCGTGTAAATCGCGATTTCTATTCAACTGTTACGCTTTTCGCGAGATTTCGCGTGATGTGCATCCATGCCGTTAATTGATGGCGTGGAAGGCGATGGTTGCCTGCAAATTGAGCAGTCCATGAGTCACATCACCTCATAAGTGGCGTAACCACCTGAGTTCCGGCGTGCCGACTGGGATTTCAGATTGCGGCACGTCAATTGCATCGTTTGGCAGTTCCATCCTGCGAATTCCTGCTGGTTCTTCAAATTGATGATGAATATCATCTCGGAATCTAAAATCATGCCCTTTGGTTATTTGATCGACATGGATGGCGTCATCTATCGTGGCAGTCAATTGATACCGGGTGCCGATCGCTTCATCAACGAATTGCTGACATCGGGGAGACCGTTCCTCTTCATGACGAACAACAGTCAGCGGACGCGTCGCGATGTCGCAACCCGCTTGGCGCGAATGGGAATGTCCGTCGGCGAAAATCACGTTTTCACCTGTGCGATGGCAACGGCGCGGTTTCTGGCTTGTCAAAAACCGAATGGGACCGCATTCGTCATCGGTGAAGGGGGATTGTTAACTGCCCTGCATCGAAACGGATATTCGATCGTCGAAAAGGATCCCGATTACGTTGTCGTCGGCGAGGGGCGAACGTTGAACTTTGAAATGGTCGAAGCCGCGGTGGGTATGATTCTCGGCGGTGCCAAACTGGTGGCCACCAATCTCGATCCCAATTGCCCGACTCAATCCGGAACGAGACCCGGCTGCGGAGCGATCGTCGCCTTGCTGGAAACGGCGACCGGCGTCAAGGCCTTCAGCGTCGGCAAGCCCAGCCCCGTCATGTTGCGCGCCGCACGCAACGAACTGCAACTGTCGACCGAACAAACCATCGTCATCGGAGACACGATGGAAACCGACATTCTCGGCGGAGTGCAACTGGGCTACAAAACGATTCTCGTGCTGAGTGGCGGAACGAAAAGAGACGATTTGACGCGGTATGCGTATTGCCCCGACGAAGTGGTCGAATCCATCGCCGATATCAGTCCTGCCAGGATTCAGGAAGAATTTTCTCGGGATGCGACCGAAGGACAACGTGATCGGCTGGCGACAAATTCCGGAATCGTCTGACGACGCATCATCGTCATTGAGTCGTTGTCGGCGATCTATTCGACCGTTACGCTTTTCGCGAGATTTCGCGGGCGGTCGACGTTGCACTCTCGCAATAGGGCGATGTGATATGCCAGCAGTTGCAGCGGAATCACCGTCACCAGCGGTTGCAGATATTCTTCGACGCTGGGGACGAAGATCACGTCGTCGGCCAAATCGATGATGCGCTCGTCTCCCTCGCAGGCAATGGCGATGATCGGCCCGCCGCGGGCTTTGATCTCTTCGAGATTGCTGATCACCTTGGGATAAATGTGTCCCTGCGGGATGACGAAAACGCTCGGCGTCCGCTCGTCGACGAGGGCGATCGGGCCATGCTTCATTTCAGCCGCGGGATACCCCTCGGCATGAATGTAGCTGATTTCCTTGAGCTTGAGTGCTCCTTCCAGCGCGGTCGGGAAATTATAGAGTCGGCCGAGATACAGAAAATTCTGGAATTCGGCGTATTTGTCGGCGACGAATTGAACCTGCTCATGGCATTTGAGAGTCTTGCCGATGACGTCGGGCATCGATTTGAGTTGCCGGATGATCCGCTGGCCGGCCGGGAACGACATGTGCCTCAACCGCGCCATGAACAAGGCCAATTGAATGAGCACCATCACCTGGGAGGTGAAGGCTTTCGTCGAGGCGACGCCGATTTCAGGCCCGGCGTGCAGATAAATTCCTCCGTCGGCTTCGCGGGCGATCGTCGAACCGACGACATTGCAGATGGAAAGCGTCGGATGGCCTTTTCGCTTGCATTCGCGAATCGCGGCGAGCGTGTCGGCGGTTTCGCCGCTTTGCGTGATCGCAAAAATCATCGTGGTATTGGACATCGGCGGATTGCGATAGCGGAGTTCGCTGGCGTATTCCACTTCGGTCGGGATGCGGGCGAATTCCTCGAGAACGTATTCACCCACGAGACCGGCGTGCCAGCTCGTGCCGCATCCCGTGAGGATGATGCGATCGATGCGTCGCAGCGTTTGCGCATCGAGATTGAGTCCGCCGAACTTTGCCGTCGCTTCATCTTCATCGAGCCGGCCGCGCATCGCATTCTCGATGGTTTGCGGCTGTTCGAAGATCTCCTTGAGCATGTAATGTTCGTAACTGCCGAGTTCGATATCCCCTTGCGATTTGTCGATCACGTGAATCGACGGAGTTTGCCGGCCGTCGTCGCGATGGATGATTTCAAGCGAATTGGGAGTGATGATCGCCAGTTCGCGGTCGGCGAGATACACGACTTCATCGGTGAATCCGACGAGCGGGCCGGCATCGCTGGCGACGAAATACTCGCCGGCCCCGATGCCGATCACCAGCGGACTCCCCAGCCGGGCAATGATCAAGAAGTCGGGAACCTCGCGAAACATGATACCCAGACCGTATGTCCCCTTGAGTTGAGGCAGAGCCGCTTCCACCGCTTTCAGGCAGGTTTGCGGTTCGGTCGGCGACTCGCCGAGCTTGATCTGCTCGGACAGACTATACGCGACCAGATGGGCGACGACTTCGGTATCGGTGGTGGTATGGAAGACGTAGCCGAGCTCCTGCAATTGATTTTTGAGCGTCTGATAGTTTTCGATGACGCCGTTGTGGACCAGCACGACTTCGCCGTTGCCGCCGGTGTGCGGATGGGAGTTGGTATCGGTGGTTGCGCCGTGAGTGGCCCAGCGGGTATGACCGATCCCCAGCGTGCCGGTGAGGGGTGATTTTTCGACGAGTTTCGCGAGTTCCGAAACGCGTCCCGATTTTTTGCGGATGTGAATGTCGCCATTATAATAGACGGCAATGCCGGCACTGTCGTAACCGCGGTACTCTAGCCGATGGAGTCCTTCCATGAGATATGTGCTGACTTGCCGATGACCGACGTAACCGACGATTCCACACATCGTAAGACTTTCCAGATGAAACGTGGCTTCCGGGGAGGGGAAGGATTAATGGATGAACCGGGCGAACTGGTCCACCGTTGGGGGGCGGAGAATACCACCAGAGCCGCAAACAGGTCAATTCGGGTTCTGAATGGCCTGATCCATAGAGTTTTTCGCCACGGCTGCCCTTCCGGGGTGGGTTTCATGTGGCCATTTGTTCCGACATAAAAAAGAAACGACCTCCGGGAGCGACTCCGGAGGTCGAGACATCAAACTCAATCGAGCAGCAAACTCACTAACAGACACAGAGAACAGACACGTTGAAATTCTTGTGATAACTTCTAGCGAGCATTTATGAAGCCGAACAGATTCGCCAGACGGCTGCGGACGCCGTGCTGCTGAGGCAAACGAGACGGGAAGTATGCATTGGGTGCAGCTTCAGTCTCGGGTGCCGGAGCGGCTTCTTCAGCCGGGGCATCTCCTGCGGGAGCAGCTTCACCTTCATGACCGCCGCTGCACGAATCGCATTGGCAGTCTTTCTTGCAGCAGCCCTTCTCGACACAGTAACCGCACATTTCCAAGGCTTGCTTGGCTTGCTTGCGAACCTGACGATCGCAATCACCCAAGGCACAGGTCAGGGCGTCGGTGA